>NZ_CADEPK010000012.1 GCF_902829255.1 Metabacillus niabensis | reverse complement strand
AGCTTATTATATTTATTAAATAAGAAATTTACCGGATGATCTTCCCACCTAGGAAGATCTTTTTTTGTGAATTCTTGTACGTAAACTCCTTCTGTTTGTTAACTATGCCTTGCAACGTTTATACTCGTTTTGCAGAAGACCATACACATCAACATCCTCGTACGTATTTTGCAAACGTTTATTTTGCCTTAATGTTCCTTCCTTTTGTAAGCCTGCCTTCTTTAATACTTTTTTCGATGCGTTGTTTCTTGTTATCGCTGATGCGCAAATTTTGTTTAAGCTCAAGTTAAATCCAAATTCGATTATCTTCTTTACCGCTTCCGTCGCAAACCCTTTTCCCCAATAATCTTTCCCAAGCCAATACCCGAGCTCACCTTTATTATGATGTTTATCAACCCTTAACGTAATCGTGCCGATTATTTCATTTAATTCCTTGCAAACGATTTTTAAAGGGTATTCGTCCCCTTCGTTTATTTGCTTTGGTTGAATTGATATCCATTCCTTAGCATGTTTTAATTCGTAAGGATGTGGAAGACCGATGATATCCGCCAATACTTTGTCGTTTGCTAAATCTCGAATTCTAATTGCATCTTCTTCTTTAAAAGGCTGTAAAATTAAACGTTCAGTTTCTAATATCAAATTCATCCTTTATCCCCATTCTTATTAATTGTTTTATATCTTTATCCTCAGCAAGTCTTATATTTATCTATTTCTCTCAATAGTAAGAAAAGGCAACGGATCCTCCGCCGCCATTTTCGTTCTTTTCTAAGAAAAGCAATCTAGCCTTGCATTTTACTTTTTTGCCGAAATCATTAAAAACATAGGTCTGCGAAGTTCATCTTTCATGTCAGGTATCGTGTTTAGCATTTCCTCAGAAGGGATCGGTTCTTCAACAGCACTAATCGTAAAACCAGCCTTCATTACGTCATTTAAATAAGTTGAAATCGTCCGGTGATATTTTATGACGTTATTCGTTAGAAATGTTGTTTCACGAATTCCTTCTGATTGATAATGGTCAACTGCCCAATGCAATCTGTTCCCTTTGTCATCATAATACCAGTCTTGCTCATCTCGTGACGTGAAAATTGGATGCTCTACTGAAAAAACAAAAGAACCTTCAGGCTTTAGACTATCATATACCTTTTTGCAGACTTCCCTAAAAGACCGAATGTAATGAAAAGCTAACGAACTGAGCACGATATCAAATTGACCGTTTGAAAAGTCTATTTCCTCTATCGGCATTTGAATATATGAAATCGCTGGATCATCCGTTTTCTCACGTGCCTTTTGTAGCATCTTTTCAGAAATATCAACTCCGATAACAGAGCTTGCTTGTTGCTCCCTTGCGTACCTACAATGCCAGCCGAAGCCACAGCCTAAATCAAGTACACTTTTATTTTTCAGCTTAGGCAGCAGTGCTTTAAGAACATGCCATTCACCAGCAGCCTCAAGTCCCTTAACTGAGCGGGGCATTTTTTCATATTCTGAAAAAAACTGAATATCATCATATTTATTTTGCTTCATCTTCATCCATCTCCTATAAGTAAAATAGCCTCCTAAAAACAATCTAATATTCTATTTAGGAGGCTATCTATCTTCTTCTAACCACTTCCTACACCCCAATCAAATTATTTATGCACTTTTTCCGTTCTCAAGATGTCACTAGTCGTGGATTAAATAAGCTAAAATTCATTTATCAGATTTTCCCGTTGGCAAATATTTTGTAAAATACGCTGCAGCAAGGATACAAATGACCGATAATGACCAAATAATGATTCCTTCCCACGGAAAATCAATAGCTAAGCCAACCGTTTGGATGACAACGCTTAGTAAAAGAAAAAGCATCGTTAATCTTTTTTTCAACGTTTTTTCTCCTTTTTTACTATATTAATTCAACGATTTTTCTGTACATTCCTGCTTTAAATGGAACATTACGGAAAGATGTAAGCTGATTATTAGCTTTTTCAATGGCTTTTATTGATTGAAGCGAAGGACATGAGACCTCTGCTTAGAGAAGTGTGTCAACGGGAGACACACAGACGTTCACGAAATCAACACTCAAATTTAATAGAGCGCTCTAAAAAGGGTATGAAAATTTTCCCAACAGTACATTGAAACGAACATATATTCGTGTATAATATTCATAAGCGAGTAAAGGAGGGAGTTCTTTGAATTCTATTGATTTAATTATTTTAAATTTTAATGAAGTTAGAAGAAGAAGCATAAAGGTTTGGACATCTATCCATGAGGATAAGCTCCATTGGAAGCCTGATGCTGAAGCTATGAGCTGTATTGAAATGATTCGACATGTACTTGAAAGTGAACATTATTACCATCTTGCCCTTTTAAATAGAGGGAGTTTATCTGCCTTCAATTCCCCTTTTGAAAACAGACCATTTACTACAGTTCATGCTGAATTGGAGTTTGCAGACCCTTATCGAGCTAAGTTCATCGACACAGTTCAGTCATACTCTGAAGAAGATTTACAAACGATAAAAATTGACCGCTCTGACTCAGGATACATAAGAGATTTAGGTGACATGCTCCTACGTATTGCCTATCATGAATCAGTCCATACAGGTCAGTTACTCGATTACTTAAGAACAGCAGGAGTTCCAAGAATTCGCATCTGGGACTAATTCTATTTATAGGTACTTTCACAATGGTGTACATCTTTTTCTAATCGAATGCCATGGTTATAAGTGCAAGCAATCGTAAAAGGGTGAAGTTATTTATCTTCACCCCTCAATTAAATATCAATTATCTAATTGTTTATTTCAACAAATTGTTGAAGGTTATTTTCAATATACTTATTTATATTGCAAATAGTCATCGGGGCAATTTTTATGAACTCGTCATATAACGAATTGATTGATTCCTGGAGCTCTTTATTAAAATTCAGATGCTCACGGGTAATCGCAAAGTCTTCTAATGTAGCTGGGTGATCATGTCGTTTTAGTACTAATTCAATTTTATCAAGCAATGAAACGAACGAATCATCATCAAAATACTTTATACTAGCTTTAAGTGCTGACCAACTTTTCGGCTGAGCCATAAAATATGCGCTCCACCAATAAAACTCAGGAATTGATTTACTGACATGATGATAATACACATAAAACATAAATAATGCTTGCTGCCCTTCGGTTAGTTGCTTGTAAAACTGTTCTTTCATTTCGGAAATAGGAATACTGGTTTCCTCTTTCATTCTAGCTTTATACACATTAATAAGAGGTTCAAAGCATCCTTTGCTAAGGTCAACACGTGTTAATAATTCATAATCTTGACGATTCATCTTTACTAGCATATAATCACTCCCTATGCGAATTATACAGCATTTGGAAATGAACGTATATTTTATTACGACAAAGTATGAATAAACTTCTTTCCACTTTTTCATCTTGCTCTTATTTTATAAAGAAAATTTCCCACCATGATAACAATAGTAGGTATCTGCTTTAAGATTTTTAATTTTATCCAAAGACTTTTCTGCAGTCTCAATATCTAAACAAAAATGTGGGTTAGCAATGATTAATTTTTGATTTTCATTCACAGCGGCATCACCTGTTATAACACTATGTAAGCTTGGGAAATATAATGAAATATGCCCAGATGTATGCCCTGGGGTAGCGATTACTTTACATTTGTTATCTAAAATCATATCACCATCACGTACCTTTACATCGATTGGAACATGCTTCAAGTTTTTTAACTGCTGGATAAAAAGCTTGCCGAACTCAATTTCTTCATCAGGCATTTTTTCAAGTATTTCTTCAGCTTGAACGAGTCTCTCTGACTTTATTTCTCCACTAATGTATTTGGCTTCCACCTTACTAGCTATTATAGTTATCCAAGGATATTTCTCTTTAAAATCATATAAAGAACCTATATGATCATCATCATAGTGTGTAATAATGATATTTTTTAAATCCTTCATTTCATAACGATTTTTTATGATTTCATTTTCTATTAACGATAGAAAATTTGAATATCCTGTATCTACAAGGGTTAATTCATTATTGTCGATAATTAGACTAGGATAAAGATAATTTTTTTGGCTATTAAACTCAAATTTAATTGGTAGCTCTATTATTTTCATTTCCCTCGCTCCTCACTCACGAGATTTGTTTAATCTCCCTACTTAACCTCTATAACAAATGCATACACGGCATCTCCATTTGATACGTTTTCCTGCTTTTCATCCATCCAACCTATCGCATATGAATAATAATATATGCCTTTTTCCATAGGTGCAGAAAAACGGTTATTTTCAGCCTGAACTTCAGTTTCTTTATTATTGTATATTTTGGAAACGTGGATTTCATTTGGCTTTGGCTCATAATCCATTTCGAACGTTATCTGTTCCCCCGCTTTTACTTCAATCGGCTTTTTCCCCTCTAATAAGTCGACTGTTCCAGCTGTATCAACACATATACCTTCCCCTTTTGAATGCCAACAATAGGATCCAAGTGTTGTAGGATAGCTTTTATTCGCAATTTGTATCGTTGCTTTCGGCGGTTCTTCCCCTGATAAGCCATTATTTGAACATCCCATTATCAACGTTCCAAGCAAAACGAAGATGCTTAATAAATTCCATTTCATCCATATTCCTCCTTTTCAATATAGACGAATTACTTTCACTTGCGTTACCTATTTTTCTCAATTTTTTTGCTTCATCTAATATTGAAGTAGAGAACCGCTATTTTTCACATAAAAAAACGTACCTGCTTTACATTGAGATACGTTTAAATGAAGTTCCATTAGACTAGCTCCTTTAATCGTTTCATTGCAGAGTGAACGGTCAGTCTATGAAAGGAAATTAACTTATTCTTGTAAATAACTCCGTAAACACCATATGGAGTAGGGGAAATGCGCAGTAATTCTTCTCTCGTTTTTAAATCAATGATTTCTAAAGATATTCCTAAATGATTTGCTGCTTTCACAATATTGTCTGTGGAAATATCGATAAATGGGCATTGCGGTGTACGCACGATTGTTAAATCGTTAAATGATTCAAGTCGCTCATCCCAATTATTCGGGAAATATGGCGAAACTGCATGTTTTAGCTTATAAACTAGTAATTCAAATCCATATGGTGCCTCATCAACCTTAATAAAGTTATTTTTCATAAAAATTTCCTTACTAGGTGTCCACGAGGTGTCAGGATTCGTAACGACGATTACACCAGCTTTATTTCGTTCCTTTGCCTCTTGTATACATTGTTCAATCAGCTTTGTAGCATAGCCTTTTCCCGTAATATTTACCCATAAGCAGTGAATAACGAGATAATTTTCCCCATAGACTGCACGTGAACAATATTCAATTGGCGCATATTCAATAAACCCTGCTGGCTTGTTATTCTCCATGATTTTTACATACTTTAAGCCTTCGTTAAATCGCTCAACAAGCCATTTGTTCTTATTTATGTAACCTGTTGAATTTGGCTTACTCCGCAGACAATAGCATCCTGCCTCAGCCATATTCTCTTCAACAATTTGGACCATTTCAATTGTTCTCACCTTTTTCTCTCCTCCATTATTCAGGAACCTAATGAACGATCGTCAAGCTTAAAAAATTTCGGAATAAAAAACAATGGATAGATTAGCAAATAAAGATTTGGTATCCACCATGAAGGATCAAAATCACCCCTTATTGCCCAAAACGATATCGCCTGTAATCCGGAACAGGAAGTCAGAATCAAGGAAATCAGTGCCATCTTACTCCAATTTGGATTTCCTTTTTTATAAAAATAGAGACTAGTAAGTCCAGTTATTGAAATGAAGATATCTAATGGCAGGAATGACCAATTCCAAGCACTTAATATCGGATTGTTATAATCTTTGAAAAGATAGGAGTCAGGAATAATATGTAATAATGTAATGAACCAATATAGGATAAAACCTACATCTGTTATCCAAAAAAATACTTTTAATGTTTTCAAAAAATCCACCTCTTCTAAATAAATGACATTACTAGATTACGTTAATAAAAGGAAAAAGTTTCAAATAATAGATTTAGAGGAGCTGACATTTGAAAAAAATCACTATACCTGTATTTACCTGTTACTAGAATCTAGCAACACTTCTTTGTTTCGTTCGATAATTTCATCTATTGTTAAAACAAACATGATTCAATCTAAATATTTCCCTTTAATATATACATTCCGCCGGCGGATTCGATTTCTATCAAACCTTTAAAATACATCTGAAACGCACTATCCCTGGGTACTTTTCACCTAGGCTTGTTATTTTAAATCCACACTTTTCATAAAAATTCACAGCTTCTATATCGGTCACTGCAAATATAACAGATAAAGCATGTACATCTTTGATATACCGAATCATTTTGCTTCCTATTCCTTTCCCCCGATGATTCGGCATTACAGCAAGATGCTTTATTTCACAACGATTTTGACCTAGCAATTCAATTCCAATACAGCCTATAACATCCTCTTCTAACATAAATCCATATAACCTTCTACCATCTGTTTGAATATATGTTTGGTATATCCCTTCAACCTTTTGTTTTGAGGTTGCGAACGATAAAAGCTCCCGTAATTGAGGATGGATATGTTCCACTTTTATTTCTACCATCCATACACTTCCTTCTGCATTTATGACAAGCTACCACCATGTATCAAAATTACTAATGCCCTACCATTTAGTCATAGTTGCCTTAAAAAATGTTTTGTTCTTTTCATATATAATCGACTGTTCACCTTCAATGTTTCTATATAACTTTGTTCCAGGATTTAATGAATTTGAATCACCATTCTCTACATTGAGTTCAGGGTCTGTATCACCATCAACTATATTTCTAGTAACCTCTCCAATAAATTCACCGACATCATTTTTATGAACCTCACTATTGGTTAATCGGTAAATTTTGTTATCCACTTGAACAAATTCATATCCCCATGAAGCTTCCGCGGTAGTTAAAAGAGTTTTGCGGGAAAGTTCATCGTCATTACATGCAACTAAAATCATTAAAATAAGCAATATAACAATTATTTTCATGATTCTCTCCTACTATTTAATCATCTTAAGTGAAATTATCTATTTTATCGAATAAGAGACGATACTTTCACTTTTTCCTCCCAATATAAAGTAAATGACTAGAAACCCCCAGAATATAGGGATCTGTTGCATGCTCCATAATGAATTGAATGATTTTTTCTTCTTCTCCTTTATCCTTCCAATAATCCCAGCTATCTTCATGCAAAATTGCCCCTACATTTGAGCCTAATAGCTCAAGAGTTTCAAAGCCGTTCTCCTCCATAAACGGTTTCATTTCATCAATATTAAAATAGTATGCACCTGTAAATCGTCCTTCGTCTAAATGATTGAAGCAACCGGTTTTCGAAAAATCATTTATTGCATCCATGCTATCATTTGGCTTCCATTTCTCAGGTGATAAAAGTGACGTAAAAATATGCCTGATTCTTGGCATAAACGCAACAAATATAATTCCTCCTTTTTTTGTAACTCTATTTAACTCTTTGATCGCTTTTACCCGGTCACCTTCATCCTGTAAATGGTACATTGGGCCAAGCATTAGGGAAGCATTAAACTGGTCACTCGCTACCATATTTAGCTCCCTTGCATCTGCGACAAGAAAATCTTTGAGTTTATCGTTTATCGCTAGCTCTTCCGCTTTCTTTTTTGCTTGTTCAACTAATTTAGGTGTCAGGTCAACAAGTGTCACATCATAGCCTTCTTTAGCTAATTCAATTGAATATTTCCCTGGTCCTGCCCCGATATCTATTATTTCCCCTATTTTTGGTAAGTATTTTTTTATGTAAAACCAATTTACTTGAAATTCGATAGGCTCCCTGTCAAGCCTGCCCCATTCATCAAATTGACTATAGTAGTTTATTAGATTCCTCATATAGGTTCCTAAAATTGTTTTCCAATATAAATTTCAGCATTTTATCTACGATCATTTAAGCGCTGCCAAAATGTAAAATAAATAATCTTATTCTTAAGCCTCCCATATCCTCTCAACATAAACTGAATGCCCTAAAACTGTTAATTTATATACATCGGGATTTGTCAGCTGACGCCACTCATTAAATCCAAATCGTTGATCAAAGGAGTGTAAGATTAACGACATTAAATTGCCATGAGTAACAATCGCTATATGTTCTGCATCCTTTTGTAAATACTCCTTAATAACATGAATACCTCGATTCATCGCATCCTTACTTGATTCTCCACCTTCATACGTAAGCTCCAAATCCGCAAATGTTGCCTTTAGCATTTCCAACCAGTTTTCATTTGGTGCCTTACATAGAATCCTTTCAGATAGCCGGTCGTCTACTTGAATCGTACGTCCTAGCTGTTCTGCTAATGGTTTTATCGAGTTTAATGCTCTTGTATATGGACTTGATATGATACAATTGATCGGTTTATCTAAGAAAAATTGTGCAAGCTCCTTCGCTTGCATTAAACCATTATTTGTTAAAGCCGCTTCAGGCTCTTGCCCCTTAGCCTCACAATGACGGATCAAATATATGACTTTTTCTTGTCTATTCATTTTTCCACTCCAATACGCAATAATTATTTGTTCTCGTTATCCTATCTATCAACATAGCTACCCAAGAAAATTTACAAAAAAAGTAACTCTATTTTTGCTAGATTTAATCGAAAGAAAAGCTATATACAAAAAAGGGACTAATCAAAGCGATTAGTCCTCATCTTGATGCTTTATAGGCGTCATATTTTTCCCGAAAAAAATGACTAACTGAAAGTGCCAATGTCGATAAGAAGTCACTTATAACAGATAAAACACCGACAATAAGTTCCATAATTACCAGCTCCTTCAAGTTGATTATCTCATTTTCAACTTGAATATTCCATACATTTCTATTTCAAAAATATCGCTTTTACTCCAAATTGCTTTTCCCTAAAGAAAAACCATCAAATAACCGTCCGCCATAGGGCTGTAAAATATGATCTACTAATTGAATTACTGCCGTTTTGCTGCCAGTTCGGTAAAAACGATCAAAGGCCTCGATCAATTGTTTTGTGAATTCTTCATCATATTTTCTTAACGAGCGAACCGTCCATTTCGATGCACCCATCCATTTACGATTTGTTCTAAGTACGAATTCACTTGCTAGCTCTGCAAGTGTATTGGCAATAAATATTTCCTCTCCACGATTAGAACAACCGATAAAATCTTCAAGTGCATCAGTTATAAAATATCGCTTTGTATTGATCGTTTCAAGAGACCATTCTTCTGGACCTTTGACTAAAAGCTTTTTCGCTTCCTTTTTAATGCATTCAACTACACCATCATCCTTTAGAATTATTCCTTCTGATACCATAGTTGGTAAGGATGGCCTTGCCCGCCTACAGTCATCTTCGAAAAATTGTTGGTATGAGGTAAGATTATGCACAAAGACTTCAATAGCCCAGCCGAAATCTAGTAACGACTCTCGATAAGATGAACGAACGCTTTGATCGAAAATAACAAGGTCAAGATCAGATGTTTCTGTTCCTTCACCACGAATAACACTCCCGGCTAATAAAGCTCCTTGACATTTTGGAAAATACTTATCGATAAATTGATGTGCTGCTTCAAGAGGACTTATTTTATGTAACTCCCCAATTCATTCACCTCTATCTCCTAATGATTGTAACCAAATAAAAATGCTTTTTTTCTATCATAACGAACATTTTTCAACAGTTCAGCTAAAATCTTCAATCAATAAGAGCTTCCCATCATGAAAACGAAAGATTGATGTTCCTTTTAATTGTAGCTTATCACCACGGTTTAATCCGTTTGGCAAATCCATTGCAAGGGTTGCCTCATACTCAATTTGTATCTTTACTCTGTCATCGATTTCTTGATAATCGATCATTGTCTGATGCCGATTAGAAAAAACCTTCGCAGACTTTTCAGCTAACGTTCTAAATTCATCTATACCTTTTGTTTCTGCAGTCAATTCACCATTGGAATAATTTCTAAATACAATCTCTTTATCTAGAAGCTTTATCATTTGCTCGATATGAAACGAATTGTAAGACTCAAGATACTTTTCAATGATTTTTTTACGCTGTTCACTATCCATAAAATCATCACCCCAAAATAGATTATGAAATATATATTCCACAGAACAGATAAATCCCCTTTATATGTAAGAATTGATAATACGATCAAATAATTTAAGAACAATACCTCAGTAAAAAAATAAGACTGTTATATTAAACGTATTTCCTCCAACTATGCAACTAGGTAATTTAAACTATTTATGACCAATCGAAAAACACCATTATTTTCCACTCAGGCGTTCTAGCTTTTTCTATGCTATAATAGAATAGAATGTTGTAAGAAAAACACCACATTTTAAGAATCTTCTCTATTTTATAGGATGAAAGTAATAAGGCTCTTCATTTCCACATTTCTTCATGAATAATCCCCATAGTATTTAGAAAAGCCGAATGAAAGCAACTAATTTCATTCGATTAACTAGGAAAAGGAAAGGGTGTTAAGGATGAATTTAGATGCTGATACGATTTACTGTTTGGAAAACCCTGAAGCAGGGATAAAAAGAATCGCTACTGGTAAAGAGTTAAAATATGAGGATGTCGTTAAAGAGGTTTTTGGTGTTGCGGATATTAATGATCTTATGATGATGATTGAATATAACAAACAGTTTCAATTAAGTGTTTGTAATGCACACGGTATTCAAGAGGACGAAATTAAATTAGAAATGATTTTCCGCGTTGCTACTGCGCAGGATAAGAAACAAGCAATTGCCATGAATACTGAAGGTAATGTATCATCTTAATCGCTTTAATGAAAGAGGTTTCGAAATGCTTCCCTTTACAGAACGCGTAGTACGAATTATCAAACATATTCCTCCTGGAACTGTCATGACGTACGGACAAATTGCAAGGCTAGCAGGAAGTCCTAGAGGCGCCCGACAGGTTGTAAGAATCCTTCATTCAATGAGTGAAAAACACCAATTGCCTTGGCATAGAGTTGTGAATTCAAAGGGGGAAATTGCGCTGAAGGATCCTGAGGCGTTCCATGCCCAATATACCTTTCTGACCGATGAAGGAATTATCATTGGTTTAAATAACCGAATTGATTTGAAATTATACCAATTTATTCCTGCCGAATTGTAATTAAGAAAAAGCCCTCTTTTCGGAGGACTTTTCCTTCAAAGAACCTTTTTTATTGATCCTTTCTATTTTCGTCACCCATATCTTGTGGATCTTCAATGACATCTTCTGGATCTCTATTCCCATCATTTTCATCATCTTTATTGATTGTGTCGTTTTCATCAACACCAGGTACTGTATTGTCTCCATCATTGTTATTACCATTTGTATCTGGTGTTGTATCCCCATTGTTACCATTGTTATTGTTATTGTTATTATCATCCTCTAATACATCATCTGGTGCTGGAGCCGGATCAGGTTCATTATTATTACAGCCGACCGCTACCATAAAAGACATCATAATCGACGCAAGCGTAAGAAGCCATTTTCGATTCAAAGTGAATCCTTCCTTTCAAATTAGTTTTTAATCACGTTTATTTTCTCCACGGAAAACATTAATATGTATCGCTAGCATTATTTTTTTCTTTTTTTACAACCAAGCTAAATAAAAAACCTTCCAACACAATTTCTGTCAGAAGGTTTGCATAGCAGAAGTGTTAAACGTTCGATTTTTCCCATTCTGTGTACAAACCAGTTCCATTGCATGAATGACATTCAACTGTGTGTCCTATATATGTGGTAGTAATCGTTTCAAAGCCAACGCCTTTACAAATTGGACATTTCCCCTCAAGTCGCATTTTTTCTATATGCTTTTTCCGATTTGCATCATACCAATTCGCTAAAAATGTTAATAGCTTCATTATCATCACCTTTTTCATACATTGTATTCAAAGAGTGAGGACAAGGTGATTGGAATACAAAAACTTATTTTAAGAAATACTTAAGATGTATCCTTCACATTTAGTAAAAATTACTCCTCATACTTCGCTGCCTAATAGGTTTTTACATTAGCACACATTGCTTTTAAATGAGTTTTCAAATTCCTAATGTCGCTGAAAAGTCCTTTAAAAGGGATATGCTATACTTCGTACTGTTCATCCAAGAAATCATAGTATTTTCCTTTCATTTCCTTCCGTTTTTCAACAACTAGTACGGAATACAACACACCGTAAAAGTAACCTGCAAACGATGACTTAATAGACCCGAGCTTTTTCGCAAATACCGTTTGTTTAAATGCATAAATGACCTGATCGATAACATCTTCAAGCTCCTTTTGCAATTTCATTTTGTTATAGACAAGGATGACTCGTTTCCAAAGGTGATAAATATCCATTGCAGAGAAAAATGGTTTTGCTGCATTGACAAATAGAGGATTAACTGTATCTGGTAAAAAGCTCGTATCTAACTGTTCAACCGTTGGCTCGATCTCTTTCTTAACGTTATTAGGTTTTAGATCTTTCTCACAGAGTGAGTCTTGCTTTTTCTCTGTTTTATTAGGAGTGTCAGCTGGAGTGACAGCATGCGGTGACACATCAGTTTTTAACGAATCAATTGATGCAAAAGGCTGAATAATAAGGATATTCACCCCTTGCTTCCCGTTCATTCTTGCAGTAGGAATTTTTTTAATGAGCCCCTTCTCAACAAACTTCTTCACAGCACGCATTGCTGTTCGGCGACTTACATTTGCCTGCTCAGCAATATACTCATATTTCGCAAAGGAAACGCCAATGACTTTAACAGAATGTCGCCAAATTTGTTGCAGCACCTTTAAATCTCCTTCTGATAATTCCCATTTATGCTTATATAAAAATCCACGTACAGCCTTATCCATCTCTTCTGTGCTTTCGAACGATTGATATGTTTTAATTGTTTCGAAAGTAAGTTTTTCCATGATTCTACTCTCCCTTAAAAAGATTCTCAAAGGTTGTCCATACTTCGAAAAACCTCTGTCATTTCATATATAGGGATGTAGTGACCGTCGGGTAGCGTCACGGACAAAATTTTTTTAATTTTTTTTAATTTTTTTTAGAAATGAACGCGAATAGTGTGAGACTTCTCCTTAGAAATTAATTCAATCGCAAGGTTAGTATTCATTTTATTAATTCGTAAATTAAATTATTTAATATATTTTGGAATATTTTTTTATTTCTTTAATCTATCTATTTACTTTTTCAACCTCTTTATGTAAGATTGAATTATAAATACTAAAGGAGGGAAATATGGCGTATCCTCTTATTTCAGAGTGCCCTGTTTGTAGTAAGCAATTAAAAATCACAAAGCTACAGTGCACTCATTGTCATACTACAATTGAAAATGAATTTGAACTCTCAAAATTTGCAAGGCTTAACAAGGAACAGCTTAGTTTTATTGAAACCTTTCTAAAGTGCCGTGGAAATATTAAAGAAGTGGAAAAGGAACTTGGTATATCGTATCCTACCGTTCGTGGAAAATTAGACGACATCATCTCATCTCTAGGATTTCCTACCACTAAGAAGGTTGAAAAAATTGATCGTAAAAAAGTAATTTTGCTGCTGGAGAAAGGTGAAATAACAGCCGAAGAAGCAATTAAGATATTAAATGGGGAGGAATCCTAAAATGAGTGAGGAAATTTCAAGAATATTAACAATGGTTGAAGAAGGAAAGCTGGATAAAGAAAAGGCTGCTGAATTAATCAATGCACTGCAAGAAAACGGTAATCAAGTCAATCTAAATAAACAAACCTCTAGTTCCTACTTAAATAAAATGCTAAAAATCCGTGTTACTTCAGAAGATGGTGACAATGTTAATGTTAATCTGCCAATAAAACTCATAAAAGCTGTTTTAAAGGTCGGAACAAATATCGCTGAAAAATTTCCTGAATCTGAGAAATATATAAAGGATTTAGATGTTGAACTTTTAATTGAAGCTATTGATAATGAATTGGACGGACAAATTGTCGATATTACCTCAGCAAACGGTGACAAAGTACTGGTTGTTATTGAGTAAAATGATAAAGATAAAAATTAAAGTGAAAGCCAGACGATTTATTATTCTAGTCCCGTATGCCTTTTTACATTTTTCCCTTAGAATCCTCACTTCAAAGAAAATCCTTGTGCTTGTAAATCGTGCAATTCAAAAGGGAAAGAAGAATTTTCAAATCCCTTATATAAATTGGGATGATTTAAAGCTCTTGCTAAAGGAACTTTCAAAGGAAAAAGGTCTCCTGTTGCTTGAAACAAGCTTTAAAGATGGAACAGAAGTTACTATTAAGTTATAAAGCACAATTCCTCTGTGCATTGGAATTGTGCTTTTTTTCTGCAGGTGGTATGGTTCACTATGCTTGATGGTTTATTGTCATCCTTACTGTACAATCTGGAAAACATCAGAAATGACAATAATCCTTTTTTGTTACCGTACGTGTTAGTACAAGGTAATTTACTTTGATTTTAGATATTAAAACCCTTCAATTCTTCAAAGGTGTTTCTAACTTTATTTTGATTAAACATCATCTTTACTAAGATGAAGAATCAATGCAGAATCTCTGAGAACGAGCACAAATTCATCAATAGCTTTTTGATGTTGAATTTTAGTATTTTCAACATCAAAATTTCAATCCCCATCAGAATACCGTTCCACTTTAACCTTCCTATGAAATACTTATCCAGCCAAAATAACAGCGATCAAAAAAAGTATTTGTAAAATCGTTCGTGGCAAAAGAGAAGTGCTTGGTCTTCCACCAATGGTGATCCCTTTTCGTGCAGCGCGAATATTAGCTGGGAACATTACAATAAGTAAGAGTGCCAAACCAAATGAAGCAATCGTTGAAGTGATGGGAATTAATAAACCTAAGGCGCCTACGATTTCGAATATCCCTGTAATGGTCACGATGAAATCAGGATTTGACAGAGATGGAGGGACCATTTTAATAAGATCCGGACGTCTTTTTCCCCAATGTGCCGTTGCAGTAAATATAAACATTAGAGCAACAGCAAATCGTAAAGAAGTTTCCCAGTCAGCAAAATAAGACAATCCAAGAAAACCGCTCAAGCGAAAAATTAAGAATGACACAATCAATAGAATAAACGGAGCCATTCGTATTCCTCCTCATATTAAAACCTTGGAAGTATTTTACTACTTGTCATAGATTATTTTTTAAATGTCTTAAATTCTTTATATCTCCATTCACGATCACATCAATATGCGCAGAAATAATCTCGATGTCGAAATCCCACCATTTAATTTCTAGCAATTCGGTAACAATTTCTTCTGGAAAACGTTTTTTTATTTTCCTTCCAGGATTCCCACCGACGATCGTGTAAGGCTCTACATCATTTGTAATAACTGATTTAGCTGCTATAATTGCACCATCCCCTATTTTTATTCCGGGCATAATGACAGTATCCATTCCAATCCAAACATCATTTCCAATTATTGTATCACCTTTAAATGGTAGCTGTTCTAACGTTGGCGTATAGTTCTCCCAACCGTGCCCGAAAATATTGAATGGGTACGTAGAAAAACCATCCATTCTATGATTAGCTCCATTCATAACAAACGTTACCCCAGGTGCGATAGCACAAAACTTCCCTATGACAAGTTGGTCACCGAAAAATTCGTAGTGGTATAACACTTGGTCTTCAAAGGATTCACCATTTCTTGCATCGTAATATGTGTAATCACCCACAATAATGTTT
Organism: Metabacillus niabensis; assembly: GCF_902829255.1. Taxonomy (GTDB): domain Bacteria; phylum Bacillota; class Bacilli; order Bacillales; family Bacillaceae; genus Metabacillus; species Metabacillus niabensis. Next base: position 98,364 of record NZ_CADEPK010000012.1, on the reverse strand, counting down.
GGTCTTGTAATTGTATTTTTAATAAATTGTACAGCATCATTTCCTTTAATCGGATATTTTTCGTTATGATTTGGCCCATGCTGCTTATTTGATTCCATAGCATCTACATCCTTTCATGATTTTTATAATATACTTAGCCTACCTATCTTATTGCATTCCTCAGCAAACCAAATCGCATCATCGGGTCCTAATACAATTCCATGCGGCTCAGCATTTTGTGTAGGAATTTCATATTCTGTAAATTCACCTGTCATTGTCATTCGACCAATTTGATTACTTCCCCATTCCGTAAACCATAAAGCACGATCAGGACCTGTTATGATTGCATGAGGGCGAGCATTAGCAGTAGGGATGGTATACTCACTTATCGTTCCCGAAGGAGTAATTCTGCCGATTTTATTTCCGTTAATTTCTACGAACCAGATGGCGTCGTCAGGTCCACATGTAATACCTACAGGACCAGCATGCTTTGTAGGCAAAAGATAATTTGTTATCTCACCAAAAGGTGTAATCCGTCCAATTTGATTACTTTGATTCTCAGTAAACCAAATCGCATCATCTGGCCCAGCAACAATAAAGGATGGATAGGCACTAGGATTCAGTAAATCATATTCAATCATTTCACCTGAACGCAATATCCGTCCAATTCTATTTCCATTCATTTCCGTAAACCAAATGTCTCCATTGTGCCCTTCCGTTATTCCAAAAGGTGCTGAATTTGGGTGCGGCAAGACATATTCAATCACTTCACCTGCTGCTGTTAGTTTTCCAATTTTATTAGCCTTATTTTCCGTAAACCATACATCCCCCTTTGTTGTGGAGATTATAGACATCACACCTGCATTAGAAGTCGGAACAGCAAAATGAGTGACTTCTCCATTAACTGTTATTCGACCAATTTGATTGGCTTTATGCTGTGTAAACAAAAGCGTTCCATCTTTTCCTGTGGTTATTCCGTAAGGCCCTGAATCTATGTTTAAAAGTTCGTATTCTTCTATTTTTACAGTCATGGAAATCCTCCCTATATAGAATTTGTTTTAATAATTCTTTCGAGAATAATTGGATTCCTGTCAATGAAATTTGTTATCACTCATAAGTCACCCTAGGAAATAGTTTTTGCATCATTTCTTTTTGATTTCTATTATTGTAATCATTTATTATATTGGTCACTTAAGTAAGTAGACTTTTTGATTATGACAAGTTCTCTTCTAGTTGAATAATTTTTTTAATGATTTCTTCTCGCTTACTTTCTTCTAAAGGGAGGAACCTTGGCGGAGCTGGCAAGTTAAACTCAAGATGTGAATGAGATAACTCAAACAGTAGAGTTCCTATCTTTTCTTTATGTTGATTTTCAATCACAATCCAAAAAACGCGTTTTTCATGATGAGGTGTGCCCCACTTAGCCTTTTCCATCGAATTTCTAAAATGTAGACACTCACCAATAACAAAGTCATCTTCTTTCGTTTTTTCTATAGATCGAAAACCATTTTCTTTTAATCGTTTCCAAATGGGTGGAATAAGTTTATCTAAATACATGCCATATGTTGCATCTTCATATTTCGGAAATAGCTGTTCAAGCTCTTTGATATTCCTGTTCAATACTTCTATCCAATATTCTTTTATATAAGTAGATAGCATTTCTCCTAACTCATCGATTGTCATTTCCGGTTGAATATTTACTGTTGTCAAATGAATCCCTCCTTATTTTTTCATCCTATAAATCAAGCTTACAACATTAAAGCCAAATATAAAGTTCTTGGAAAATATGGGTGATTTTGCAACACCTAATTTGATAAACTTTACATATTGCTACAGTTGATAAATTGGGGAGTGGCTTCATTGAAGAAAATAAGACCTATAGATATTGCAAAAAAATTAAATATTAGTACAAGCACTTTAAGAAGCTATGAAGATAGAGGAATTGTTCCGAAACCTGAACGGTCATCCACGGGTTATAGAATATATACAAAGGAACATATAGCATATTTTGAATGTATCGTAGCGATGTCTCCTGGGTTTGGAATGGATATAACATCAGCTGTTTTAAAAAAGTTGCAACAAAAAGAACTAGACGCTGCTCTTTGGATACTAAATAATGCCCAAGTAGCAAATTATGAAGACAAAATGATTATTGATCGCGTAAATAAACACCTGGAAAACTTGAATTATGAACACTCTATGTCTATAGGAGAACTGTCCCTTCAGACAAATATTCCTCCTTCGACTATTCGATATTGGGAAAAGGAAGGATTTATTACGTCCAAAAGAGGAGAACTTAATAACTATCGCCTATTTGACCCATTCCAGCTCATAAAAGTATTATTAATGAAAATAACTCAGAACGCAGTTTATTCATATGAGGTCATTCAACTAAAAAAGGAGATTAAGGAATTAAACCACCATGATCTTGAAGAAGTTAGAACTGTAATAGATGCTATTCAAAACCATTTGAATAATCGTAACCAGAAACAGCTTAAAGGAATATTTTCTCTATATAAATTGACCGAAATATTAAACCTTTATTGAATATATAGTTTTTTCTATGATATTGTTCGTACCTTTAGCATGTATGCAAAAACGCCACCCTTTATTACAGGATTGGCGTTTTTAGCTAATGTAAAGCCATTACCTTTTGTTATCTTTATCTACTCTGACATTTCCTGCCGCAACATTAACTAATTACGCTCTAGCCATTTGCACTAAGCGCCAACAAATGTTTTAAGTTGTCATCAATAAATTTATTATCGACAATGTTGATTCCGCGACCAGCAAAATGACCCCAGATCGATTCAATAGGATGACAAACTGCATTGGGGATAAGCTTAGCTTCGTATTTGTTATCGTCTACTGTACAGAATAAATCTGTGCTCCCTGGCATGATGCAGGTAATTGCTTTAATCGTTTTAAGTGCCGCATCGAAATCACCATGATAAGCGGGGTTTGCACTAATATTTGCATTTTGACCTGTCCATAACATTGCCAGGACATTGTGCGGATTCATCTTCATAAAGCTATCTTCCCAGACCCCAGCTACAAAACCTTCTAATGAGTCATATCCCATTTCACGATAAAGTTCCTCTCTGTAAAACGCTTGCGATACTCCCCATCCCGCATAGACATTGCCAACAGCGCGCATGTCTGCAGAAGTCAACTTGTTTAGTTTATTTGACTCGAAACCAACTGCAGCCATGAGGGCAGCTTTCATTCCGTTCAAGACCACATACGTTTGTGGCCAAGTCTTTGCACCTCCGCAGAAAGGGGCGATTCGTTCCACCATGTCGGGATAGCTTGCCCCCCATTGGAATGATTGTATGGCTCCCATTGACCATCCAACCACGAGGGCAATCTTTTGAATACCGAATTTTTCGGTCACCAGCCGATACTGGAATTTAACGTTATCATAGATGGTTACCTGAGGAAAATTAGCATTGTCAAATGGCGGAGGCGTGTTACTAGGAGACGAAGATAATCCGTTCCCTAGCAGATTTGGAACGATAATGAAATATTTACTCGGATCAAGTGCCATACCGTTTCCGATCAACCATTCATTCTGAACATGCTGGTCCCCAAAAGCAGTTGGATAGATGATGACATTATCTTTCTTTTCATTCAGCTTTCCATAAGTCTTATAAGCAAGAAAAGCATTCGGTAACGTCACCCCTGATTGCAATGTTACGTCACCTAAATTAAAAATCTCATATTCCATTGTCTTGTCGCTCCCTTCAAATGAAACACAAACATTTAGAATGTACTTCTTGTTGTTAGTATAAAGCTGTGATAACCTCAATTAAAGTGAACAAAATTCAAAGTAGTATTCAAAAATATTGAAAGAAAAATGGGGGTAGTATGATGGAATTGCGCCAACTGATTACATTCCGTACGGTTGCATCAACTTTAAATTTCAGTCGGGCAGCGGAAGTGCTAAATTACGTCCCCTCCAACGTCACAATGCAAATAAAAGCATTGGAGGAAGAGCTTGGTGTTCGTCTCTTTGACCGATTAGGCAAGCAGCTCGTTCTCACGACTGCTGGTAAACGCTTCTTAACTCATATTCAAAGTGTCCTAGACAAATTGGATGAAGCTCGCAGTGTCGTTCATGACACTGAAAGTCTAAGCGGCACCTTAACGATAAGTGCCAACGAGGTTCTATGCGCCTATCGGCTTCCAGCTGTCTTTCAGCTTTTTCGTTCGCGTTACCCGAAAGTTCGTCTCATCTTCCGCTCTGTTCCTAATCAGCAACTCAAGCAAACGCTATTCGAGGGTACTGCGGATGTCGTTTTTATGCTAGACGAGTCCATTCTCTCAACAGGACTTACAGTAGAACCTTTGCTAGAAGAAACCTTCCGCTTTTTCGTCTCACCAGATCATCATCTTGCGAAACGAACTGTACTCCAGCATGAAGATTTTCACGAAGAAGTGTTCCTTGTTAATGAAAAGGGTTGTACCTATCGAACCATGTTTGACCGATCATTTGAGAAAAAGGGTATTGATAGTATTACTTATTTAGAATTTCAAAATGCCGAAGCCATTAAACAATGTGCAATTACAGGAATCGGTATTGCCTTTCTTCCTGAAATAACAGTGGAAGCAGAAGTGAAACGAGGTGAACTTGTTGCTCTTCCATGGCAAATTCCCAATTTACACGTATATACACAGATGGCATGGCATAAAGACAAATGGCTTTCACCTATCATCTTATCTTTTATTGAGGCAGCAAGAGAGGTGATGGCTATAGAAGAGGAGAATAAAACCGTTTAGTCTATTTTACGAATATTCCCCTAACTTCTGAGGTTTTCTAATTGGTACTTTCTATCAGGAAATTCACCTATAGTAGTAAGGCATATTAGTGTGACAACTAAGAGCCTTACTCATGCTCCTCTATATACGCACCCTATATTAAGGGATTGGCGTAAACGTAGTTCAATAACTTTAACAAATAACAACTAATCCATTTTGATTTATGTATACAAAATTATTACTTTAAAGCCAAATAAGCAGCCTTCCAAATGTGCCCCATAAAAAAATGATCAGTACCATTAACACTGCAACAGTGAGTAACCAGGCCCTTTCAAATAAATTGTACTGCTTCTTCACTGCATACCACTCGGCAATAAGAATGACGATAAAGAGAATGAGAAAATCACCAACGATATCTAGAAGCTTCCACAGAACAATATTGGTCAAATGATGAGCTAGCATAACGTCTCCCCCTCTTTACATGTTTATTCCAAAAAATCAGGTTAATCTTTTTTATTTTTGACGCTACTCCACCTCTGCTTCCCCTGTATATAAAGGATGAAAGGTGGTGAGGGAAATGGCGGTTGAAACATTACTTGAAACTCAGCTAAGCCTTGTTTTTGACATGGGATTAGATGAAAACGGAAAAGCGAAAACGAAACGGAAAAGCTACAGCAATGTGAAAGCATCTGCAACACCAGACCAATTTCTACAGGCGGCACGGGCGATCGCAAGCTTGCAAACAGAAGCACTTCTTTACGTAGAGCGAAATGATACAAACCAAATCAATGCGTAAGGAGGAAAACCTAACAAGCAAAAGGAGGGAGAAATTTGGCTAAAACGCTGGAACTTCAATTTTTAAATAGTGCAGGGAAAACAGTCAAAATCAGCATTGATTCACCTATCGAACCAGTTGACAAAGCTACACTTAATGCGGCAATGGATTCGATTCTTGCTGCAAACATCTTCGTTTCAAACGAAGGAGATTTTGCTACGAAAAAAGGCGCAAGAATCATTGACCGTAATGTAACAGACATTACTCTTATGTAAAATAATAGGGACAGTCCCCAGAAAGGTATTGGGGACTGTCCCTTATTTAAGCATTATTCTTCTCCTCCAAATGTTTCTCTAAATACGGATTGGCTTTCATCCGTTAATATTCCCCGAACAAAATTATCATTTTCCTGTTCTAAAAATTGGTATTCAAATTGAATTTCATCAACATTTATAAAACCTTGAGCTGATTGTAATACCTTATCAAAGTCACTAAGTTTGCTTTGATTGAGTACATCTAATAACAACTCATCATGACGAAACAGCTCTTCCATTACTGATGCAATACGGTTATTACGGCCAATACCACCCATAGGGTCGGACTTTCTCATATTCATATAATCAACTAGCTGTTCTGCTTCTGTTAATCTCATTTTCCCTTCCTTAAATTCACTCCCACCTTGCTTAAAATCAAACTCGTTGATTATCTCGATTCCATTATTTTTTTCAATATAGCTTCCAAGCATATTAGGGTCAACATCTACAACCTTTGATACCTTTATTGCAAATGCTTCTTCAACTGCTTCCTTTGTCATCGGTTGTTCATAATACTTATCATTTATATAAAGATTTTTAGGAATTGTTATATATTTGGCACTACCAGTTTCTTTATTCAGATTCATTAAAATGATGCTTGGGCCACTTTCCTCAATATGTGTAACAAATAAATAATTAACACTTTGTTTTTCACTGGCTTCCTCGGTTTCCTCACCAATTCCTACACTTGCCAAATTTCTTTTATCGAATGACTCTGAAACATTAAAAAACAATATTAGAGCAACCGCAACAGCTAATAATGAGGCAACTAGAGGTGTATAGTTTTTTCTTTTCCTTTTATTGTATACCTTATCGATCGTCCGCTCCTGCATCCTTTGTTCAAACTTTATATCTTTATAGATGGTTTTATCCAATGAGTCCTTTAATTTGGTCAACTTTTCCTCCATGTTCCATTACCTCCTTTATGTACACATGCCTGAACTTTTCTCTCCCGCGACTTAAGCGGATCTTCACGTTAGATTCACTAATGGATAAAACCTCTGCTATCTCTTTAATTGATAATTCCTCGTAATAAAATAGATTTAATACTTCTCTATAATTTAAAGGCAGCTTAAATAGGCAGTTTGCTATTAAATAAGAATCATCCTTTTCGATTACACGTTCCTCAGCACCTTTTTCCTTACTAAATGCCGATATTTTTCCTAAAGTGAATTGATATAATTTATTTTTCGGGCTTCGGAGAAAATCTTTTGATTTATTAACACCTATTTGAAAGAGCCATGTCTTTAACGTTGATTTCCCTTCGAATTGATCATATTTCTGGGAAAATGTAATAAATGTTTCTTGGACAATATCCTCAGCTGATGACCAATTTTTCACATAGGAATATACGAGCTTCAATAATGCCGTTCCATGTAACTCCATAATCTCCCGTAGAAACTGTTCATCAACAAAATCCTTTTTACTGTTCAACATACTCACCCCCATTTAACAAGCTATCCTTTAGACGGTACATTTGTCATTTGGTTACATTTTCCGCAAAAAAAGAGTGCTACTTAAATAAAAGTAACACTCCTAAATGGAAGAGGATAGGTTTTAATCTCCCCCTCCATCTCCACCACCGTCGCTTCCACCTCCGAAATCAAAGGGCCAATCACCACCACCAGTATCACCGCCAGATGAACTGCTGGTCCGTTTCGAGTTTTTCTTTTGAGGTGAAACCTTTTTCTCTGTTATGTGCTTAAGTGGCTTTATGACAGATTCAATCATATTCATTATCTCTTTATCAAATAACACAATATCGTCGACTCGTTCATGAGGAAATTTCCTTTTAAACCTGGAAATAAATTGCTTTCCGACACCTAGGACAATCGCAGTCTGTACGTATGTCATGAAGCTTTGCTGTCTTTTTTCTGTCGGAATCCCACCGTATTTCAGAATCCTTCTCCATCTCTTCACTGCTTCACGCTTAATAATCATTTCCTTTGATAGCTTTACTCTTGGCGTTAAGATGATGAGTAAAATCGATAAAATAACAAGGTTAAAATGCGTGACAATACTAGTATCATCGTGACTTTGCGCTGCGAAAAAAAAGCTTCCAATAAAATAAAAACATGCAGCTCGCTTTTTTAACGAGTACTTCCAAACGAGAAAGGCTCCTATTATGAAGCAAACGGCCGATAGACAAATAGTTAGCCACGATTTCGCATCAGCAATAAACATCGATAACACGAGAATGAGATGAACGATAACGAGCGCTACACTAAACACCTTTAGCAAGCGATTTTCCTTTATACTAAATTCTACTTGAAACTCTTTTTCAATTGCCTTTTTCCAATCCTTTACTTCACTTAATAGTCTACGTAATTTACGTTTATATCCCTTTTGGTTTTTTTCCTTCTTCGATGGCTCAGCAATACTGTCTAAAATAAGCCCCTGAGTCCCATCAGGATGGTGACGAAACAGCCATCTTAACAGGAATAAATCCGCATCCTTTAACGCCCTTCGTTTACCTGTATAACTAAAAAGCAATGTAATCTTCGGAGCATTTTCTACTTTCTGGAACCGATAACTAGCTGGAACCTTTTTGATACTAAGAAATCCCTTCTGGTAGATCGAAAATACACCTGCAAGAAAATCATGAAGCTTAATTTCCCCTTTTCGGTAAACATAAATCTGGAAAACAGGGCTCCAGCTCTCAATTTCAGACAGTGGTATAGAACGTGCCTTCCATTTTGCTATTAATATATGAGCTTTCAGCAGGGACAAAAGAACGAGTCCAATAAGCACCCATTGTACGTGCGATAATACCTTTGCAACGAGTTCAAATCTCGACTCACGAAGCTGATAATTCTCTTCACGTGCAATCGCATCTTTTAATCGCTCTTCCCTTGTTGTCGAGGAGTCTTTTACACTCATTTCAGATAAATGATTAGCTGGAAATAAATAATACTGTGTCAACGTATCATCTTCTGAAATCAAATCGGTTTTATATGTAATTGAATATCCTTTTTGTTCAGTAAATTCTCCACCATTTCGATTATAAGAAAACATTTCGATTTCTTTCCCTTGATAGCTATGTGGCATGAAGAGAACTTCAATGGTAACATTGTGCAGATCCGCTTCATTGAAGGTGAAAAAGTTCCATTCTAATTCCGCAGTATCTTGATATTTTTTCGCTGCTTCATTTATTCGATACCGATAATAAATTCGCTTCACTTCATCCTCAGCATTAAGCTCCGAAAAATAAGAGCTATATTTATTACTATAGTCAACATTTACTCGCTCTAGATTTTCATAAGAGAATTCCCCTAGCCTTTTTCCTTGAGGTGGAAGATAGCTTTCAAAAAACTCTACACCTTCATGACCTAGTAGTTCTAAGCCTCGTTCAGCATATTCCATCTCTCCCTTAACGTTATAGGTGAAAATCTCCTGAACATATAAATCACCGTCAGGAAGAACTTGAGCCTGAACATCTACTTTGTCAATCTTAAAAGAGTTATCATTTTGACACCCTGTTAAGATGATGATGAACAATAAACCAATGAATCTATAAATTTGTTTCACTGTCTCTCCCCATTATCTGTAATAGTATCCCTTTTAGTCTAACTTACAATCTATTGGAACGTCTCGGTACTAAAGGATGATATAAAGCACCTAATAATAGGTATAACAGACTATAATTTTCCATTCAGTTGAAATTTCATTAAATAAAAAGGTATAATGTACTAGAAATTTATCCCGTTTTTAATTTAAAAGACTGAGAGTGTGAAGAAAATGATAAACAAGAAAAACAAGCTTATGCTACTCATTACAAGTTTAGTCATTATTTTAGTTATTATCGTTAATATTTTAGGTCGTTTTTATCATTTATTTGACCATGGACATGTAATGGAGCATAGTGTTACATCCTATGAAATTGAAAAGAGCTTCAGTCTGCTTTTAAATCTATTACTATTTATTCCAATCTTATTAGTCCTAGCAAGCTTCGGACTATATAAGAAAAAACCATCTCATCAAGCTATTCCCTACCTTCTTACACTTGCATTAACATTTGGTAGCATTGCCATCATCTCAGGTGGAGGGGGTAGAGTCGAGTTTCATTTCAGTATTTTTATGGTTGTTGCTGCACTTGGATACTATCAAAATATTCGATTACTCACCTTGATGACAACCATTTTCACACTTCAGCATTTGCTTGGATTCTTCATTTTTCCTGAGGTTGTTTTTGGTGTACATAGCTATTCATTTTTTATGTTAATTATCCATGCTTGCTTTTTACTTTTAACGTCAAGTGCTGTTGGGTGGCAGGTCGTTTCAACGAAATCAATCGAAGATGCTTTAATGATTCAGCAAAGAGAGCAAAGAGGGAAAATCATTGAGGAGATTGTGACGAGTCTATCTTCGACTTCAAAGCAGCTTACACAGCTTTCACAGCTTTTAAAGAACGATGCCCAATCTACGTTTCATGCGAGCTCACAGCTTTCAGAGGCCATTTCTCAAGTAGCTAGTGGATTTGAAACACAAAAGCATTCAGTTGAAAAGAATGTTGCCATTATTTCTTCTATTTCATCAGGGATTCAAACGGTTAGTCAAAATGCACAAATTGCTACAGAAAAAGCCAACATATCTGCTGAACAAGCTAATAAAGGTTCCAAATTAGTTTTAGATTTGTCTAAACAAATCACTGAAATAAATCAATCAGTTGAGGAGTCATTTCATACAATTACAACATTACATAATAGCTCACAGGATATTGAACATATTATTGAAGTCATTTCAACGATATCGGATCAAACGAATTTATTAGCATTGAACGCATCAATTGAGGCTGCTCGTGCTGGGGAGTATGGAAAAGGCTTCTCAGTTGTTGCAAATGAAGTTCGCAAGCTTGCAGAACAATCAGCAGAATCATCGAAGCATATCGCTGCCTTAGTAAAACAAAATCTTGTCGAGGCAAATAAATCTGTTACCGCAATGGAACGAGTGAAATCTAACGCAAAGTCTGGTTTGGCGTTAATTCAAGATTCGAATCGTGTTTTTAACCAAATCTTTGAGTCATCGAATTCAGTTGCAACTCAAATAGGTGAGATTTCTACGCTTGCTGATAAGTTAAGCTTATCATCTGAAACAGTCAATTCTTCTATGGTCGATATGGCATCAGTTACAGAAAAATCAGTCCAAAGTACACAGCACGCTCAACATACGACTGAGAAACAGCATCAGCAAACAGAAAAAACGATGAAGGCTGTCTTTGATTTAAGTCAAGTTATCGAGGAATTAGAAGCGGTTATCACAAAATTGCAAGTAGAGCAGTAGAGTCGTTTACAAGCTTTCTCTTTAAAGTATCAAACCAGTCCACTTATTAAGACCAAATGGACTGGTTTGGATAAATACTTGAATAGTAATTGAAAAGATGCTCCTGCTAATCTAGTGAATTAGCTATTCACTTCTGCATTAATGCTTGATTTCATTAAGTCTACACTTTCGAATAAGCTGCCGATTTTTTCATCAGCCTTCATAAATGTTTCGTTTGCAGCATCTAAAGATGGTGCGTCTTTTTTCAATTCCTCTGCCTTTGTCTCATATGATGCTTGAAGATCCTTAATTGCAGCTTCTAAATCAGCCTTTTGGTCTTTTAAATTAGCTGGAACCTCTATCTTCTTTAAATTCTCAGCAACAGCTGTTGCTGATTCACTCGCTTTTGTTTTCATTTCAGCAGTTGGTTCTGTTTCTGAAAGCTCGTATGCATTTAAATCGCCATCCACTTCATTAATAGATTGCGTGATAGATACGTAAAACTTCATTAATTCCTTTTTCGCATCTGTTTTCGAATCAGCTGTATCCTCTGATGCTCCTGCTGTCTCTTTATTTTCACCTTTATCCGCACAAGCTGTTAAGCCAATTGATAAAATCAATACGGAAAATATAAACCATAGTTTTTTCATCCTGTTTGTACCTCCATTTTGTCTAGTCTTGTGTAGTCACTAAAAAATAAGCTTCTTCGCTTTCCACCTTTTGTATTATAGAGAAATCAATAACCAATTTCAACCAATATTTAGAAAAAGAGTCATAGGATCATTTTCTTGTAGCATATCCTCTAGTAGTCTAGTAGTAAAACTGCCTTTTTTATTGAAATCCATTCATGTCCCTATCCATTTTCACTAATGCTTCATAGTATACAGTACCTAATTTAAAGGCGGTGATATGTATGGGTTACAATGGAGGTTATAACAATAGCTTTGCTTTAATCGTTGTCTTGTTTATTTTATTAATTATCGTTGGAGCTTCTTTCTTTAATTACTAATCGCGAATTCAGCCTCATTAATTGTTTCATACGCAAAAAAGGAAGGGAATCATTCCCTTCCTTTCACCACTAAACTATTTACATATATTATGCTTTCAATAAAGCCTTTTCTTCCTTCTTACTTGCGGCTTTCTTTTGTGCATATTTACCTACTAAAATAACAGCAGCAATGACTAAAATTTCAAAGCCATATTTAATAAAGCTATTTTCAAAGAATCCGCCTAGGAAATGTTCACCGACAATCATTTTTGACGCAGTCCATGCTAAGACACCCGCACCAATTGTTACGATAATTGGGAATCTATCAATCCATTTAAGAATAATTGTACTTCCCCACATAACGACAGGAACAGAAATTAATAATCCAACGATAACTAATAGCATATTACCATGGGACGCACCAGCTACAGCCAATACATTATCTAATCCCATCAACGCATCAGCAATGATTACTGTTCGCAATGCTGCCCAAAAGTTTTCACCGGCTTTGACGTCACCGTGATCATCGTCATCAACTAGCAATTTATATGCGATGATGACAAGTAAAAGTCCACCGACTAAGTGTAAACCAGGGATTTCTAATAGCCAAACAACGGCTAATGTAGCGATAATCCGGATGATAATCGCACCTACTGATCCCCATAAAATAACCTTCTTTTGTTGTTGCTTCGGTAAGTTTCTTGCAGCTAGTCCAATTAGGATGGCATTATCACCAGCTAGAACTAAATCAATAACAACGATAGATAAAAGTGCAGTGAGAAAGTCCATTCAATCATAACCTCCAAGTTAGAAATATAATGCGATTCTTATAGAAATTGAACAAAACAAGAAAGAGACCTTTGCCAATATGGCAAAGGTCTCGCTAAGCACAATTCTTATGCCAACAAAGCCGATGAACCCAAGTTCATGTGTAATGACGACTTTGTTTCAGGAGTTTTCCTGACGCTACTCCCCTTTACGGTGGAAGTTCAAACAATCACGTTCTATAAGATAGTTAATATTATACGCTTCGTTTTCTCCCATGTCTATAAAATTGTGAATTCAGACTTTCTTCTGTTCAATACTTGCGGACGGCAGCTGCAACGATATAATCGTTTGTCCTCCTGTGCTTTTCTTTAATATGAGGTCTCCACCTTGAGCCTTTGCAAGCAGTAGGCTAAACGGCAACCCTAAGCCTAAACCGCGCTCAACATGCTTTTTATTTTCCCCACGATAAAAGCGCTCAAAAATAAAAGGCTGTTCTTTCTCTGAGATCCCGTAGCCATTGTCAATGACATCAAGAACAACGAAGTTACCATAAGCATAGAGCTCTACTGCTATTTCTCCTTTGTCTCTTTCTTTCACTGCATGAAGGCTATTATTTAATAGATTCACAATGATTTGCTGGAGACGAACATGGTCAGCCAATGCTACAAGCTGGTCACCTTTAACAGTAAATGTTAGTGTCACTCGTTCTAGCTGTGACTGATGAACAATTTCCCATTGGTAAACAATTTCCTTTACAACCTTTGCTAAATTAATTTTCTCCCGCTTCACTTTTATTGTTCCCGCACTAAATCGATTAAAATCTAATAAGTCCTCAACCATCGCTTGCAGTTTTTTTGCTTCCTTTAAGGACATTGTTAAAAATTCCTTTTTCTTATCATCAGAAATAACATCATCATTAACAGCCTGAATCAATGCACTTACTGATGTGATCGGGGTTTTCAGCTCGTGGGTGACTCCAGCTAACAATTCCGTACGCAATGCCTCAAGCTGCTGCAGTCGATTCGTCATTTCCTTGAAGGACATGATTAGCTCGTGCAACTCCTTTTCCTGGACATCCTCATTCAACTGGATATCATAGTTCCCCCGCATCAATTCCCCTGCTGCTGCTGCCACTTGCTCAACAGGTCTTGCCATTTTCCTTGATAAGAAATAGATAACAAACCAGCCTAGAATAGCTAGACCAATTAATAAAAGAGCTAATAACTGATACTCCTCTGGGTTAATGTTTTTAAAGCCACCAATCTCTTGGACAATAATAACCGCGCCAACCGCTTCTTCATCATACTTAAAAGGTGAAACGACTGCATACATCGTATGATTATTTGCAAGAGTTAGCTTTTGTACGGTTAATTCGCTTGGAATTTCAATTAAGCGGTTTAATTCCTCTGGATGGATTTCCATTTGCGGACCGGGGCCTCCCCTTTGTAAAACTGTCATTCCCTCTTCTGTTTTTATATAGTAATGAAGGGGCACACGATTATTTACGATTTTTTCACGGGTTTCAAAATTAAACCTTTCATCTGAAAACTTCCCATTTCCAAACTCTAGTCTTTCTGAAACATCCTGGGCAAGTAATTTCGTTAGCTCAAGTTGATTTTCGATTGTGTTATGCCTTATCCAAAAGATCGAGACGACAGCAATAAGGATAAGTCCAATTATTAGCGTTAGTAAATATCTTCTTGTCCAAAAGATAAGCAAGGGTGTTTTTTTATTGTTTTTAGTTAACATAGAATTGGTAACCCAATCCCCGAAGTGTTTTAATTTCACCATCAGCTGGATCCCACCCACTTAATAATTTTCGAATTCGTTTGATTGCAAGGTCAACTGCGCGGTCACTTCCTTCATAATCATATCCCCAGACATTTTCAATCAGCTGTTCACGTGTAAAGGTTTGGTTTGGATGCTCTGCTAAAAATAAAAACAACGACAGATCTCTAGGTGTAAATTGAATTTCGACACCGTTAAGAAAAATTTGATGTGAGAGAAAATTAATTTTTAATGTACCATATAATTTCACTTTATCTGCATCCTCTAGCTGCGGAGACCTTCGCAAGACAGCACTTACTCTAGCAAGAACCTCCTCGGCAACAAATGGCTTTGTAATATAATCATCCGCACCACCATCAAAGCCTTGTAGCTTTTCGTTTGTATCAGATAAAGCGGTAAGCATAATGACCGGGCATGAGCTTTTTTCCCTAATATCCTTTAATACAGACCAGCCGTCTAGCTTTGGCATCATCACATCTAATAGAATAAGCGATGGCTTCACTTCATCAACCTTCTGTAAGGCTTCCATTCCATCATAGGCATATTGAACCTCATAGCCGTCCTTTTCTAAATATGCACCTAAAACCATAGAAATTGCCAGTTCATCTTCTACTACTAAAATCGTCTTCATTTTTCCCATTTCCTTTTGGATGATGTTTTGTATTGATTATACTATTCAATACTAAAAATAGAAAAAAAGACTGTCTCAAAAGCAGAGGGGCAGACCCTGTTGAGACAGCCACTAAGGCTTAATGACGCAATGCTTCTAACGGGCTTAAACTTGCTGCTTTATTAGCTGGGAATATCCCAAAGGCAACTCCAATAATGATTGAGAAGCTTACAGCCACTCCTACAGCTAACCAAGAGATTGTCACACCCATATCAAGTAAGACAGATAAACCTTCAGCACTTCCGATTCCAATGAGAACACCTAATAATCCACCGAATCCACTTAATACAGTCGCCTCAATTAGAAATTGGATAAGGATATCCTTCCGCTTCGCACCAATTGCTTTACGGATGCCGATTTCCCTCGTTCGTTCTGTTACGGAAACGAGCATAATATTCATAATTCCGATTCCACCAACAATAAGGGAAATACTTGCAATTCCTGCTAAAAGCAATGTCATCGTATCTGTAACAGATGTTAATGCTTCAGCAACATCAGACTGATTGCGAACATTATATTGTGTATCGTCTCCGCTGAATTGGCTATATAGGAATCGTTCAATTTTCGCCATTCCTAATTCAACCGTTTCCTCTGACGTCATTTTTACATCAACGGAGTTAATGACCGTTTGCTCTAAAAACCGTTGTGCCGTTGAAAATGGGATTAACACCATATCATCAACTGAGCCTTGGAGCTCTTCACCTTGCTCAGTTAAAACACCAATGACCTTAAACGTCGTTCCGTCAATTTTCACTTCATTGCCGACTGGACTTGTAAACCCGAACAATTCGGTCGCGACATTTGCTCCAAGTACCGCGACTTTATTGCGACTGTCCTCGTCAATATCTAATATAAAGCGTCCAGAGCTCATCGTCGTTTCCTGAACCTCCTCATATGCTGGTGTAACACCATTAATTGTCACACTCTCCATACTTGTCGTCCCATTTTTCACCGTCCCACTTCCTGACACTGTCGGTGAAACGGCAGCAACCTCCGAATAATCTGCGAACGCCATCACCTCATCATAATCTACAACTTCCTCTGTGCTTGTATTTCCTTGGATATTGACAGATACCATCGTTGTCCCTAATGAAGAGACATCCTCTGAAACCGATTGTGAAGCACCTTGCCCTAGTGATACAAGTGCGATAACAGCGGAAACACCAATGATAATCCCTAACATCGTTAAAAATGCCCTAAGCTTGTTTGAAATAATATTTTTAAAAGCGATTTTTATTGCTTGACCGATTTTCAATGGACGAGCGCCTCCTCTCTTTCACAGATTTTTCCATCCTGGATACGAATAACTCGCTTCGCCTGATTCGCAATATCCAAATCATGGGTAATGAGAATAATTGTATGACCTAAATTGTTTAACTCCTTAATAAGATTCATCACTTCAATCCCTGTTTTACTATCTAATGCACCTGTTGGCTCATCCGCTAGGAGAATCGGAGGATTTCCAGCAAGAGCGCGGGCAATTGCCACACGCTGCTGCTGTCCTCCTGATAATTCAGTTGGCTTATGGCTCGCACGTTCTGCCAAGCCCACCTTTTCTAATGCATTCATGACGATTTCTTTCCTACTGCTCGAATTCATTCCACGATAAATAAGGGGAAGCTCGACATTTTCATATGCAGTTTGCTTTGATAAAAGATTAAAAGATTGAAAGATAAAGCCGATCTTTTGATTTCTCACATCAGCTAATTGTTTTTGCTTAAGGGAAAACACATTTTTCCCCTCTAAAAAATATTCTCCAGAATCAGGTATATCCAAGCACCCGATCATATTCATGAGCGTTGATTTCCCTGAGCCTGATGGTCCAATGATGGCAATAAAATCTCCTTTGTTAACAGAAAAGCTGACATCATCTAACGCCTTTACCGTTTCACCGCCAAGTGTATAATGCTTACTAATATTGCGAATTTCTACGATTCGTTCCTTCTCCATCATTGTCCAGCACCTCCTCGATTTCCCCCCATGTTACCTGAAGGCATTCCACCTGAAGGCATGTCACCACCTGGGAAACCACCTTGCATCATTCGATCCCTCATATCTTCCGTACCGCCTTCATCATCACTACTTGATTGAAGTGTTGGCAGAACAATTTCCTCTCCTTCACTTAAACCACTTGTGATTTCAGCAACCTCTTCGTTTTGAAGTCCAACCTCAACTGTTTTTTGCGTTGTTTGCGGCTCAGTTGCTGCATCTTCTTTTGCCGTTTCACCTGATTCACCCTGTTGATTTTGCTCCACTGTTGTTTCTGTGCTTGCTTCATCAGCTTTAACAAGAACATAATACTCATCTCCCTGCTTTTGCACAGCTGAAACAGGAACTGTAACGACATTTTCTTTACTTTCTGTTGTGATTGTCGCTTCTGCCGTCATCCCGACTTTAATACCTGTCGGCTCATTGATTTTGACGTTAACAGCAAACTGAGCAACACTGCTATCTGATTCATTCGCCTCTTTTGATACGCTCGTTACCGTACCAGTAAATTCTTGATCAGGTAGCGCACTTACATCGATTTGAGCTGTTTGTCCAACCTTTACTTTGGAAATATCTAATTCATCCACATTTACAACCATTTGTAAATTGCTATAATCTGTTACTTCGATTAGCTCTGCACCCATCGATACCATATCTTCAGCTTCAACATTTAATGTTGTAATTTCACCGGAAAACGGTGCTTCAATTGGGTCAATATCATCATCCTCAAAGGTAATTAAATCGTCCCCTTCTTCAACCGTATCTCCAACTTCAACAAGCACTTCTTCGACTACAGCATTGTTCTCCTCTGAAAGAATCACTTCATTATTTATCGTTGAAATACTTCCTGTTCCACTTATATTTACCTCTACATTTCCCAGCTCTGCAACTGCTGTTTGCGTTTCCGTAACGGGTGCACCCGCCTGTTCATTTTTATTTTTGAAAAATGCATAGGCTGTTACTCCACCTCCAACAATAAGTACGAATACAATAATTGAGATTATCCATTTTTTCATTTTTATCATCCTTCCTTTTTTAAACGATTTATTTAATTTAGTTGTTAACGTAAACTTTGATGCTTTTTTAGCCGTTATTGATTTCCGCTTTAGTGCTCGCTTTCCGCGGAGTGGGTGGTGAGCCTTTCGATGTAAACACCTACATGAGTCTCACACTTACGCTCTAAAATCTTTACAAAGTTTAGATGGGGATTTCCTAACTAAAGTGAACAAGCTGCTTACATGAATTAGGATAAGCCTCTAATGTGTCAGGTAAATGTCAGGATGAATTTTTTATTCAACTTTTTCCTAAATAAAAAATAACCCCAATATCTTGGGGTTATTTTTTATTTCTATTTCGTAAATCATCCGCATTTTCCTTTGACTCAAATCCTAATTCACGCCAAGCATTTTCTGTTGACCATGGCTTCTTTCGATTATTCGAAACGCCATAATAGGTTCCATACTTTACTGTCGTTTGTAGAGCTAGGTCAAAAAGCTGGACTGTATCTTTATGAGTTAATAATGTATGGATGAGCCGTTCATCCTTTGCTACTGCCTTTGCTTCATCTTGATGAACACTACCAATTCGCAAATTGATGACAGAAAGGCTTTGATCCTTTTCATGGGCTAAAATATGCCCAAGCTGTTCAGAGGCTAATTTAAGAACCCCGTATAAGCTTCTTGAAAAAGGATAATCTTTAATCGTAATTTCTCTCCCTAATGTTGAGTAGCCATCCCGTTCATAATAATCTGTTGTATGATTGCTGCTGGCATAGACAACCTTGGGAATTCCGAGTGTTTGTGCTGCATGAAGAATATAGAACGAAGTAATAAAATGAATGGATGTCATTTGCTGAAAGTCATCAATCGTATGTAAGTCATTATCGGTTTTAATCGTTAATAAATTTACAAGTGCATCCGTATCTTCCGGAATAGCCCGCAGCAATTCTTCAAAATTAGTCGCATCCACTTGCTTGTATTCAACTTGTTCCTTCGGCCTATTTTTATCTAAGACAGTAAATTGATAGCGTTCCTGTAATCCGTTTATTAAAATCGATCCGATCGTTCCTGCTCCTCCGATAATTGTTACCTTCTTTTTCATGTTTACCCTCCATCAATAGTAAGTGTTTTTCCTTACCTATCCACTTTGATTTTTCTAAACAGTGAAATTTTGTTACGTATAGAGTGTGTCACCAAGTGGCAAATCATTCGATGAAGGAGGGAGGAGACATAAAAAAAGGAATGTTGCACCGTTACCGGACAAAATTCCTTTTTTATCTATTTCATTAAAGAACGATTTCTTCCATTAAATCCTTCAGCTTGTTTGATGTTTCTGTTAAATTTTCTATTTCCAACATAAATTCAGTTACAAGCTTAGCTTCCTCTTGTGATGATTTTGCAATTTCTCCAAAATCAACCTGCAGCTGTTCAATTGATTTTTTAATCGCACTAAGCGTTTCTTCTATACTAACTGTCGCTTCCTTAGAATCAATGGCAAGCTTTCTTACTTCAGTAGCTACAACGCCAAACCCAGCACCTGCACTACCGACTCTCGCTGCTTCGATCGCAGCATTCAAACCGAGTAAATTTGTCTGGTCACTTATTCCTTTTATTGTGCCTGCTACTTCTGTAATTTTCGTAGAATGCTTAACCGTGCTTTTTGTATTTTCAGCTATTTGCTCAGATGTTGCCGATAATTCCTCTGAATGAGCAGCAATATGCTGTACCTTGCCTAAGAGAGATTCAGCAATAGTATCTATCGCTGTCACAATATGGTTGAAGGTATTCTGTTTTTTTGTACTAATTGCTGCATTAACAGCTGCAACTATTTGCTCATTCTCATCTTTAATAGGAAAAGATATGCTCACGAAAGGGACGCCAAATTCAGCCTCTGGCACCTTCACAACCGTTGTTCCAGTTTTATTTACCATTTTAAAATTTACATAACCTTCAGGAAGCGGATCTCCAGGTTTATGACCAAAATCCAATTCCTTGCTCGGTGAGTAAAATAAATATTTTTCATGATCAAATACCGTAATCATCGTTTCTTCTCTTAACATCATTTTGATATAAGGGATAGATGTTATAAATGCTTGTACTTTATCCAAATAATAAAACTCCTTTATTCTCATTTACATTATTTTTATCGACAGATTTTATGAATCCTAAAGTAAATACTTCAAATTCAAATAAAATTGTAATGATACTTAATTAGTGAACAAACTTCTTTCAAACCCTTCACAGCGAATCAATTTCCTCCGTCAATTAATGCATGAATGCTCATAAACCTCTCAATATTTTTACATTATTGGGCATTATATTCCTGTAGACGCATTATTTCCCAATCACGATATGACATTTGTCATGTTCCTTATATGACAGCTATGTCTGCAAAAATATCTGCCATCACTTTATACTTGGTGTATCAATATTGAAAGGAACGAAAAAATGACGATACAATCAACTAAACAATTAAGGAAGCAAGTTGCTCCCTATGAAAAAGCAAATACAAAAGCAAGTATAAAGCAGCTTATCAATACGTTAGGGCCTTATTTTCTTCTATGGTTTCTTGCGTACCAAAGCTTGTCTATTTCTTATTTTTTAACGCTCGGCATCTCAGTGATTGCAGCGGGGTTTTTAGTACGGGTTTTTATCATTTTTCATGATTGTTGTCATTACTCCTTTTTTAAAAATCGAAATGCAAATAAAATTTTAGGAACGATAACAGGTGTATTAACATTATTTCCATACAGTCAATGGCAGCATGATCACTCGATTCACCATGCTACTAGCAGCAATCTTGATAAGCGGGGCACAGGGGATATATGGGTTTTGACAGTTGATGAATATTTAGCTGCTCCTCTTTGGAGAAAAATCGCCTATCGAATTTATCGCAATCCTTTCGTCATGTTTGGCTTAGGTCCAATCTATGTCTTTCTCATTATGAACCGTTTTAATAAAAAGGGTGCAAAGAAAAAGGAACGATTGAACACGTATTTAACGAATTTTCTCATTGTTTTTGTCGCAGTACTTCTTAGCTGGCTGATCGGTTTTGAGTCATTTCTTCTTGTTCAAGCGCCAATCTTTTTAATCTCAGGTACACTCGGAATTTGGTTATTTTATGTCCAGCATACGTTTGAGGATTCTTATTTTGAGGAAAACGATGAGTGGAGCTATGTCAAGGCTGCTGTTGAGGGTAGCTCTTATTACAAGCTTCCAAAACTTTTGCAGTGGCTGACAGGAAATATCGGGTATCATCATGTCCATCATTTAAGCCCAAGAGTTCCTAATTATAAGCTTGAGGACGTTCATAACAATACCGAACCATTACAAAATGTCCCAACAATTACACTATTAACGAGCTTAAAATCGTTAAAATTCCGCCTATGGGATACAAGAAACAAAAAATTTGTTGGCTACAATGTCATCTCACTTTATAAAAAAACGGGTGAACAGTAAGGCTAACAATGACGGTAAAGAAACTCTATGGTACACTAAAATATGTAAGTTTCAACCTAAAAATTAGCTAGCTACAAAGGGCTAACAGAAAATAGGATTAACAAAGCAATTGGTTTTCTGAGCCAATTGCTTTTATTTAAAGGAGAAACGTTGCATATGAATGGCACGACAAAGAAAAAACGGCTTATACCGTTACAAAAATTCAATGGAATTTCCCCTTATATATGGGCTTTTCTCAGCATATTACCGTTTTATTTTATCTTTCAATCTTCATCAACAATCGAAATAGTTGTCGGTATCATTTTAACCATTCTCTTTTTTATTACGTTTCGTTATGGTTTTATCGTTAAGGGATGGCGAGTCTTTCTTTTAACCTGTATTCTAATTGGAATATCGTTTACTACGACCTACCTTTTTAATTATTTTTATTTTTCCTTTTATATCGCATATTTTATCGGGAATATCAAGGAACGCATCTCCTTTATGACGTTATATATCATTCATTTAGTTAGTACGGCAGGAGCACTTAATGCTAGTTTCTTTTTACATGAAGATTTATTACTTCAGCAGCTCCCCTTTGTATTAATCAGCTGCATAAGTGTTATCCTTCTTCCCTTTAGTGTTTACAATCGAAAGGAACGGGGACAGCTTCAAGAAAAGCTTGAGGATGCAAACAAGCGGATATCGGAATTAGTGAAAATAGAAGAACGGCAACGAATTGCTCGTGACCTTCATGATACATTAGGGCAAAAGCTATCGATGATTGGATTAAAAAGTGATTTAGCGAGAAAAATCATTTATAAAGACCCGGAAAAAGCACGAACAGAAATGGTTGAAATTCAGCAAACTGCCCGAACCGCTTTAAACGAAGTGAGAAAAATCGTTTCACAAATGCGGGGAATTCGCTTGCCTGAGGAGATGCGGCATGTAAAGCAAATTTTAAGCGCAGCGGAAATCACTTTAGTAAGTGATGATGATTTTACGATCGATAATGTCCCATTACTAACAGAAAATATTTTAAGTATGTGCCTAAAGGAAGCTGTAACAAATGTTGTTAGGCATAGCGGTGCAACGACGTGTCACATTTCAATCAACCAATCATTAACAGAGGTTGAAATGATGATAAAAGATAACGGAATTGGTCTTACTAAAGATACGTATCGAAAAGGGAACGGCTTGTCTGGAATGAAGGAAAGGCTTGAATTTGTTAACGGCACACTTGATATTTACTCAGAGGCTGGAACAACATTAGTCATTAAAGTACCAAATGGGGTAAAGAAAGTGTAAGAAGGAGGAGAAGGGTATGATTCGAATTGTCATCGCTGAGGATCAGCAAATGCTTCTTGGTGCATTAGGATCGTTACTGAATTTAGAGGATGATATGGAGGTAGTCGGAAAAGCAAGCAATGGTGAGGAAGCACTTGCGCTTGTTCAAAGGTTTAATCCGGATATTTGCATTATGGATATCGAGATGCCTGGAATGACAGGTCTTGAAGCAGCTGAAAGACTGAAAGGCCTTGGCTGCAAGGTGCTCATCTTAACTACCTTCGCTCGTTCTGGATACTTTCAACGTGCTTTAAAGGCTGGAGTTAGTGGCTATTTGCTGAAGGATAGCCCTAGTGAAGAATTAGCAAACTCGATAAGAAACATCATGTCCGGAAGAAGAGTATATGCACCTGAGTTAATGGATGATATCTATAGTGAAGAAAATCCATTAACAGAACGGGAAAGAGAAGTACTAGAGCTCGTTGCAGATGGAAAAAACACAAAGGAAATCGCCGACCAGCTCAGCATCAAAACAGGGACGGTTCGCAATTATATTTCGACCATCTTAGAAAAGCTTGATGTAAAAAACCGAATCGAAGCCATATCACAATCAAAGGAAAAGGGCTGGTTTAAATAGAGGGGACAGTCCCCCAATGCGTTAAAGCGCTGGGGGACTGTCCCCTATTTTTACAAGCTTAATCACGCTTGCTTCTAAGCTGTCCAATGTAAAACGCTTGTACGTAGAAACTTTGATGCTATACGTACAAGCGTTTCCCCTACATTATATCGAAATCGATAGTCCACCCTTTTTAGAAAAATGGATAATGATTTGTTCATTTGTTAAAGTGACTTTCGGCTGTAACTGAAATGAATCACTAAACGTTTTTTCGCCGTATACCGCACTTGCTAGCAAAGTGACGCCTTGATGAACCTTCGTTTTGATCGTTGGAATGACAGTCCGAGGGTTTATGAGATTCGTATTTGCATTCGGGAAAATCAATTCTGCCCTTCCATTTCCATAAAGTGTTTTTACCCCACTAGCTCCTAGTTGATTCCGTACAAAGGCTTGCTCTTGCTCTTGAATCTTCGTAAGCTCATCATCATTCAAGCCTAGAGCAAACCCACCATCTGCAGCATCTAGCTCTCGATTTGTTTCGATGCGATGAATTCTAACATGCCATGGATTTCCTGGGACAAGCCATGTCTTCACTTCAACATCATGCCATGGCTTCCATTTCATATAAAGATAATCTTCCTCAACACGAATTTCTTCACTTTTTCGTTTTACACGATAAAGATTGTCTCCTTCACTTAAAGCGAGCATACAATCAAAAGCACCCTGGGCTAAGCCCCATTCTGCCCTTGGGACACTAAAGCCAAAGACATTTGAATAGACAAACTTTTCATATTTTGCCGATGTATGAGTATGCTCGTTTGTTGAGATATGCCCTGTGTTAAAAGCAAGAAGGTGGCGATTTGTGTCATCTTTATATAACGCTAAATGTGGCAGCCTTTGGATCGATTTCGGTTCTACATCTTTCGGATATTCCTCTTCCTGGACCTGCCAAAATGGATGCTCTTCATCTAAAGCGAGTGGTAAAAAGGTCTTTAATGCCCAATACGGTGAGCCAGGAGAATTGTAGTTTTCCGCCATTACAAGATTAGGATAAACATAGCCGACGGTTAATCGATTTGACTCGTTAAAGATCGGCTTATTAAACCACCATCGTAAATTTCTAAGGATAAGCCCCTTCATTACCCCTAATGAGAAAGGCTCGATATTTCCAAAGACACAAGCACTCCAAAAAGCAGCTTGTGCGAAACGATACGTTAGACTTCTTCCATAAGGGAGTGCAGACCCATCTGAAGCAAACCAGTGAATGAAATCCTTCGCAAACACTTCCGCCCTATTTTTATATGTAACAGCGCGAATCGGATCTTCCTTCTCCATATATTTCGCATAAATTAATGAATAATAATGGATGGCAAAAGGACCGTAATAATCGCAATGACCATCGATTCCATCGGCGTACCAGCCATTTCCTAAATAAAATTCATCGATTCGCTGTAAATTTCGTTCAACAAGCTCTTCATCGTAAGGCTCTCCTACAAATTTTAAGCCGATGTTGACAAGAACCGGAAAGAATAGCCAATTGCAATCATGTGCTTTCACATGATTGATTTGACGAAGCCATCCACTTAAATTTGCTCGTTCTTGTTCATTAAGTGGCTCCCAAATTTTATCTGGAATAAGGAGGAGCGCTAACCCAAAAACAGCCATTTCAACAATGCGTTGGTCATAATCGTTTATCCTCCCCCAATATTCCTCATGGGCTGGGTTTGTTCCATTTTTTATTCCTTGTAGATGAAAATCCCATATATCATATTCTTTAGCATCTCCAGCAAGTAATGGAACAAGTCCCCAAAGAATACGAGAAAAGCCTTCCATTCCCGCGATAGAATCGGAATACGCCACACCAGAGTTCCCTAATTGTAGTCTAGCAAAGCCATCGCTATAGGATGATTTTAACGGGTTACATATTTGTTTTAACGCTTGCTCCACATCCTCCTTCGTTTTAAGAGGATTTGTTTTTATTTCGGCTTGGGTCGTCTGCATTGGTTTGATCGCTCCTTATCTCGAAATTTACCTTCAAACATTCATTACCAAACTATCTCTCTATCACCCTTTAACATTGTTAACCCTTCAACAAAATAATAGTCTCCATAAATAAGTGGAACATCGATGTTTTTCCCCTCCGGATAGTGACTTGTTCCATGGAGAATGAGCCCGTCTTGATCTAGATTTTGAAAATCACCATAGTTTTCGTAGAGGGAGCGAAGAATTTTTGTTCCAGCCTCGCGATAAACGCTCTCCTCTGTTGCCGCTACATGCTTTGATAGCTGCAGTAATCCACATGCTGCAATTGCACCTGCTGAGGAGTCACGGTATTTCGTAACTTCTTCTGGAATTCTGAAATCCCAATATGGTACATAATCTTCTGGTAAATTTGCAATAAAGAAATGAGCGACATTTTTTGCCGCCTGTCGGAAGGAATCCTTTTTCGTATAACGGTAAAGCAATGTTAAGCCATAAATTGCCCATGCTGTCCCCCGCGACCATGCTGAGTCTGGCGCAAATCCTTGTCCGCCAATCGCCTCTACTCGTTCCCCTGTTGCGGAATCAAAGCGAATAATATGATGAACAGATCCGTCCTTGCGAATAAAATGATTTAATACTGTCTCCCCATGCTTTTCAGCTATTAAGCGATACCTCGGATCACCCGTTTCCTCAGATGCCCAAAATAACAATGGTAAATTCATGACACAATCAATGATTGCCCAGCCTGAATTATTATCTCCTTCCTGCCACGGATTCCAGGCACGTATGAAATTTCCCGCGGAATTAAATCTTCCTGCAAGCAAATTCGCGACTAAAAGCGCACGTCGTTTTGAATCATCAGCACCGATTATTTTGTACCTTGCAACACTCGTTAGCGTCCACATAAAGCCCATATCATGATCGAGGCGATAGTAATCTGTTATACAATCGTCAAGCCGCTCCTCACAGTGCTCTGCTATTTGCTTTAATGAATCATCGTTTGTTTCCCGGTAGACAAGCCATAGTAGCCCTGGCCAAAAGCCAGCCGTCCACCAGTGAGGCTCCTCTAAACGGTATGTTCCCTGGACACTTGCATGAGGAAAGTTCGCCCCGATCCGCTTACTCATCGCCAAAACCTTTTGTTCAACATTTTGCCATGCCTCGTCAACCCAATGATTGGTTTTCGTCATTGTTTCCACTCCTTTATTGATAACCCTTACAAAATATGCTTTTCCAAAGCAAAACATGTTCTATATCCTATGATTGATTCTCTATATGCAGCAATCGCTATGAAATCTGTCCTCTAAATTCCATTGGCGTAACACCGACATTATTTTTAAAAACTTTAATAAAATAGCTTTGGTTATCATAGCCTAATCTTTCACAAATTTTCCCGACTGGCTCGATTGTATGCTCGAGTAGCTCCTTTGCTCGATTGATTTTTAATTTTGTGACATACTCAACAAATGTTTCACCAACCTCCTTTTTGAAAAGACGGCTGAAATAGCTTGGATTTAAATAAAGATAGCTTGCCACTTCATCAAGACTGATTTTCCTTTCTAAATGCATGGAAACATATTTGCATGCTTCCATCACTTCGCGGCGCCTAGACCCAGCGGTAATTTTCGCAACCGAGTGCATAACCGTTTGAAAATAGCTGTTTAACCAATCACTTAATTCATTTAATGAATCTATATTTAAAATTTCCTCATGAAGAACCTCCATCGTATAGGTTGTTTCAAAAAATTGCAGTGCCTTTAATTTTACCTTAAGGTCCAAAACGAGCTTTAACACCCAATCCTTCACAGCATCAGAGGAAATCTGCTGGTCCTTAAAATGCTGTATCCACCCTTTAACAGTTGGAGCGACTCTTTCTTCATTCCGCTCAAGGATAAGCTGTCTCACCTCTGTTGAAGCTTCCTCATACCATGAAAAAATTTTGTCAGTAAAATATGTGCCTGTTCGCTTCTTTTCAATGGCATCCTTCTCCATATAGAAGCGCTGATTCGTGTTCATTAACAATGTACCAAGCTCATGCTTTAACGATTGCTCATTATGAAAAACATCGCCAATCATCATCGATAACGATACATGCAAATGGTGTGCAACAGCTCGTTGGACCTTTCGCAGACACTCTGCTGCATTCCCAAAGCAGTCAGATTTTAAGGTTGGTTTAAATGGGAAAAAAATGAACGATTCCTTTGCTTCAAAGGAAAAAAATACTGGGTTCATCTGTTCCCTTTCTAAAATCTCTAAAATAACATTTTGCAGGGAGTAGCTTAGCACATCTGCTGATTGATATGCGTCCTTTGCTAGCCTGTAATCTTGAATAAAACACAGTACTGGAATATACGATTGTTTATGCAAATGTAAGCCAAAGGAGCTTGCTTCCACATACCATTCCTTTGCATGATAAATCGATTGATAAATTGTTTTACGAAGGAAATCTCGCTTCATCGATTCTTTATTTCGTTCCACAATTTGCTGTAGGTGCAGCTCCTTTTCCTTTTTTTGCTGCTCAGCATCAAGCTTTGCCTTAATTCTCTTCAGAACAGCTGTTAAGTCCTCTGGATTAAGAGTGTCCTTTAATAAGTAATCCTGTACATTTAGCTTTAATGCTTGCTGGGCAAATTCAAATTCATTATGGCAGGTTAACACACAAACTTGTAAGCTATCATCCTGTTCTCTTAATCTTCTCGTTAATTCAATCCCGTTTAATTTTGGCATCCCTATATCTGTTATTAATAGATTCGGCATCTGTTGCAGGGCATGCTGAAGTGCGCTCTCACCATTTTCATGAACACTTATAAGCTCAAAGCCTAGTCGGTTCCATTCTATCGTTTCCGATAAAAACTCTAAGACAGGATAATCATCATCTACTAGCATCACTTTATACATTAGGTCTTTTACCTCCTCTTGATACATACATCATGATTATTGTTCCGCCTCCGTTCGAGCTATTCACTTCCATATGAAATGCTTCACCGAATGTCATCCGCATTCTCTCGTACACATTAGATAGGCCGATGCTTGAAAACCCTTGCTTATTTTTGTGTGGACCAATCTCCTCCCTATGTGTCATTTTCTCTCTCACATCAGCTAATGTTTTCTCATCCATTCCTTGCCCATTATCCTCGAGAACAATAAAAAAATCATTATTTGCAATATAGGAGTTTAGCGAAATAAGACCAGCACGTTGATTGAGGCCATGAATAATCGAATTCTCGATAATTGGCTGTAAAATAAAGCGCGGGATTTTTTCAACATTTGCTTCAGCAGTAATCGAAACGTCAAATTGAACCTTTTCCTTTTGCCTCATATTCATTAAGTTGATATAGTCCTTAACAATTTCAACCTCTTCCTTAAATAGGATCATTTCCTTTTCCTGATCAATTGTCATTCGCAAAAGCTTTGATAGCGAGCTAATCATTTCTGCACTTTCTTGATCACCTTTCCTCATCACCTTCATTCGAATCGAATTTAAAACATTAAAGAGAAAGTGGGGATTGATTTGTGCCTGAAGCATCGCAAATTCCGCCTTACGCTTTCTCACCTGAGTTTCCGTTATTTCAGTAATCATCTTGTTGATTCGCTCAAGCATTTGATCAAACGAGGCTGATAATCTCCCAATTTCATCATTACTATTTATTTTCGTACGAATCTTCAAATTCCCTTCTTGAACAGCAGCAACGACATTCCCTAAACGGACAAGCGGTTTTGTAATCGTTTGCAATAAATAAGTTAATAAAAGGAAAAATACGATAAATGAGATCAATTGCACGAGAAACATTTTATTGAAAATCGAATTTATTTTATTAATTGCTTGCATATAAGGTGTTAATGAGACAAGCTTCCAGCCAGTATTCGTCACTTGGTGGTCAGCAATTAAATAATCGTGACTGCCAATTTTAATAATATTTGAGAAATGTTTATCCTGCATCTGCTCTATATAAGGAAAGGATTGACCAATTTTCTCGCTATTTGCATGAGATAAAATTTGACTATCCCCATTTAGTAGCATCATTTCTTCATTGCCAGGTAGGTTTTCAAACACCTGATTTAATTTATTTTCCATAATCGTAACGATGACATAGCCATAAATTTTTAAATTGGAATCCCGCAATGTCCTTGCGACAGATATTTGATATGGATTTGTCTCTTTTTCAGATGTAAATACAGTTGGCTGACTGCCAATCCATACAGCTTCATATCCATAAACATGGTCCAATTGCTCAAACCACGGCTCTTCGAAAAATTCTTTCGGGTTATATTCACTAATCGAGTAGTTTGTATAATGTTTTCCGTTTTTCAGAAGAATGGTTACATATGATTTTTCGCCAACTAACGTAATATTTTCAATCGTTTTTACGACTCGGCTATACTCGATATATTTTTCATATTCTTCACTAGGTAAAACGTCTTCGGCATGACTAGCTGGCTCTTTTGCGTTATTTTTTAAAATCGTATTGAGCTCTGAATCAATTTGAATAAAATTAGCGATATATAACATATCATCAAGCAGCTTTGTCACATATTCCCCTGCTAATTTTAGCTCCCTGCTAGCATTAGAAATCGCTTGCTCCTTCATCGCATCCTTCGATAAATAACTATTAACAGATAACGTAATCATTGCCGGAAGCACAATACAAATCACTGAAGCGATAATAAGTTTAAATCGAAAAGAACGGGGCGACAATCTTTGGTTTATTCGCTTCCACATACATACCTCCCATTGAAATGTTAGCACCTCTTTTAAGATAAGAAGGATACTCACTCGGTGCTAATGATTCTTCTTTTCTCTTATACTACCATTACTTTAGAAGGTTTGAAGAAAAAGTGACCAGAATGAATGGCTCGCCCCTAGTATTTAAATCTCTTTATTTGTTATTATCGATAATTTCTTGAACACGAGTTTCCGCGGCCTTTATCGTTGTCTCAACATCCTGTCCATCAAGGATCATTTTTTCATATTCTTCATTTATCACTTTGTAAAGCTCTGCTTGGTAAGCAACAGGTGGAATCATTTTTGATGATTTTGCATTTTTTAATACATGGATTAGCGATTCTCGATCAACTTTTTCCGGATTTTTTGTTTCGGCTAGAATTCCATCAACGATTGATTCCAAATCCTCATCACTTACGCTGTTCCATGATGGAATATTTTTGCCTTGAACAATTTGTCCTTCTGTTGTATACCAGCGGATAAATGTGTAGGCCTCTTTTTTGTGCTTTGAATTCGCTGCAACAGACATAAAGTCAGTTGTTACCGGTGTATAGCCACCTTCATCATCCTTGTTATTTTTCGGATATGGGGCAATTGCCACATTAAAATTCAAAGGAAATTGGTCTGTTCCACCAAGCTCTGTATTCATCCAGCTTCCGATCAGAATTGTACTAGCATCCTGGTTGAAAAATTGATTCCGATAATGAAGCTTTTGCGACATAATATCGGTATATGGAGTCGCTGATTTATCCTCTACCTCCATTTTCAACCTCATTTCTAACGTTTTTTTGAATAATGGATTGTCAAGATTCGAGGTACCGTCTGCCTTAACGAATTCCGTATTGTCTTCTTCACTTGCAAGAGCTAATTTTAAATATTCCAGCCAGCCGCCACCTTGTGGACCATGGAAATATGTTCCGTAGTGATCAGCTGTTGTCAGCTTTTTCGCATAGTCCATAAATTCGTCCCAAGTCCAATCGGTCGGAACTGCTAATCCTGCTTCATCTAAATGATCCTTATTTAATAGTACATACCAAGGGTTGAATTTACCAGGAAGAGCATAATAATTATCATCAATCTTCGTATCAACCTTGTATTCCTCTGCAACTTTGTAGCCTTCCTCTTCAATAAATTCATCAATTGGTGCAACCATTCCTAAAGCGACACGTTGTGCATATCCTGCAGGGTCACTAAACATAAGGACATCTAGCTGTTCACCTGATGCAGCAGCTAAATCAAGCTTTTGCGACGCCTCTTGAGTATCACCTTTTTCACTAAGAATCACTAAATCTACCTTAATATTAGGATATTCCTTTTCAAAGGCAGCAATTGTTTCCTTCCAATTATAGGTTGCTTCATTTCCATGTGTATGAAACTTAATTGTAACTTTATCTCCGCTTTCTTTACTATCTCCAGACCCTGATGCATTTTCCCCACCACCTGTACAGCCTGCTACTAAACCGATTAGCAACATAAAAGCGACAAACATAACAAGTATTCGTTTTTTCATTTTATATCCCCCTTATTTTTCATACTCCCACTTAAAGACACATAAGTAAGCCCTTACAAAGCAAAGTATAGCAAATGGCTATTTGATCGAAATGTAAATAATTTTACCTTCTTATGACTTTTTTGACTAAATGATTATCCTTTTACCCCGCCAAGGGCAATTCCTTCGATGACTTGCTTTTGCCCGATAATAAAGACAATTAATAACGGTAAAATTGCTGAAACTGCTGCAGCCATAATAAGTGAATAAAATTCTCCGTTAATCGTCGTGAACTTTTGCATCGCAAGCTGTATTGTATATAACGCATCTGTTCTTAAAAAAATAAGCGGATTTTGGTAATCATTCCATGTCCAAATAAAACGGAGAATTGCATATGTCGCCACAGCTGGTCTGACAATTGGCAATGCGATTGAC
Source organism: Metabacillus niabensis (assembly GCF_902829255.1). Lineage (GTDB taxonomy): Bacteria > Bacillota > Bacilli > Bacillales > Bacillaceae > Metabacillus > Metabacillus niabensis. The sequence goes on along the minus strand of NZ_CADEPK010000012.1, from coordinate 66,107 downwards.
CAAAAAATTCGGATATGTCCTGCACCATCAATTTTTGCTGCATCAATATAATCGTTATGAATCCCCATAAAAAACTGTCTAAGCATAAACGTTCCAAGTACGCTAAAGCTTCCTAATAAAATAAGGCCCAAATGGCTATCAAATAACCCAATATTACGATATAAAATGAATTGTGGGACTAAGCTTGCTTGCGGTGGAACCATATATGTTGCTAATACGATAAAAAACAGCCATTTCCCTGCCGGAAAGCGGACCTTCGAAAATCCATATGCTGCAAGCGCAGAAACTGTACATGAAACAATTGTCGTTAACACGGCTACTTTAATGGAATTCCAATAATACGTATAAAAAGGAAAGTCACCAAACCATACCTCTCGATAATTGTTGAAGCCATTCCATCTTTCAGGTATCCATTGGATTGGAAACGTAAAAACATCTGCCTCGATTTTAAATGAAGTCGATAGCATCCAAACGAAAGGCAGCATGAACAAAATACTAAACAAAAACACAATAATAGTTGTGATAATCTTTTGTAGTTTTATCGTCTTCGCCATATCCTTTCCTCCCCTTTAGTAATTAACCCATTTCTTTTGTCCAAACCATTGAATAATTGTTATCGCAAATACGATGACAAAGAGGATAACCGCCATGCTTGAGGCATAGCCAATATCAAGATTCACAAATGCTGTATCATATAAATGCCAAACGATCATGCTTGTTGAATGCATCGGACCTCCCTTTGTTAAAACAGCAATTAAATCAAACACCTTAAACGTTGAAATAATTCCCGTGATTAAGAGGAAAAACGATGTTGGTGAAATCATCGGAAAAGTAATATGACGGAATTTCACCCAAGCATTTGCTCCATCGATATCAGCTGCTTCATAAAGCTCCTTCGGGATCGATTGAAGTCCTGCAATGTAGATGATTAAATTAAACCCAACGGAAATCCAAATTTGAATGAGCATAACGGATAGTAATGCAAAGTTCGGGTCAGCAATCCATTTTGGCGGATCGTCTATTCCTAATGACATTAATGTTTGATTAATTGGACCTGCTGAAGGATGAAACAATACTTGCCAAACAACTGCGATCGCAACAACACTTGAAATATACGGCATGAAAAAGGCTACTTTAAAGAAACTCTTCATGTAAACGCTTTTATCAATAACAACAGCTAATAATAACGAAATCGCCATACAAATCGGTACGGTAAAAATAAAAATGGCATTATTGATTAAAGATTTCCGAAACACGTCATCACTTAAAAGCTCTTTAAAATTAGCAAAGCCAACCCATTTTAATTGGTCGATGCTTGCAACAAACTTCCAATCTGCAAAGCTTAAAATAAACGTTGCAAATATCGGAAGCAGCACTAGAACGGAAACCCCAATAATCATTGGTGATACAAAAAAGAACCCTACTAAATTCTCACTTTTTTCGATTGTCGATTTTTTTCGTTTACGTTGAATCATCTTAGATGATGGAGATAGTTCTGTCTTTGTACTCATAGGTCATCACCTCTCTTTGTAGTATGGTTCCATTATAAAAAATCACATTGTAAGACTCTTAACGATATTTTGCTAGGATTGCAATAATTTTGACTTTTTTTACTCATGCCGAAAAGGAAATTTATCCCTGTTGGGAGAATTTTCTTTATATCAACAAAAAAGGAGATACATATGAACATAAGAAACGCTACTGTAGAGGATGTACAAGCATTAGCTCATTTGATGAATCAGCTTGGCTACCCAACAACAGTCGAGCAAATGAAAAAAAGATATCACATAATCAAAGAAAACCCAAATCATTACACTCTCGTTGCATGTAAAGATGGGAAGGTAATTGGAATGGTTGGATTCTACATAGATGTTCTTTACAACGCTGATGATCTCTATGCTCGAATTATTGCTTTTGTCATTGATGAGAACTACCGGAGACAAGGTGCTGGGAGAATGCTATTGAAACAAGCGGAAACAATTGCAAAAGATCTTGGTGCTAAAGGAATTGGCTTAAATAGCGGAAATCGACCGGAACGCCAAGCTGCACACCGGTTTTATCAAAATATGGGTTATGTAGCGAAGAGCACGGGGTTTGTTAAAAATTTTGAAGCGTGAATATACGCTTGCTTTGGAGGGATCAGTGTTGGTTGAAATCATTCATGTCAATGAACAAAATGTTGAGGACTACGGTTTTTTTTGTATGCGAAGCAAACCAAAAAATGCTGGTTATCAAAAAAAATTAAGCTGGCTAAAGGAACGCTTTACAGAAGGGCTATCATTAAAAATCATTCAAGAGGATGGTAAGCATCGTGGATTTATTGAGTACATCCCTGGAACGCATACATGGAGAGCGATAAACGCTAAAAAATACATGGTTATCCATTGCTTTTGGGTTGTTGGAAAAAGCAAAGGAAAAGGGTATGGCAGCATGCTTTTGGACGAATGTATAAAAGAAGCAAAAACGCTTGGCTTATCGGGAATCGCTGTTACGACGAGCAATAAAACATGGCTTCCTGACAAATTATTTTTTGAACGAAAAGGGTTTACTCTCGTTGATAAAATGGCTGAATTTGAATTAATGGCTTACCATTTTGGTGACGACAAAGCTCCTCACTTTTACAATTGGCAGGAAACGGCTCGACAATATAGAAATGGCATAACCGCTTTTACCTCACATCAATGTCCATTTACTCATGATGCTGAGATGAATCTAAAGGAAGCTGCACAGGAGCTTCATATTGATGTCCAAATGATTGAACTGGATAGCTATCAAAAACTTCAACAACAGTCTCCAACCCCTTTTGGTGTCTTTACGGTTATCTACAATGGGGAAATTTTGACCTATCATCCGGAATCGAAGAACAATTTTTTAAAGCTTTTGACGAAAAAACGTCTAAAACAAGAGAGTTAAAAACACAGGATTTCAACCTTTAGTATCCTTCTCTCTTTTAATTTCCAAATAATGAAACTTTTCACATTTTAAATACGTTAATTTATATAAGAGCGAAGGAAGGGGAGTGCAAATGAAGATTGTCAAAACAGCGTGTGCCATTTTTATCGTTTTAATCATTTTTATCGGTGGTTATCTAACAGGAAAACTGACGACCCATGAGACAACTAGAGAAATCGCGTTCGGCTTTGCGAGCAATGAAAATACGGAGCAAATCAATTATAGCAAGGTCATTACAGATGCTAAGCATCAGGATATTATTGATAATGTTATGATGATTTTTATGCATAGAAAACCGCTACAGTCTCCTAATGCAGACTTAGGACATCCTGATACATATTTGCAAATGAAGAGCCCGAAGCAATCTACCTTACTGATTAACTCCAAGCTATGGTTCACAGACGAAGGTGCAGTGATTGGGCTATGCAATGGTGGGGGCTCGGAGCAAACGGAATACTTCAGTATTAATCAAGAGGATGCGGATTACTTAAAGGAGCAAATTGATATTGCCGACAATTAAACAAATCTTCCAGGGGGTAAATATGTTTACATATGAATCATTTGTTACGAATGGAGTCTTTACCTTATTAAGGCCTATAACAATTACATTAATGATTGTCTCGGCTATCATCTTTCTTCTCATCATTCTTCCAAAAACAAGAAATAGAGTAGTCAATGGCTTTTCCGTCATTAGTTCTTCTCTTATCTTGTCTATCATCTCTATACAGATTATGTTTTCTATTGGAATACTAGCAGATGAATTGAATCTTGCAGGCGATCCAACTAGTTTCATATTATGTGTGATGATTTTCATCTTTAGTTTTATAAATGTAATTTTATACTTTTGGAAGAGCGGAGTATTTACAAAAATCCTCTTTTCCAATTCAAAAAACGTCTGAACTAGGGTAGCCCTAAATTCAGACGTTTCGTTATGTCTACATTTTATTAAAACTCAAAATTATTACTTTCAGTTACATTCTTCACATTGTACCATTTACGCCCTACATCAGAGTACCTTGTATCTACCATTTTAACCTCACTTGTACTGCTATCTGTACGGAAAATTGCTTCATTCATATTTGTGATGACAGAGCCTTCGATGTAAACGCTCGTTTTAAAGGTAGAACCTCCAAGCTGCCGAATCATTTTTCCAGCATCTCTAGCCGTGAAATTGATAATATCAAATTGTGAAGGTGCATTTATTTGGAACATTTTGTCGCTTCCATGTTGGGCAAAGCCCCCTTTAATGACGACATGTCCAGATTCCTTTATTGTCATGGCATCCTCGCCAATATCTTCCCATACAACATTTTGAATAAGAGCATCCCCATATGTGTGCACACCATCAGCTGCAGGAGCACCTAATATGACATTTTTTAATGTTGCACCATCCTCTAATCGAAATACAGCCTTTTGCCCTTCTGCTTGACTGCCGTCTCCTACCGTATCAGGGTTGGCAACATAACGTTTTCCTTTCCCATCAAATGTTTCACCAGCAGGCACAACAATCGTTGCATTTACTGTAATCGTTTCTGGAGGCTTTACTTCAACAAGCTTCCATTGCTGATTTTCTCCGCCCAAATCTTCGTATTGCACGACATTTGCCCCGTTATTCTTTGAGGATTCATATACTTCAAGAGCCTTTTTACTATGGCGGTTAATTATTTTCACATAGCCATTACCTAAATCGACGATTTGCCACTGCTGGCTAGCTCCATTCCAGTCTTTCCATTGAGCAACATTGGCACCATTCTCATTTGACCAATTGTAAACCTCCATCGCCTTCAAACTGTTAACGTTTACAATTTTGTGATAGCCTTCACCAACATCAATGATCCGCCATTGCTGATTCGCCCCACCTAAATCATCATATTGGACAATATTTCCGCCATCAGCAGTAGACCATTCGTACACCTCTAATGCTTTTCCACTATATCGATTAATCAGCTTATATGTTTTACTAGAGTCATAGCTTGCAGCATAAGCAGTATTCATCACAGTAAATGTCGAGAATATCACAACTAATGCAGCGATGAGCGACACTATTTTCTTCAATGGACGTTCCCCCTATCAAAATATCAATCATTCCTATTCATTATTCTGACATTTCTTGGAGATAAGAACATTGTAATCGGCCGATACATAAACATTATACTAGAAAAAGATGGACATCCAAATATTGTAATCTATTTATCTTGAACCTTTAACATCTGTAACAATATTTTCATAATTGTCAAAAAATTAAATCTAAAAATCTTAACTAGCAATTTAACTAACCTTCGATTGCTTTTCCCTCATTATTAAATTTTGCATTTTCACTTACTTGCGAAAAAATTGAATATGAGATATACATGACAAAAAAACTTAGGCCACTGCAACCGAAAACGATAGCAGCACCAGGCAAAATGAGACAGATAAGAATATTTGTTATCCCCGCCAACCCGATCATAAATGTGCGAATTGGATGGGATATCCCAACTAATATAGCAGATTTATAATAGTGGAAAATATCTCCTTCAAACTGTACATAGACAGGAAAAATGTATAAAACGATCACACTGAACAAAAACGCGACAATCGCAAAAACCATTAAAAATAAGTAGTGAAGGATCCCTGTCATCGATTGAATAAGCACCCAATCAACATAAAGAATAATCGTAATAAATAGCAATGAGAAAAATAGCAAATTCGCTTTCACAAATTCCTTTTTAAAGCTTAGCCAAAATGTTTTAAAAATCGGAAAATCAGCTTCCTTTTGCAGCCATTTGCGAATGATTGAGAAAAGCGAAACTGTTGCCGGTCCGATCCCACAAATAAAGAGGCCTAGTATTGTAAAGCAAAGCCATAGTACGTTCACATAAGCCAATCTCGCAATCCATTCACAAATGCGATTAAAGCCAGACATCCAACCATTTGTCATATTCTCCACCTCGGAGTGATTTTTCCCTTTATTGTAATCATTGGCAACATTGCGAGGTAGAAATAATTTTGACTATTTTCAAAGTATTTTTACATAAATTGAAATTCTAGCTTTATATTGAGATGCTTTTCTATGCTTCTTACGCGAAAATCTAGAAATTGATTCATTTGTTTAACGCCAAAATGGTCGAGAATCGTAAATGTTTCAACTGTTACATCTAATTGTTCTTTATCATAATTTATTTGTAATGCTTCTTTTCCTTTGAGTAAAATGCCATTTTCCTGTTCAATTGTTTGGATGTTAGGGATAATGAAGCGTTCAACAACACTTTCCGGCATTTTATCGAAATGAAAGGTATCTTCGAGAGTTAATGTTGGTAAAGCTGATTTTTTCCAAACGAACATCCGATAGTATGTATTCAATATCGACCGTTCGTAGGCTTTTGTTAAGTCAAGCTCAAAACGGTCTATCTCTTCAGCCAATTGTACATTTACTACCTTTGTGTAATAGGTAGAGCCTGCGCCTTGTCCTTGATTGTTGATCAGTGGAACTGAATGACCATGTGAGCCGTTGCAAATAAAGGTATAACGCTTTTCCCCGAAATAATCCTTGCAATACATACCAGATCCTAAATCCTTTAGGAAGGCTTCATGATTTTTTTGTAAAATAAACTGTCCGAGATCATTATGATTATGCGGCTCGTGATTATTACCTCCCTTTGCGGCAAACGCAAAAAAATCGTTGTTTGCCTTGTGCCTGGAAATTAGCCATTGTGATTCGTTAAAATAGTTTGTTTCAGATTTCCAAGGCTTACCCTCAAGCTTGTCATCAAACCAAAGTAAATTGCGAAATGCCGGAGCCCACCTGCTGCAATGATCCTCTGTATAGGACGCTCGTAATTGCTGCTCTGGCACTTGAATATCATGAAAAACGTGATGCAAATAATGACTAAGTCCGAGAAACACACTCGCTTCCCTCTGTGCATCGGAAAAGTTAACAACCTTGTTTTTATAAAGAAAGCTCCTTTGCTGGAATAGGGCAATTTGGTGCACCTTTTGTGAGCAAAATAAGTCAATTTTCCCCAATGTACGCTTTTTTAATAAATCGGCAAAATAAACATAAAAACCGAAACCATATTGCCAATAACCATAGCCTTCAAGGCATGTTCCATCATCGTGAAAGCCCTGTAAATAATACTCCATCGTCTTTAATACTCTTGTCATAATCTCTGATAGCTCTGCTTCCTTATGAAGTAAATGGAGTGCAGCACTGCCAAGCGATCCAGCGCAAACCGCTGCCCAATTATGTGTCGCTGTTTCCCACCCTTGTTTGCTAGCAAGAAATGGTCGGAAAATCCGTTTGCATATTTCTGAATGAATTCGTTTAACGATTAAAGGAGATAAGCTCTCCTTTCCTATCGTATAAATTTCGCTTAAGGCAAACGCTGTTTCAGCTGCAAATAAATCAATTGTATAATTAACAGCTTCCTCATGCTTGGTAAGGGAAGTTGCAAATTTTGTTGCTGTTTCTGCACTATTCGTTAAATGGGCTGGTAAACACCAGCTATATTCATTAAGTATCGACCAAATGGTGTTTTCCAGCTCTAATAAATAATTTTGATTCTCTGGCTCAAGTAAGGACATGATGGCAAATGTGTTTAGACGTCTTCGCTTTGAGAAATATACCTTTTCATATTCAAGCCTTGACCCTGTCTTTTCAAATAATTGAAATAAAGTAAATGTTAGCTCCTGATCCCTTTCGTGTAAAAGCCTTGATGCCTCATCCTTTATTTCTAGCAGTAACGGTTGGATAGATGGTGTTTCTTTAATTTTTTTTAGCCATTTCTGTTTTTCTTCCTTATTGTTAAAAATAAGTGGAAATGAAGCATTATTGCTAAAGATTTGTTTAATTTCGGTGTAAGAATTCATCTTTACCTCCAGCATGTTATGTTACTGTTAATCTTCACCTTAACGATAACAAAACCCTTTTTTAAAGGTGTATTCCTTTTTCGACTAATTACCGTATATTTTTTACTTTTTTCCAAAATGTGTTTGCTTTAGAATAAATAGAATGAAGGTACCGGGAAGAGGAGAGTGTGAATTGCTAAATTCATTGAAATTGATTTATGAGATTACTAAGGGTAATGAAAGTATTTTAAGAAAAAACAAGTGGCTGCAATATCTTTATTTAACAAAGGAACAAATTGTCAATTTAGAACAGGTAGATGCATTAGAAAAAATTCCGAAAAACCCGATTCTCCCTTATGTTGAAAAAACATTGCGAGTTTTGAATGAAATCGACCTCCCAGCATATGAAAAGGAAATCATTGAGGAAGTGTTAATATGGTCTGAAGTTGCGAAAGGAGGGTTAACACATAAACGAAAGGAATGGCAGGAAAAGGGGTTCCAGCTTTCTATCCATAACATCGGATCCGCGCAAATTTATGCGGCAGAGCAAATGAATATCCCTTATCAAAATCGAACTATTGAACGTGAAGAGCTTATTTATCTGCTCATTTTAACACATGGTTTAGTCGGTCAATTCATAAGAGGTGAGGTCCGTTACCAGCAATTTTCACCGCTTATTGATTGGATTGAACACAATGAAAATTCTGCGCTCTGTAATATTGAACGAGTTCTTTTAAAGCTTAATCAATGTATTATTGAGGCTGTTTCAAAGGAATTATGGGCATCGATTCACTCTGAGGTAGAAGAGGTTATTTCGCTTATTGTAAAGAAAAAGCGGCATGCTGAACAAAGCTTCAACGATAGACTTAAGAGATTAAGAGAAAGCTCGATTAAAAACGGTGAGGATTTTAACGCTTTGTTTGATAGGCTATTAACGGGTGACAATGAATATACTATAACGTTAGCAAACTTCTTTAAGAAAACCGATTTATGGTATGTGGAATCTGCCTTACAGGACTTTACGTTTGAAGAGTTTCTTAAAATCTTTCTTTTCATCAACCAAAGGATTAATCCGCTATCATTGCAACAGGTTAGTTTTGAGCCATTGATGCGAGATATTTATTATGACTATAAAGGGAAAAAAGCAATTAATTTATATAAGAAGCGGATTATTGAATCTTATTTAGCGGAATTTTCCTTAGAGGAAATTGCAAAAGGAAAGGCTCCGGAAAACGAGCATGTGACATTGTCTGTTCTCCCTTTAGACCAGTTAGGGCAAATTGTCGGTGTTCAATTTACCTATTCTAAGGCAGGGCAGAAATTGATTGAATTTTGCCAGGAAGCAGAAAAATCACCGCTATATGAAAGAGCGATCATTATGCTGTATGACTTCTTTGGATTTAGAAAGGATGCGTTTGACAGGCTGCAAAATGAGCAAACGTATTTAACTGACATGAATAATGGCCAAGACGAAAAGAAAATCATTTCTGATTATGCTACAGGAAACTTAATGCTAGATATTGGGGCTGGCGGAGGCGTGATGCTCGATTTATTAACAGAGCACCATCCAGATGCAACGGTCGTAGGCATTGATGTCTCAACAAATGTCATTGAGGAATTGAATCGGAAAAAGATTCGTGAAAATAAAAGATGGCTAGTAAAACAAGCTGATGCATTAGATTTAAAAACATATTATAAACCTAATAGTGTCGATACGATTGTCTTTTCCTCAATTCTCCATGAGCTCTATTCATATATTCCGTATAATGGCCGCAAATTTAATCATGAGGTTGTCGTTCAGGCATTGAAAAGCTCATTTGAAGTATTAAGTCCTGGTGGGCGAATTATTATCCGCGATGGCATAATGACCGAACCGAAAGACGAAATGCGACTGCTTGAGTTTAAGGAGCCAAGTGGAATGGACTTTTTCAAACGGTATGTGAATGATTTTAAAGGGAGAAAGATTGAATACAAGGAAGTAGATAAAAGAACGATTCAACTTCCTGTTAACGATTTAATGGAATTTTGCTACACCTATACTTGGGGAGAAGAAGCCTACCCACACGAAGTTCAGGAGCAATTTGGCTATTTCACACCAACAGAATACAAACAGGCTATCACCCAAGCACTCGGAAAAAACGCAAGCATTATCAAGTTCGAGCACTACCTCCAAGAAGGCTACGAAGAATTTCTCTTGCCAAAAGTAAAAATAATGAACAAAGCCGGAGACATCGTTCGATTGCCTGATAGTACATGCTTTATTGTAATTGAAAAAATAAGAGATTGATGGTGGAAATTGGGGACAGTCCCCTCTTTCTATTTGGGGACTGTCCCCAACCTTTAAAATGAAGAGTAATTTTCAATTGTTAGTATCGTACTTAATTACCCTCCTTATTATCCTTTTTATGCCTAAACGATTAAACCGTCATGAGTTTTATTTTGCATTTCTTGCAGTCTCTTTTCATACGATTTTTGCTGACCTACTCTTCGCTGACATATTGGATTTGTATGACTTAATGAAACAAAATGGTCCATCTTTTTCAGATTTAATGGTCCAAATAACATTACCTTTTCTTTTTGGGATATTGTATTTGAACTTTATGCCGATTGAGAAAAAGAAATTTTTACTCTATTTAACTTTTTGGGTTGTTTTCTCAGTCCTCTACGAGCAGCTTTCACGATATTTCGGCTACATTGAATATAAAGGGTGGAAAATAGTTTATTCGATACTCTTCTATATATACGCATGCATCTTTATGCGTTGGCATTATATGTTCATTAAGGAGGCTCTAAATAAAAAGTAGAGTCATTTCTATTTAGCATTTTTTTGTTAGAGGTCATTGTTCAACTGAGTACTTGAGGATTCATGATAAATGCTTTAAATTATAATAGCGAAGGTTGGGATTAAAGCTTATTTGCGATTCCACAAATCATCTTTAATAAATTGTTCAAAGTGTATAAACTATACACTTATTTCATATCCGTCAATTTCACATCAAATATACTTAACAGCGCTCCTATAATGATGATTGATATAAGCCAAGCTAATAAAGGCCTTTTATGGTGAATCGGCAAAATAAAGAAAATGATTGCGGTAAATAAAACAGACCACCAAAAGTTCCACCCATTATGATATGTAATGAAGCCTAGCTTACTGTTAAAGTATTCAGCACTTATATAGATTCCAACCCATAATAAAAACCATAATAACCGTTTTAACCATCCATGAGGAAATCTCCCTAGATAAATTAATACCGTTGCAGAGTATGTTACGACCATAGCTAAAACCGTAATTGTTGTATGATTAGGTAAAACTAAATCATGAAATAACCACATCGTTTTTTTATAGAGGAGAAAATTATATAAAAAATCTCCAATGATAAAAAAAAGAATTGTCGAATAATACTTTTTCCAATTTCTCCAATCTCCCCATTTAAAACCCGCTATTATATAAAAAAAATTAATTAAAATATACATCGGATCAATCCTTTAAAATTAGTATTACTATACTCTATAGATTCCATGAAATTGTATCTATAAATGTCACAAGCTTATCATTAGGTCATTTTCATTAATGAAAATAGCCTTAATCCTCCTGCTTGGATTAACGCTATTTTTTCATTAAAACAAAGAGAATTTGCTACCAAATTATAAATAACACCCGAAGATCTAATCAGATGCTAATTTTTCTCTATCGACAGCTAACGGAGGTTGTTCAAACCAGCCGTTCTTAATCATAATTTTTGCTGCATCTTGGACGAAAGCAGAGTTTTTTATTAAAGCATTTGTATAGATTAGCCCAATATCATGCCGTCCATTTACAGCAAGTGCATTTCCAAACGTTCTTAATTTAATTGTGAACATATCCATTTTATGAAATAGCATAATCTTGTCCGAAAAAGGCGAAAAAGTAGATGAAGTGACTAAATCATCAAGAGAAGATGGTGATGGTAAATTTTCTTCATGAAGCTTTTTTATATAGTCATCGTTATTTTTTATGATAATGTCTTTTCCTCTTTCAAACAATTTGCGAATCGTTTGATCCTTTACTACTTGAGAAAATGCCATAATCAGTGCTTTACTCGTTGCATTATTTTCTAAAACATCGTATAGATGAGCAATTTCTAATGCGTGTAATGGTCGAACATGCCCAAAATATCCATTTAAAAAATCCTCATGAACAAATTCCCCCCTTTCAGGTACTGGAATCAATGGCGGCTTATTAATAAGACCTTTATTCATTAATATCTCTTTAATCTGTTCCATTAAATCCATTGTGGATTCCATACAATACCTAAAAAAATCTTGGACATCCTTTCTGAAGACTAACGGAATAGCTATATTATAAATACTCATTCCTGCCTTTGATGTATATTTTAAATAATGGACATAAAATTCATCTTGGAATAAACGAGGTGCACCTAAATTGACATCTTCTTCTGAAAACCCTTTAGGTATTGGGAAATTTTCTCTATTAAAAATATCAGTAGTTGTTTTTAGAAATTGTTCGCTTAATTTTAATGCATTTTCTAATAATGTTTTAATATCCTTATCCTCAACATGTTGTAGATAGTAGCTTATGATGCATTTTGCCATACTATTTCCCATGTATGTCGCCCAAAGCTTACCCATTTCAGCAGAGGTTAATTTTTCTGTTATTTCTGTCTTATTTGATCCTAATTTAATTGGTTTCATCATATCCATAGTAACTTCCTTCATCTCATTTTTTTATAGTATCATCCTTTCTTAAAATTTATATTCTCTTCATTAAAGGTATAGATGTTTTAATTGTATTTAAGTAATCTGCATAACTAAATAACGATCCTTCGGTACCTGAAGCATCGCTACTCTATTGTTAAAAAGTCATTTAGCCAATCTCAATTTATTTAAAGTATTTATGATAGAAACTCCATTTCTTTGTTTTAAGAAGCACTCCAAATACATCACTTATCCATTTTGCTATAAGCCCTACAGCAACATACCCCCAAAATAGCATTAAAAAGTTCTCATTACCCCCAAAACGAAATAAACCAAATCCTACCATAAGTGGTTTAACAAAAAAGGCAAAGGCCACACAGAGAAGCAGCATCCAAATATAATAATTCTTCTCTTTGTTAATCGTATATTGGTAAAGAAGAATATAGGCTACAGGAACAAATGAGGAATCAAGGGCAACACTAGCTGGAAGGGATGGAAGCATTTTATAAGGATATGTCCATAATCCCCTTAAGACTCCAAATGAATCGATAATAGCGAAGAATACATGAACACTGTATCCATAAAACCCTAGTTGGAACATTTTCCTTCTATCGATAAAGAGAATTAATAGTACTAAAGGAAGTAGAAACATCGCAAGGACAACCCAGAATTGCCAAGTAGATATATTAGAATAATCGTGCCAATAATTTATCCACCGATCGCTTTGTTCAATCTCTGCCTTTCTAAGCTGCTCAATTACTTTTATTTGGTCTCCGTCCACAATATTTCCTCCTGTTTTTGATAGTATTCATTTATTCTTGAACGTTTATTCCTATTTAAAGCGGAGGAAATCTATCTATTCAAACAATTAGATGTAATCTCTAAAATTCAATTTCAATTATTACTTTTTTCCTTTATAACCATTTTCCTATTATCATTTTAGAAATGGGGCTATAACGGGCATTAGCAATGAGCAAGAAATTAACAAGACAGTATCTGTTCTTGGAAGTTTCACCCTTCCACCCCCATTATAAAAGCCAGAAAATTGAAGCTTGTTTCGATACAATACAATGAGAAAAATTCAAAAAAATTCAAGCCAACCTCTTGACTTAGAGTTAACTATAAGGATTAACATTGTATTACAAGAGAAAAAAAGGGATAGAAATGACTAAAAGAAATACAACCTGAGGTTTTAAAGCTATCCCCTGTACAAACGCATTCTCTTGAAAGATATAAACTATAGGAGGTTTTATGAATGATAACTGCTAAAGCACGAGCTGTGGACGGACCAGACAAACCGTTTAGAGCTGCAGAAATTAAACGACGCGATCTTGATTCACATGATGTTCTGATTGAAATTAAATATGCCGGCATATGCCATTCTGATATTCACACTGCCCATGGAGAATGGGGTGCCGTAAACTATCCACTCGTACCTGGACATGAAATTGCAGGAATTGTCACAGAAATTGGTAAAGAGGTTACAAAGTACAAGGTCGGTGACCGAGTCGGGGTCGGATGTATGGTTGATTCCTGTGGTGAGTGCGAAAATTGCCGTAAAGGAGAAGAACAATATTGTCTTAAAGGAAATATCCCTACATACGCTGGTGTTGACAAATACGGCGAGCCTACTCAAGGTGGCTATTCTACCCACATTGTCGTAACAGAGGATTTCGTAGTTAGAATTCCAGATAGCATTGAGCTTGATGTCGCAGCACCATTACTTTGTGCAGGTATTACGACCTATTCGCCACTAAACCATTGGGGTGCTGGTCCAGGTAAGAAGGTAGCGGTCGTTGGTATGGGCGGTCTTGGTCATATGGCAGTCAAAATTGCCCATGCAATGGGTGCTGATGTCACTGTACTGTCACAATCATTGAAGAAAAAGGAGGATGGTTTGCAATTTGGCGCAAACAACTATTATGCCACAAGCGATCCAGAAACCTTCAAGAAACTTGCCGGAACTTTTGATTTAATTATTAACACGGTAAGTGCAAAGATTGACATCGATGCATATTTCTCATTACTCACTCTTGACGGAACACTTGTTAATGTCGGTGCTCCTGGCGAACCGTTGTCACTAAATGTAATGTCTCTCATCGGTCATCGCCGTTCATTTGCGGGGTCAATGATAGGAGGAATCCGTGAGACTCAGGAAATGTTAGACTTCTGTGCAAAACATAACATTACCCCTAAAATTGAAGTCATTTCGGCAGATCAAATTGACGAAGCTTACAAACGCGTGCTAGCTTCTGATGTGAAGTATCGATTCGTAATTGACACAAGTACAATGTAACCTTCGCAAATGATATTTTCTAATAGTCATTTTGAGGATGTCCAAATGCTTAGCTTTTGAGACATCCTTTTTATCTGTTTGCTGTAAACTTAAAAAGTCCAAGATCATTTCAGCACAATAATTTGTTAAGTTTTCCGATGAAAAGCCTACCATTAAAAAATTTAAAATTATCTCTTCCATTTCCTCTAAAATTGTTTCGTTACTTTTATTTAGTAAACCTCTTGTACCTATTTCTATTCATGATTTTTTTAACTTAAATCGAGCATATCTAACTTTAGTATTTTCCTTCAATTAAAAAACTATGAATCACATTCCAACTGACATGTAATCCATAGTTTCTTATGTTATAGACTTTATCCTAACTGGCGTTTAAAGACTTTACTTGCGAAGAAGTAAGCAATTATCATGATGCCGACGCACCAGACAAGAGCGATCCAGATACCATTGCCAACTGACCCTTCATACAAGAGAGCACGAATCGAGTTCACGATTGAAGTCACAGGCTGGTTCTCTGCGAACACACGGACAATTTTTGGCATCGTTTCTGTAGGGACAAATGCCGAACTGATAAACGGTAAGAAAATCAGCGGGTACGAGTAAGCTGTTGCCCCTTCCATAGACTTCGCTGTCAATCCAGGAATGACCGCTAACCATGTCAATGCCAGCGTAAACAGACCGAGTATCCCAGCTACAGCGAGCCAATCAAGGATATCCGCGCTAGAACGGAATCCCATCAAGAGTGCGACGAGGATAACCACTACAACCGTAAGCGCATTGGAAACAAGCGAGGTCAACACGTGAGCCCACAATACCGATGAGCGCTTAATAGGCATTGTAATGAAACGTGCCATCAGCCCGCTCTTTACATCATTAAACAGCCTCAGCGACGTGTATGCGACACCAGATGCGATAGCCATTAGCAATATTCCTGGCAATAAATAATTGACATAGTTATCTGTCCCTGTCTCGATTGCGCCGCCAAATACGTAGACAAATAGTAGCATCATCATAATCGGTGTAATCGCCACCGTAATAATTGTATCTGGGCTGCGCATGATATTGCGCATTAAACGTCCTAATAATACACCTGTTTTGCTTTTCATTTTATATCTCCTCCTTATTGCCGATAATTGCGAGAAAAATTTCTTCCAACGTCGGCTGCTTCTCGATATACTCCACTTTCGCCTGTGGGAACATCTTTTTGAGTTCAGTAAGTGTACCAGTCGTGATGATTTTTCCGCCATGCAGAATGGCGATACGATCCGCTAGTTGTTCCGCTTCCTCTAAGTACTGGGTCGTCAGCAAGATCGTTGTACCGCCGTCGGCAAGCTCCTTGACAGTATCCCAGACTTCAATCCGCGCTTCTGGGTCAAGCCCTGTCGTCGGTTCGTCGAGAAAAATGACTGATGGCGTCCCAATTAGACTCATGGCGATATCAAGCCGGCGCTTCATCCCGCCAGAATACTGGTCCGCTCTGCGGTTAGCCGCATCGGTAAGACTGAATCTTGCAAGCAGATTGTCGGCAACCTGAGCGGGATTAGAAACTCCCCGCAACTTGGCGATCATGATTAGGTTTTCTCGCCCGCTAAGCATGCCATCTAAAGCCGAAAACTGCCCTGTCAGGCTGATGCTCTGACGAACATGGTCCGGTTGACGCTGTACATCAAATCCGCTAATTCCTACTTCACCGCCATCGGGCTTCATCAACGTCGAAAGGATGTTGACCGTTGTCGTCTTGCCGGCTCCATTAGAGCCAAGGAGTGCGAAAATTTCGCCACGTCGCACCTCAAAATCTACTCCCTTTAAAACTTCCTTGTCTTTAAATGATTTTTTTAACCCTATTACAGAAATCACTGCATTACTCATGCTTTTTTCCTCCTTATAAATACGTAATTAGCTTGCTTATACTCCCCTATTTAGTCTCACTGATAATCTGTATTACTTAGTACTAGATTTAAAATATAACTGAATAACGAAGGTAGTAATACATTTGTAACCAGCTATTCAGTCAGTATTATCTATTGATTTTATTTCATTTATTTTTTCCCAAACGTTTCATGATGCTCTGATTCAAATCTTCACGATACTTTGCGACATACGTTTTAGCGTTTGCTACTAGTTCGTCAGCAAAGGCAGCCACATCGTCTCCGGTAATTTCTAGCACTTGTCTGCCTTCTGCCGCACCTGCCTCGAACAAATCGATTAGTTCATACTGCATGTGTAGCATATCCATCCCATTTCCAGATGAGAAATTCCACATGTAGTTTTGAATTTTTTTAAATACATACTGGTAATCCTCTGGAAGGGCTTCAACCCGTGCCATCATCATTTTGTACTCTTTTTTATCACCAATCATTTTTTTGAACATTTCCAACATATCATTTTTCCTCCTTTTTTTATTAAACTGAACAAGACACTCGATTAATATCTGACGGAATATCTTATGCAGTTAACTTGACTTCAAGACATTGATTTTTGATGATACATAATCCCATTTTTCCCAAAACAATTCAAGCTCCTTGCGGCCAGCCTCATTAAGTGTGTAAAACTTGCGAGGTGGTCCCATATCTGACGGTTTTTTTTCAATATTCACTAGTTTTTTCTTTTCTAATCGCACGAGGATTGTGTAAACCGTCCCTTCCACAACTTCGGTAAACCCAAGATCGTTCAGTCTGCGGGTAATCTCATAGCCATAGGTTTCATGGCGGCTGATGATTTCTAGAACGCAGCCTTCTAACGAACCCTTCAGCATTTCCGTTAAATTTTCCATATTCTGTGCCTCCTCTATTCTGTCTGACTTATATTCAGTATCACTTAGTACCGAGGAATATTTAATGAATAGCTTTTTCAAGATATCCCGCTATTAAGTATTGCTTACTACAAGTACATTGTATCACCGAGTAGCAAGAGTGTCAACTTGATATTCTAAAAAATTTTCAAAAACAGCTATAGCTGGTTTTCTTATTGAGCTTTTACAATTGAATACACTAATTGCTCTAACTCTCCTGTGAAATTTTCATTTCACTCATATTGATTAATGCAAAATATTCCTAAAACGTTTTGTATTTAGCAAAAGGGTTATTTGGTAGTAGCTCAAGCGGCAAAAGTTGAGTGGAATATGTCCGAGAAGTTGCGATAGATTTTTTCACTTTAACATCTTTCGTGTTACAAAGCATTGGGATTTGTCATTCTTAAAAATTATTTTGCACAGAAACATTTAATTGTATACGGAAAAAGCAACCCAATGGGAAAAACAAATAAATTGAGCTAAATATGCCTAAAATAAAAAAACCACCAAATTATGTATTTGGTGGAGACGGTGGGAATCGAACCCACGTCCAGAAATATCGCCACTTAAGCGTCTACGAGCGTAGTCGATATATTTGCGGATTCGCTAACTCTTATGCCTATCGACAGGCGTCGGAGCAGCTAGTCTGATTGGTCTCTTCCCTCATCCCCAGACGGAGGAATTAGGCGTAGTCCACTAAGAGTGAGTCCCTTACCCTACCACATGGACGATGGAGGGAGGAACAGCTAAGCAGTTATTAAGCTGCTAAAGCTAAGTTATTGTTAGATTTGCCAGTTATTATTGGCGTGACGTTTTTACGAAGACGATCCCTTCGGCCCGCAACCTAAGCTCGATCTACCCCTGTCGAATCCGTAACGTCCCCATGATAAGCCGTATATACCAGCTAGGGAATACGGGAGTAAAAAGAGTAAATAAGCTTAATTGCTTATGAAGTTTTTATGTTTGTAAGTGACTGTCTTACAAAATCTATTATAACAAACATGGACAAAAATGCAATTGTAAGGTTTTTCCTAATAATCTTTTTGACGTTCTCTAAAGGCACGTTCGATGTCACGTTTAGCTTCTTTTTTCTTTAAGTCCTCACGCTTATCGTATTTCTTTTTCCCTTTACCAAGACCGATTAATACCTTTGCATAACCGTTCTTAATATACATTTTTAATGGGACGAGTGTATAGCCTTCTTCCTTCGTTACCCCAATAAGTTTTGCTATTTCCTTTTTATGCAACAGCAATTTTCTAGTTCGTAACGGATCGTGATTATATCGGTTCCCTTGTTCATACGGACTAACGTGCATATTGTATAAGAATACTTCACCACGTTCAATTCGAGCATAGGAATCCTTTAAATTCGCGCGGCCATTACGAATTGATTTAATTTCAGTACCTTGAAGGACAATGCCAGCTTCATATGTTTCTTCAATTGCAAAATCATGATTCGCTTTTTTGTTTTGAGCGACGGTTTTTCCCATTCCTTTAGGCATTGTTATTCCTCCCTTCATTACGAAGTCTTGTGCGATAGCTTCTATTTTAACAAAAAATGGGCGGATACTCAATATTTATGCAATTTCTCAAATCACTAAACAAAGCTGACACTTATCTGTGCCAGCTTTGGATTCAAACTAACGCTTCTTCTTTTTCCGCTTCGCTTTTGGTGCGTTTTCAAAATGCTTTTTCTTCTTTTTCCGAGGTGGCCGTGTTGACCATTCCTCATTCTCAGAGGTCTTGCCACCGCCACGGCTTTTGCTTTGGCTTCCGTTACGTCCACCCTTGCCTGCGATAATCACCTTTTTTATTTCCTTCTCAGGTCGTCTTCTCGTACCCTTCATGCCAACTATTTCAAAATCAATCGAACGTTCATCCTTGTTGACATTCACAACGCGGACTGTAATTTCATCGCCAATTCTGTAGACATTACCTGTGCGTTCACCAATCATCGCGTAATGCTTTTCATCATAGCGATAATAATCGTCTGTCATATAGCTAACGTGGACTAGTCCCTCGATTGTATTAGGCAGCTCAACAAACATTCCGAAGTTTGTCACTGAACTGATCATTCCATCATATTCCTCACCAATTTTATCAAGCATGAATTCAGCCTTTTTCAGCTCATCTGTCTCACGCTCTGCTTCAACCGCTCTTCGTTCCATATTGGAAGCATGCTCAGCAATATTCGGAAGACTTTCTGCCCATTTTGAACGAGTTTCCTCATCAACCTTTCCTTCAATTAAATAAGTTCGAATTAAACGATGAACGATTAAGTCTGGATAACGGCGAATTGGTGATGTAAAATGCGTGTAAAATTCAGTTGATAATCCGAAGTGACCAAGACTTGCTGGGTCATATTTAGCTTGCTTCATTGAACGAAGCATCACCGTTGAAATTACCGTTTCCTCTGGTGTCCCTTGTACTTCCTCTAAAATATTTTGGAGGGCACGTGGATGAATGTCATTTGCCGTTCCTTTGACTGTATAGCCAAAATTCGTAATAAACTCAAGGAATCGTTGTAGCTTTTCCATATTCGGATCCTCATGGATACGATAAATAAATGGAACATTCATCCAATGGAAATGCTCGGCAACAGTTTCATTTGCAAGAAGCATAAATTCTTCAATAAGACGCTCAGCAACTGAACGTTCGCGAATGACAACATCATAAGGATTTCCTTCCTTATCAACTAATACCTTTGCTTCTTTAAAATCAAAGTCAATCGCTCCACGATTCATCCGTTTTGTGCGAAGAATTTGCGCAAGCTCTCCCATTTGCTCAAACATTGGGACAAGCGCTTCATACTTTTTCATAACCTCTTCATCACGATCTTCTAGGATTTTTCTCACATCTGAATAGGTCATTCTTTCTGTCGTTTTTATGACACTTTGGAAAATATCATGCTTTACGACAGTCCCAGTTTCATCAATTTCCATTTCACATGATAATGTTAAACGATCGACCTTAGGATTTAATGAACAAATGCCATTAGAAAGGCGATGTGGAATCATTGGAATAACACGGTCTACAAGATAGACACTTGTCCCACGCTCTAATGCTTCCCTGTCAATTGGTGAGTTTTCTGTCACATAGTGACTAACATCAGCAATGTGAACTCCTAGCTTATAGTGGCCATTTTCTAGTTTTTGTACGGTTACAGCATCATCTAAATCCTTTGCATCAGCGCCATCGATCGTTACAATGACTTCATTTCGCAAATCTCGACGTCCCTTTAAATCATCCTCATGAATTGTATCAGGTACATCATTTGCCTGCTGTAGCGCTTCTTCAGGAAAAAGTCCAGGTAGGCCATGCTTATGAATTACCGATAAGATATCAACACCTGGATCATTTTTATGACCTAAAATTTGAATAACTTCTCCTTCAGCACTCATACGTCCTTCTGGATATGTCGTTAGTTTCACAACAACTTTATGCCCTTCAATCGCACCATTTGCTGCATTTTTCGGGATGAAGATATCATTGATGATCTTTTTATCATCTGGAATGACAAATCCGAAGTTTTTACTTTCTGTATATGTCCCAACGACTTCCTTCACACCACGTTCGATAATCCGGATGACGGTTCCTTCCTGTCTTGAGCCTGACGTTTCCGCACTTACTCTAACAAGAACGGTATCTCCATGCATCGCTGTTTTCAGCTCAGTTGGTGGTATAAATACATCATCAAGACTCGGATCCTCCGGATCTAAAAACGCAAAGCCCTTCGCATGACCTATCAGCTTTCCTTTTAATAAGTTCATTTTCTCCGGTAAGCCGTAACGATTGCTTCTTGTTCTTACAACAAGCCCTTGGTCTTCCATCGCAACTAACGCTTTGACAAAATCTTTAAATTCCGCCGAATCTTCTATTCCGAAGGCTTCTTCAAGCTCCTGAACAGTTAACGGTTTATACGCTTCTTCCTTCATGAATGCAAGAAGCTTATCTATATGTACTTTAATTTCCGACTCCATTAAAATCCTCCTTTACCAGTTAAGTTTTTCTAAAAATTGATACACATCCTCGTGTAACAAGTCACGTTCCTTATCTAATGTAATAACATGGCCTGATTCCTCATACCACTTTAGTTCCTTTTGGATTGTTTCGACTTCATTATAAATAATATTTGCACTATCTGTATTAATCATGTGGTCATGTCGTGCTTGCGCTACAAATGTCGGTGCATAAATCATATCAACATTTTTCCGAACATCTGCAATAAGCTCCTGTAAAGCTTTTAATGTATTCATCGGAGTTTTTGCAAATTCCTTCATTTCTTCCTCGATTACTTCAGGTGATTTCCCTTCAAACTTCTTATAATTTCTCGCATAATCAAGGACACCTTGGTACATCACTTCTTCACTTTTGATGTACATCGGTGCACACATTGGAATAACCGCCTTTACAGGTACAGTGTAGCCTAATTTTAGCGAAAACACACCGCCTAATGATAAGCCACACACTGCAATTTGTTCAAACCCTAGATTTTTTAAATGCTCATAGCCTTCCATCACATCCTGCCACCAAACTTCCGGACCTGTATGAACTAGCTCCTCAGGTGGAACACCATGTCCTTTATATTGTGGGGCATGACAAGTATAGCCACGTTCATTTAAGAAGCGTGCAAGCATCCGAACGTCTGCTGTATTTCCTGTAAAGCCGTGTAATAATAATATTGCCTTTTCTCCGCCTTCAAATGTAAATGGTTTTGGTAAAACTCTTTTCATCACCTGTAACTCCTTTTACTAATTTCATTTAGTTTATCCTTTACATGCTTGGAATAGTCGATTTCGTATTATGTATCCTCTTATTATTTAAGCAAATGTTTTCCGGTTGTACCAAATTAATGCTTGAAAGATGCATGAAGCTCCCTTCTTAGCTTAATGAGAATTCTTCAACGCTTTAAGCAGCATATGACAATCGGAGCAAAACACATTCCCTGCTTCTTAGCTATTAAAAAAAGAGTCTGATACTTCAGACCCTTTGTTCGACCATTATCCAACGATATATGCTACTAGTATTGTTAATACAAAAAATAGCACAGCTAAAACAATCGTAATACGGTGTAAAATCAAATCAAGACCACGAGCCTTTTGTTTTCCAAAAAGCTGTTCTGCACCACCTGAGATGGCACCTGATAACCCAGCGCTTTTACCTGATTGTAATAAAACAACGGTAATGAGTGCAATTGAGACTAAAACAAGTAGGATAATTAATGCTGTATGCATGAAAAGACACCTCCTGATATACGCACAAGTAGATAGTTTAAATGTATCATAAATGGAAGAGCTTCACAATAGAAGTTTATTTTCCTAATGCGAATTCGCATGAACTTCAAAGAGAGTAAAATTAATTTTTGCGCATTTTTAATGGATCCATTGATTTGAACTATCAATTTATATCCTAACTGTTAAGAGCTCTTATTTACGCATAAAAAAACGGAACTACTTTAAGCAGTTCCGTTTTTCATATCTCAACTTATTTTTTTAAGTTATAGAAAGTTTTGATGCCATCATATTTTGCAGAATCAGCCAATTGATCTTCGATGCGAAGAAGTTGGTTGTATTTTGCAACACGGTCTGTACGTGATGGAGCACCAGTTTTGATTTGACCAGCGTTTGTTGCTACAGCGATGTCAGCGATTGTGCTGTCTTCAGTTTCACCAGAGCGGTGAGAGATAACTGCTGTGTAGCCAGCGCGTTTTGCCATTTCGATTGCATCGAAAGTTTCAGTAAGTGTACCGATTTGGTTCACTTTGATTAGGATTGAATTACCAATTCCTTTTTCGATACCTTCAGAAAGTTTCTTAGTGTTTGTAACGAATAAGTCGTCACCAACAAGTTGAACCTTTCCACCAATACGTTCAGTTAATAATTTATGACCTTCCCAGTCGTTTTCATCTAAACCGTCTTCGATAGAGATGATTGGGTATTTGTTCGCCATTTCTTCATACCAGTCAACCATTTCAGCAGATGTTTTAACAACACCTTCACCTGAAAGATGGTATTTACCGTCTTCTTTGTTATAGAACTCAGAAGATGCAGCATCCATTGCAAGCATAACTTGTTCGCCTGGCTTGTAACCAGCTTTTTCGATTGCTTCGATGATTGTTTGGAAAGCTTCTTCGTTTGATCCTAGGTTAGGAGCGAAACCACCTTCATCACCTACAGCAGTGTTAAGACCTTTTTCTTTAAGAACTGATTTTAAAGTATGGAAAATTTCTGCTCCCATACGTAGTGCTTCACGGAAGTTTTCAGCACCAACAGGCATGATCATGAATTCTTGGATATCAACGTTGTTATCCGCATGCTCTCCACCGTTTACGATGTTCATCATTGGAACTGGTAGAGTTTTTGAGTTGAATCCACCAAGGTATTGATATAAAGGAACTTGTAGGTAATCTGCAGCTGCACGAGCACATGCGATTGAAACACCAAGAATTGCGTTTGCACCTAATTTTCCTTTGTTTTCTGTACCGTCAAGCTCGATTAAAGCTTGGTCAATTGCGTTTTGTTCTGTTACTTCGAAACCGATTAATTCTGGAGCGATTAATTCGTTAACGTTTTTAACAGCAGTTAAAACACCTTTTCCTAAATAACGGCTTTTGTCACCGTCACGAAGCTCAACTGCTTCATATTCACCAGTTGATGCACCAGATGGTACTAATGCGCGACCAAATGCGCCTGATTCAGTGTGTACTTCAACTTCAACTGTTGGGTTACCGCGAGAGTCTAATACTTCACGAGCATATACGTCTACAATGTATGGCATATTGTTTAATCTCCTTTTTTATTATAAATTTTTGTTTTTTCTGCATTCGGCGGCCGACCGTTTGCTTTGTTTCAATTACTTTTTAATAAGTGATGTTCCAGTCATTTCAACTGGTTTTTCAACATTTAGTAAATCTAGCATTGTTGGTGCTAAATCTCCTAAAATTCCGCCGTCACGAAGGGTAACGCCCTCTTCTGTTACGATGACAGGAACAGGGTTTGTTGTATGAGCTGTCATTGGCTCACCTTCTAATGTGACAACTTCATCAGAGTTACCATGGTCAGCTGTAATAATGGCTTTACCGCCTTTCGCAAGTATCGCATCTACAACCTTTCCAAGGCATTCATCAACTGTTTCGATTGCTTTAATCGTTGGCTCGAGCATTCCCGAGTGTCCAACCATATCTGGATTAGCAAAGTTTAGAAGGATTGCATCAAACTTGTCTGAAGCAATTGCTTCAAGTAACGCGTCCGTTACTTCATAAGCGCTCATTTCAGGCTTCAAGTCATAAGTTGCAACCTTTGGTGAATCGATAAGGATTCGCTCTTCACCAGGGAATTTTTCTTCACGTCCACCACTCATGAAGAATGTAACGTGAGGATACTTTTCCGTTTCCGCAATACGAAGTTGAGTTAAGTTATTTTGTGATAATACCTCACCAATTGTATTATCTAAGTTTGTTGGCTTAAACGCAACATATCCGTTTACTGTTTCACTAAAATGTGTAAGACAAACGAAATGCAAATGTTTTGGATGTTTTTCACCACGGTCAAATGAACGGAAATCTTCATTTGTAAACGTGTTTGAAATTTGAATTGCTCTATCAGGACGGAAATTATAGAAAATAACCGCATCGTTATCACTGATTGTAGCAACTGGTGATCCGTCTTCTTTTGTAATAACAGAAGGAAGAACGAATTCATCGTAGATACCGTTGTTATAAGAGTCTTCCACACATTCCAGTGCTGTTTTGTATGAAGGACCTTCACCGTATACCATTGCACGGTATGACTTTTCTACACGATCCCAGCGCTTATCACGGTCCATAGAGTAATAACGGCCTGATAATGTCGCAATTTCACCGACACCATATTCTTTGATTTTTTCTTGAAGCTCATTCAAATAAATTTTCGCAGTTTTTGGACCTACATCACGGCCATCAAGGAAGCCATGGATATAGACATTTTCTACACCCTCTTTTGCAGCAAGGCGAAGAAGGGCATATAAATGATGAATATGACTATGTACTCCACCATCTGATAGTAAGCCAAAAATATGAAGGTTTGTCCCATTTTGCTTCACATGGTTAATAGCAGCTGTGAACGTTTCATTCTTTTCGAATTCACCTTCACGGATTGCCACGTTTACACGAGTTAAGCTTTGATAGACAACGCGTCCTGCTCCAATATTTAAATGACCTACTTCTGAGTTCCCCATTTGACCTTCTGGAAGTCCTACCGCTTCACCAGATGCTGTTAATTGTGCATGTGGATATTGATTCCAATAACGGTCAAAGTTAGGTTTTTTCGCTTGTGCAACAGCGTTACCTTTCACTTCGTCACGACAAGCAAATCCATCAAGGATAATTAATGCTACAGGTGATTTACTCATTGTTACTAGCCTCCAAAAGCTGAAGGAAGGATTGTGCTTCTAAGCTTGCGCCACCAACTAATGCACCATCGATATCAGATTGTGCCATATATTCTTTGATGTTTTCAGGTTTTACACTTCCACCGTATTGAATACGAACAGCCTCAGCAACATCACTTGAAAATTGTTCAGCAACAACTTTACGGATGTGTGCACAAACTTCATTCGCATCTTCAGCTGATGAAGATTTTCCAGTTCCAATTGCCCAAATTGGTTCATAAGCGATAACAGTTTGCTTCACTTGGTCATCAGATAACCCTTGAAGTGCTTTTTTCACTTGGTCACCAACTAGCTCATTTGTTTTACCTGCTTCGCGCTCTTCAAGCGTTTCACCACAGCAAACAATTGGAGTTAATCCGTGTTTAAATGCAGCTAATGTCTTTTTGTTTACAGTTTCATCTGTTTCAGCAAACATTTCGCGACGCTCAGAGTGTCCTAAAATAACATAGCTAACATCTAAATCCTTTAATGCTACTGGACTGATTTCTCCAGTAAATGCACCACTTTCCTCGAAATGCATGTTTTGTGCACCGATTTTTAGGTCACTGCCTTTCACTTGTTGTACAAGGCTTTCTAAAAATAGTGCAGGCGCACATACAACAGAGTCAACATGATCTGCGTTTGGTACTAGACCTTTTACTTCTTCAACAAAGCTTTTCGCTTCAGAAGCAACTTTGTTCATTTTCCAGTTACCAGCAATAATTGGTTTTCTCATGTTTACACCTTCCTTTTCATATGAAATTGCAGAATGAGAATAAGATGTCGCGACTAATCTTACTTTTCCTTTCCTGCAATTTCATCATAACATAATTATCTTATTTATCGTTTAATGCAACGACACCTGGAAGCTCTTTTCCTTCCATGAACTCAAGAGAAGCTCCACCACCAGTAGAAATATGGCTCATCTTATCTGCTAAACCAAATTTTTCTACAGCAGCAGCTGAATCTCCTCCTCCAATGACAGAGTATGTACCTTCTGCCTCAGCAAGCGCTTCTGCAACAGCTTTTGTACCATTTGCAAATGCATCAAGTTCAAATACACCCATTGGTCCGTTCCAAATAACTAATTTTGATTTTTTAATAACATCTGCGTAAATTTCGCGAGTTTTTGGACCTGCATCAAGACCTTCCCAATCATTTGGAATGCTATCTACTGGAACAACTTTGATGTTTGCATCGTTTGAGAAATCATCCGCAACAACAACATCAACTGGCATATAGAAATTAACGCCTTTTTCCTTCGCTTGTTCAAGGAATGATTTAGCTAAATCAATTTTATCTTCTTCAAGAAGTGATTTACCAACATCATGTCCAAGAGATTTGATGAACGTATATGCTAGTCCACCACCAATGATTAAGTTATCAACTTTATCAAGAAGGTTTTGGATAACACCGATTTTGTCTTTTACTTTCGCTCCACCGATAATTGCAGTGAATGGACGTTCTGGATTTGAAAGAGCCTTTCCTAATACTTCAAGCTCTTTTTCCATTAAGAAGCCTGCAACAGCTGGAATATGCTTTGCAATTCCTTCAGTTGAAGCATGTGCACGGTGTGCAGCACCAAATGCATCATTTACATAAATATCAGCTAAATCAGCAAATGCTTTTGCAAGCTCAGGATCGTTCTTTTCTTCACCTGGATAGAAACGAACGTTTTCTAATAGAAGAATGCCACCCTCTTCAAGCTTAGCAATCTCAGCCTTAACAGTGTCGCCATATGCTTCATCTGTTTTCACAACGTTTTTACCTGAAAGAGCTTGTAGTTTTTCAGCAACTGCATTTAAGCGCAATTCTTCAACAACTTCACCTTTCGGACGTCCTAAATGGCTAGCTAAAACAACCTTTGCACCTTGCTCTGTAAGGTACTCAATTGTTGGTAAAGCTGCACGAATACGTGTATCATCTGTCACTTGTCCATCCTTCATCGGTACGTTAAAATCAACGCGACAAAAGACGACTTTTCCTTTTACATCAATGTCTTTCACTGATTTTTTATTCATGAAAAGCCCTCCATTTTATCAATGCTCTAAAAGCGCCTTTTTCTTCGTAGACTTGCCTAAGCAGCTAGACACCTTCACATGTTCTTTTTTCCTTTAGTTCGAAACAAAACAAGGAAAGGGGATGGTCCCCTTTCCCCATTTTCTTACTTATTTATAAGAATTAAAGTCCTTTTGAAGCGATGTAAGCAGCTAAGTCAACTACACGGTTAGAGTAACCAGTTTCGTTATCGTACCAAGAGATAACTTTAACCATTTTACCTTCCATAACCATTGTTGATAAAGCATCGATTGTAGAAGAGTTTGTGTTACCGTTGTAGTCACCAGATACTAGTGGCTCTTCGCTGTAACCAAGAACTCCTTGTAAATCGCCTTCTGCTGCTTCTTTAAGAGCTGCGTTTACTTCTTCAACAGTTACTTCTTTGTCTAACTCAGCAACTAAGTCAACTAAAGAAACGTTTGGAGTTGGAACACGAACTGCTCCACCATTTAATTTACCTTTTAATTCAGGTAATACTAGAGATACCGCTTTAGCAGCACCAGTTGAAGTTGGAATCATGTTTTCAGCTGCTGCACGAGCACGACGGTAGTCTTTATGTGGTAAATCTAAGATTTGTTGGTCATTTGTGTATGAGTGAATAGTAGTCATCATACCACGGTTGATACCGAATTTATCGTTTAATACTTTAGCAAATGGAGCTAAGCAGTTAGTAGTACAAGATGCATTAGAAATTACATCGTGGCTAGCTGCATCGTATTTATCTTCGTTAACACCCATAACGATTGTGATATCTTCGTCACTTGCTGGTGCAGAGATGATAACTTTTTTAGCGCCTGCTTCTAAGTGTTTTGCAGCGTCAGCACGTTTTGTGAAGAATCCAGTAGATTCAACAACGATTTCAACGCCTTGTGCACCCCATGATAATTTCGCTGGGTCACGCTCAGCAGAAACTGTGATTGTTTTTCCGTCAACAACTAGGTTGTTTCCGTCAACAGAAACCTCTGCATCTAATTTTCCGTGTACAGAATCATATTTTAAAAGATGAGCTAACATGTTAGCATCTGTTAAGTCGTTAACTGCAACAACCTCAACGTTAGGATTTTTTAAAGCTGCACGGAATACATTACGACCAATACGACCAAAACCATTAATACCAACTTTTACTGCCATGTTTAATTTCCTCCTTTAAATTTGTTCAAACATATATTTACATTTGAACGCTTTATTACTTAGTGTGTTCATTTTTCTGGAAAAATTACATAAGAAATGAACGTTTATAATTAGGGATGATTAATCCCTTATTAACGCGTTTGCTGCACCTTCATCTGTAATAAGGACAGATGCTAATGCTTGTTTCATATAGGCTTTAATTGCTTTTGCCTTTGAAGCTCCTCCTGCTACTGCAATAACATTTGGCATCTCTTCAATGTCGTCTAGCTGGATCCCTACTGTTTGAACTTTATGTACGATTTTTCCCTCTTGGTCAAAGTAATAGCCAAATGCTTCAGCAACTGCATTGCCCGCTTCAATTTTACGAAAATCCTTCTCAGGAGTTCTGCGACGTTCCGCCATTGTTTTAGCGTCTCCTATTCCATGAATAACCATACTTGAGGATTTCATCATCGTTAAAAGCTCTTTAATTGAGGGCTCCTCAATAATTGATTGATAAGCTTCCATACTAAGCTGATCAGGTACATGCAGGAGCCTATAATTCCCGCTAGCACGCTCGGCCATCTTAGCACAGATTGTGTTTGCTTGATTTTCCACTGTCTCACCTAATCCACCACGCGCCGGAACAAAGAGAATTTCACGATTTTTACTATCTGGAGTCATCATTTCGGCTACTGCAGCAAGGGTTGTGCCTCCAGTAACAGCGATAATATTATCACTGCTTAATCGCTTTTTAATGCATGAAACACACGCTCTTCCCATATCCTTTTTGACCCATGGAGAATGATCACTATCTCCAGAAACAACAATGACCTTTTCTAGCTTAAACTTTTCTTTAAGTGTTGATTCAAGAACCGTTAAACCTAAAACATCCTTCATCATTTCCTCGAGAGACTTTAATAGTGATTTCCCGTCCTTTGTTAAGCTCATCCCAGAGACTTGAATATCAATTAATTTTTGATCCTTCAAAAATTGAACTTCATTTCTAAGAATTCGTTCGCTTAAACCGAGACTTGTAGAGAGACTTCTGCGTCCAATCGGCTGCATCAATCGAATGTATTGTAAAATTTGATAGCGTTTTTGCATAACCTCCAAAAGATCAGGCAATAATTTTTTTTGTACTTCTATTAATGATATCATTATTTGCTATCCCTTTCTGAGTCGACATGGACTTAATTGGTCCCGCTATGACTTATTATGTCCCGCCTGCTCAAAAAAAAATCTCCCCTGCTACATCTTTATTTTAACAGGGTAAAAATGCATATTCAAGGAATGTTTGACGAGTTTATGAAAGTAAACGCTTTCTTATTAAATCTTTTTCTAAAATCCCATATGATGCGATTTCATTGTCGATTTTTACGACAGGAATCATAATTTGATAAAGCTCTAAAAGCTCATCATCTTTATAAATATCGACAACTTCATAGTCAAAAGGAATTTCCTTTTGAAGCTCCTTTACTAAAGCAAGTCCCTTCTCACATAAAGAACAGTTTTCTTTCGAATAGAAGATCACTTTTTTCATAGGTTCTTTTCCACATCCCTTTCTTGTCTTCAACTAAATTGTCTTCGGATTGCTGCTGAAGGAATTCGCAATAGTTCACGATATTTTGTAACAGTTCTTCTTGAAATCACAATCCCATACCTGTCTTTTAGCTCATTAGCGATGCTTTGATCTGAGTATGGTCGTCGCTTATCCTCCTCATCAATGAGCTCCTTTAGCCTTTCTTTAACAGAAGCTGTCGAGATTTCACTATTTACAAGCTTCCCAGAAAAAAAGGATTTCATTGGCACCAATCCGTATGGTGTTCGAATATATTTATCTTTAACAGCTCGGCTAACGGTTGACTCATGAATGTTGAGGATTTCCGCTACTTCCTTTAATTTTAACGGCTTTAAGAATAATTTTCCATTCAGAAAATAATCTGCTTGTTTATCAAGGATGACCTCCATTACATTCATCATTGTCTCTTTTCTGTGCTGTAATGCGTTTAGCAGCCACCTTGCTTCTATACGTTTTTCTTTAATATAGTCTTCTATATCTTTATCTTTACATTTATTTAAGAACGGATTAAGCGTTAGTTGTGGAAGCAGTTCATCATGAAAAATAAGCTGTAAATGGCCATGATGTTTATTAACTGTAAAATCAGGTGTTATATAAGAGGATAGATTGGATTCGAAGGAAGCCCCTGGTCTTGGGTTTAGCGTTTGAATAAGTAGGGAGATTTCTTGAATTATATGAATCGGCTCGTTTAATTTTGCTGATAAGCTTCTCCATGATTTTTCGGCAAAGCAATGAAAATGATGGAAAATGACGGTTTCAGCTAATTCGTTACGTGGTGATAACCTCTTAAGCTGAAGTAGAATACACTCTTGTAAAGTACGTGCCCCAACTCCAGGAGGATCTAACGATTGCAGCAATTCGAGACTTTTTTCAAGAGCAGCTTGTTCTATTTTATTTTCTTCGGCAAGTAATTCTATATCAACAACTAGATAGCCATTTTGATCAAGATTTTCAATAAGATATTCGACATCTGCTCTTTTAGATAATGGATAATCGATTAATTGCTCACGTAAATAGTCTTTTAAGCTGTTTCTTTCCACTATCGTATTTTCAAACGTTTGCATATTTTTCGGTAACCTTTCAATCGTTCTAATCGGCACATCTAATAGTTCAAGGACTGGGTTTTCTAACGAAAGCTCTTGTACATATTCATAAAGCTCGACGGTTGAATATTGTAATAACGTAATTGCCTGCTGCAGTTCCTTTGTCATTTTCACTGACAAGATCGGCACTTGCTTATTTTCCATTTTCATCATTTTAGCCCCTCCTTTTTTTCAGTTTATCAACGATTTCTCAAAAGGTTCCACCTGCTTATTGAATAAAAAAGCTGGAGAAATTTCTTTTATTATATGAATATGTTGAGTTGAAAAGGAGATACCGAACGAAGATGAATTTGTTTTACATGCTAAAGGGTATTGTTAAGCTTCCGTGATGCTCCTGCCTAGAGAAGCATGTCAAAGGGAGCTCCTACTTAATGTGGAGCCCGGACGCCAGAGGAAAGCGAACGCCACATAAGGAAACAAACAAGCAAAATTTAACACTCTTACATAAAAAAATAGCAAGAGCTGAGATGTCTCAACCCTTGCTATTTTGACGCGCTCGGAGGGATTCGAACCCCCGGCAGACGTGGTACCGGAAACCACCGCTCTATCCAACTGAGCTACGAGCGCATATTAAATTAGTCAGCCAAATTATTATACGACATATTAGGTCCAAATTTCAATAGTAGAATTTGGATTCATTTAACTTCCCCCGAGTAACCAAAATTTTTTGGTCAATCAGGGGGCTATTATCATTCTGAACGGGATGGCTTTGATGCTTGAAAAAAGCGAATAAAATAGGCTAGCCCTATTAACATGAAACCATCTCTAACAGGATATAAAATATCTTGTAAGATTTCAGTAATTCGAATTGGAGCCGGACTTTCTCCCTCTGGTACATATTGTGTTTTGTTTAAATCCATTGTTGTATCAATATTACAGATTGCTCCGACAATGATAACAACCCACCCCACAATAATGAGGATTTTTGTAATGTTTCTTTCCATTTCGTTTCTCCTTTATGTATGATGAAAATTATGGAAGTAAAATTCCATTTTTCATCTTAACATACAAATGAAGTTTTCTGTTTGAAAAAACAAAAAAATGGCAAATATAATCACATGTTCTGTTTTTTACTACATATATTTATTGAGTAGCTATCTTTTCAAACGTTTTTATGCTTTTCGTTTGACCTTTATTGACCTTAGTTGTATGATGGAAATACATAGGAATAAACACTTGAAAGTACTTAGCGTACAATCTTTCTGATAATGAAGGAGGAATATTTAAATGAATTTAATCCCTACAGTTATTGAGCAAACAAATCGTGGTGAGCGTGCATATGACATTTATTCACGTCTACTAAAGGACCGCATCATTATGCTAGGCAGCGGTATCGATGACAATGTTGCTAACTCAATTGTATCTCAATTACTATTCTTAGAAGCAGAAGATCCAGAAAAGGATATTTCTATTTACATTAACAGCCCTGGTGGTTCAATTACAGCAGGTATGGCGATTTATGACACTATTCAATATATTAAACCAAGCGTGTCCACAATTTGTATTGGAATGGCTGCATCAATGGGTGCTTTCTTACTTGCTGCAGGTGAAAAAGGAAAACGTTATGCATTACCTAATAGTGAAGTAATGATTCATCAACCATTAGGTGGCGCACAAGGTCAAGCAACTGAAATTGAAATTGCCGCAAAACGCATTCTTTTCTTACGTGATAAGTTAAACAATATTTTATCTGAACGTACTGGTCAGCCTCTAGAAGTTATCGAGCGTGATACAGAGCGTGATAATTTCATGACTGCTGAGCGTGCCTTAGAATATGGTTTAATTGACAAAGTTTTAACTCGTAATGAATTAAACAATAAATAATTTAGCAAAAGGTTGTCTCATAACGGTTTTGACCGTTTTAGACAACCTTTTTTATTTTTCGATCAAATAAATAAGCACACCGTTATATACGATGTGCCCTTTTTATACATATTATCCTTCTTGTTGTACAAACTTCACTAATGCTTCGACTGCTTCTTGCTCATCATTACCTTCTGCAATCAGCGTAATAACAGCGTCTTTGCTAATCGCTAAGCTCATTAAGCCCATTATACTTTTTGCATTTACTTTTTTTCCATCTTTTTCTAAAAATATGTCTGATGCAAAGCGATTTGCCTCTTGAACAAATAATGCAGCAGGACGTGCTTGTAAACCTGATTTAAGGTGAACCTCTACTTGTTTTTCAACCATAGCTATCTCCTCTTTTCATCTATTTATTTAGCACTGTTAACTTGTTTGCCCATTTCCACACAAGGTGTTCATCTCTCGCTTGTAAGGTCTAGGGAACGAATTGGCGTATTTCACCTTTTCGTTTCCCGTGACACATTTATTTATCTAGAAGTCTCACACCATACGCTACATTCAGCAACATTCAACAATAAGCTGTTTTATAAACTTTTTACTTCAATGATACTGGTTGACCCAATCGTAGCTGCTCAGCAATTTGGTCTAGTTTTCGTAATCGATGATTAATCCCCGATTTACTAATAGTACCACTCGAGACCATTTCTCCAAGTTCTTTAAGCGTTACATCTTGGTATTCGACACGAAGCTTGGCAATTTCACGAAGCTTATCTGGCAACGAATCAATCCCAATTTGCTCATCAATATATCGAATGTTTTCAACTTGGCGCAAAGCTGCACCAATCGTTTTATTTAAATTTGCAGTTTCACAATTTACTAATCGATTGACTGAATTTCTCATATCACGAACAATTCTAACGTCCTCAAAACGCAATAACGCTTGATGTGCACCGATAATATTTAAAAACTCAGTAATCTTTTCTGCTTCCTTTAAGTAGGTAATGAATCCTTTCTTTCTTTCCAATGTCTTACTGTTTAAATCAAAGGTATTCATTAACTCACATAACGAATCATTATGTTCTTTATATAGAGAGAAAATTTCAAGATGGTAGGAAGATGTTTCCGGGTTGTTAACAGAGCCACCTGCTAGAAAAGCTCCCCTAATATAAGAACGTTTGCAACATTTCTTTTTTACTAATGAACTAGAAATATTTCTTACAATCGAAAAGCCTTCTTCTAAAATATTTAAATCCTCTAATATTTCTTTTGCGTCTTCCACTAAACGAACAATATAAACATTGTTCTTTTTTAATCTCATTTTTTTTCGCACTAGCAATTCAACAGATACATGATATTGCTTTTTAATTAATGTATAAATTCGCCTTGCTATCGCTGCATTTTCTGTTTGAATATCTACCATAATCACTCGGTTTGAAAAGGAGAGTGATCCATTCATACGGATGAGTGCAGATAGTTCAGCCTTTATACAGCAAGGCTTAAGTTCTAGGTTTGTTAGTTCTTTTTTTGTTTCAGATGCAAATGACAACCTCTGCACCCCCCATTCTTACCACATTTATTACGATAATTCCTGCTGAAGGATTCCATATAATAGCTTAGCCACTTTATTCGTATCATGTCTAATGACACTATTGTCATAGCAGACAATATTATCTGTAATGACTTCGAGCCCTAGCCTTTTCAGCGCCTCAATATCATAGTGAACAGGCTTGGCAAGCTCTTCCTCATATAATAATTTAATATGATCCGGAATTTCCTCTTCATTAACAAGAATTGTATTAATAAATGTGCATTTCATATGATCATATAATGCTTTCACATGGTCACTTGCTGAGAAATTCAACGTTTCCCCAGCCTGTGTCATAACATTACAAATGTAAACCTTTTTTGCTTTTGCCTTACAAACCTCTTCTCCAATTTTCGGAACAAGTAGATTCGGTAATATACTTGTATATAAACTACCTGGTCCGATAACAATTAAATCGGCTTTACGGATGACCTCAATTGTTTCTGGAAGTGGTTCAATATTTTGTGGAGAAAGAAAAACTCGTTTTATTTTCTTACCAGAGAAGGGTATTTTTGATTCTCCTGAGACAATTGTACCATCTTCCATTTCTGCATTTAAGATAACGCTCATGTTTGCAGCAGGTAAAACCTTACCACGAACATTTAAAACTGTGCTCATTTCTTTTATTGCATGGACAAAATCACCGGTAATCGTCGTCATTGCTGCTAAAATTAAATTCCCTAATGAATGTCCTGTCAAGTTATTGCCTTTATTGAAGCGATGTTGAAAGAGCTCTTCAACGAGTGGCTCAACATCTGACAAAGCTGCTAACACATTGCGAATATCACCTGGAGGAGGAATATTTAATTCATCGCGGAGTCTGCCAGAACTCCCGCCATCATCAGCAACAGTGACGATAGCCGTTATATCGACAGGGAACTGCTTTAATCCTCTTAATAGTACAGATAAGCCAGTTCCACCGCCTATAATAACAACCTTTGGCAATTGTTCAGTTCCCATTTTTTAATGATTCTTTCGCTTCTCAATATCCCTGTGGGAAACTTGAGTATGATATTCCTGTTTAAAATGGTTCGCAATGTATTCTGCTAATGTAACTGAGCGATGCTGTCCTCCCGTACATCCAATCGCAATCACAATTTGACTTTTTCCTTCTCGCTTGTAATAAGGCAGCATAAAGGTAAGCAAATCGATTAGTTTTTCTAAAAACTTTTGCGTCTCACTCCATTTTAGCACATAAGACGATACTTCCTCTTGTAAACCAGTTAATGGTCTCATGCTGTCAATATAATGCGGATTCGGTAGGAATCGTACATCAAACATTAAATCAGCATCAATTGGTACACCATACTTAAAGCCAAACGATGTGACATTTACTGTAAAAGTATGCTCCACACTTGAAGAGAACTGCTTGAGAATTTTTTCTCTTAATTCCCGAGGCTTTAAGCTCGATGTATCATAAATAAGCTGTGCTCTTCCTTTAAGCTCCTCTAAAAGCTCGCGTTCAAGACCGATCCCCTCAAGCGGCAGTCCTTTCGAAGCTAACGGATGAGAACGTCTTGTTTCCTTATATCTTGTCACAAGTGTTGCATCATTAGCATCAAGGAACAGAATTTGCGGGGTTAACCAAGTGCTTTCAGATAAATCATCAAGCGCTTGGAAAAGGGAGTCAAAAAACTCACGACCGCGCAAATCCATGACAAGAGCAACCTTGTTCATTTTTGAGCCTGACTCCTTCATCAATTCTAAAAATTTTGGAAGAAGCGTTGGAGGTAAATTGTCGACGCAAAAATACCCTAAGTCTTCAAAGCTTTGAATTGCTACCGTCTTACCTGCTCCTGACATTCCTGTAATAATAACCATTTGTATTTCTTGTGGTGTTGTAGACTGTTCGATATTTGTTTCATTAGACATGTCTAGTTCCTCCTTTCTACTCGTAACCACTCATCTGAATGAGAATGTTTTAGTGTCCGATTCTAATTCCTAACTTTATTATCGCTTAAACATCCATCGATTTCCATATGATGAACAAATAATTTCTTGAATTTTCAACATCCATCTTTATTGAGGATCGAGTCGATAGGAGATGAGTTCATAATCAGGTGTATACGTAAAGGTCCCGTACAGCATTCCCGTGCCTTTCATTACATAATCGAGTATATGATAATCGCCAGGAGCCATCGGCAATGCTTTAACATCCTCTTTCGGATGCCATTTAATTGTTCCTTCTTCTGATTCATGTACATTCGTTCCTTGAAAATCCGTAGCTAGGAAAGTAAACATCATCCATTCAGATACAATGTCTTTCCCATCCTGAATGAGGAAGGTAAAAACTCCCTTTAATTGAGGGTTTCTAATGTATATGCCTGTTTCTTCACGATATTCTCGTGTAACAGTATCTTTAATTGATTCACCTAGCTCCATCTTACCGCCTGGAGCTACCCACCAGCCTCTTCTTGGCTTTTGAAGGAGAAGAACGTTGTCTCCATCCATTAAGACACAATTCGTTACGCGCTGCATCTTGATTCACCTCGTTTTTGTACTTATCAGAAAGCTCAAGGCACAACCAAAAGCAGACGTTGTAAAGCTTACTGTCACTTCGTTAGCCTTGTTCTTATTATTCTGTTTTAGTAATTTTTACTTGCCCTTATTCCGTTAAACTGGCAGTAATACTTGAAGCGGAATTTCGCCAAGAACACGAAGATAAGTCTCGCTTCATTATACTATTTATACGTATTCTTCACAATTAATGGAGCCTTGTTCGTTGGTATTTATGTAGTATATTAAGAAAAATTGAATCATTGGGTCTAGTTTAAGTATGTAGCTTAATATGGCTGTGCGAGCCACTTTCGCTTTTCTTATTGTCTAGCTCCAGTGCCTAGCCCCTCGAGGTCATAACACAAATCAGAATTGAAGGTAAAGTGCACCTTCTATTCTGATTCGTCTTATGCTTGTCGGGGCTTAGCAAGGCACTTCCGCTTTTCTTATTGTCTAGCTCCAGCGCCTAGCCCCTCGAGGTCATAACCCAAATCAGATTTGAAGGTAAAGTACACCTTCTATTCTAATTTGTCTATGCTTGTCGGGCTAATCAAGGCATTTCCGCTTTTCTAAATATATACGAATCATGTAGGAATCTGTTTCACTTTTTTTTGAGGAAAATTGAACAGATTGTGGACAAAAAAAGGGAGCATAGGAAAGGGCGCCTATGCTCTAAAATAAGTCTATTTATAAAAGGGGGTCAATTACTATTTATATAGTAACTCATAATTGTTTCATCCATGTTACAGGAGAGTTAAAACAGAATTACGAATGTGTAAAATTATCTTCCACCAAGATTTACTTAGCAACTTTTAGCTTTTCTGCTAGCTCTTCAACATAATGCTGAGCGCTTTGAGCTGCGATACTACCATCACCAGTTGCTGTTACGATTTGACGAAGCATTTTTTCACGAATGTCCCCAGCCGCAAAGATCCCTTTTACTTTTGTTTCCATCCGTTCATTTGTTTCAATGTAGCCATTTTCATTTGTAATCCCAAGACTCTCAAATGGTTTAGAAAGAGGTACCATTCCAATGTAAATAAAGACACCATCTGTTTTAAACTCTCGCTCTTCTCCATTTACTGTATTGACTAATGTTACCTTTCCAACTTTTCCATCTTGATCATGAATTTCTTTAACTGTATGATTCCAGATAAAATCGATCTTTTCGTTATCAAATGCACGTTGTTGAAGAATTTT
This sequence comes from Metabacillus niabensis, assembly GCF_902829255.1. Classification (GTDB taxonomy): domain Bacteria; phylum Bacillota; class Bacilli; order Bacillales; family Bacillaceae; genus Metabacillus; species Metabacillus niabensis. Next base: position 27,200 of record NZ_CADEPK010000012.1, on the reverse strand, counting down.
TTGTGCACGTAATTCATCACGTCGGTGTACAATTGTTACCTTTGAAGCGAAACGAGTTAAATAAACTCCTTCCTCAACTGCAGAATCCCCGCCACCAACAACGACTAATTCCTTACCTTTGAAAAAGGCACCGTCACATACTGCACAATATGAGACACCACGGCCTCCTAATTCCTTTTCACCTGGTACACCGATTTTTTTATACTCTGCACCAGTTGTAATGATAACTGCTCTCGCTTTATATTCTTTCTTTCCAGCGATGACAGTTTTATATTCTTCACCATCGATAATTTCTTGAATATCGCCATATGCATATTCAGCACCGAATTTTTTCGCATGCTCGAACATTTTTGTTGATAGCTCAGGTCCTAATATATGATCAAAACCAGGGTAGTTTTCCACTTCTTCTGTGTTAGCCATTTGTCCACCTGGAATTCCACGTTCAATCATTAGAGTTGATAGGTTCGCACGTGATGTATAAACAGCTGCTGTCATCCCCGCTGGACCAGCACCTGCAATAATCACGTCATAGATTTTTTCTTCTGACACGATTGTTCACTCCTCATCAAGTTGTTTACTTTGATTATCTGCTACTTTAAAACATATATCCTATCTTTTACTTATTTTCGTATATTCATCGTATAAAATATTTGCGATATATGCTAATTTTTTGCTCATCATCAAGTTTTATTGATATTTATTAATCGTATAAAAGGAAAATTTATACCTTTGCAGTCTCCGTATCTTGTTGGATTTCTCTTACGATTTTTACATATTTCCCAACAGTTGAAACAGATATTCCATACAAATGTGCGATTCCCGATTGACTGATTGCTTCATGTTGTTCCTGATACCACACATAGTGAAGAGCAGATGCCCAGCCTAAAACATTTTTCAATGAAAAATCCATATTATAAGCCTTTAGTAAAACGTGAAAGGAAAACATAACTAATTCATTATCTTTTCCATTTTGAAATAAGGCATTTGTTATTTGATAAATCAGTCCTGCACTTTTCTTTCCGTCGGTGTTCTCAGATAAAACTGCTTCTAAGAAATCTTGCTCAATTTGTGATTGTAGTCGGTTAGCTTTGAAATCAGCTAACTTATTTGTTTGCATTGCCATAAAAATCGCATACAAACGTTCTTCTAAAGAAAGGCTCGCAGCATTTAATTGATGAAGATTATCTTTCGTATTCCAAGGCTCTAAGCCGATTTTACTTTTATTTTCTTTTATCACTCGCTCCCACATCTGCTCTGCAAATGCTATATGACCAGTAAAATACGCTGAATAGGATAACCAATAATAAAACGTATCATCCCCTTCAAAGCCTTGCTTGTAGAGAGAACGCAACCATTTGTAAGCAATCGGATAATACCCGACGAGAGCAAATGTTGCGCCAAGCTTATAACGATGTTCGTAAAGAAGTGGGTGCACGTTCGCTAACATATTTGCAATTTGTTCAACCTTCTCATCCTGGCGTTCATAATAATAAAAAACTAATAAATTACAATACGCATGGAGATTACCAGGATTTTGTTCAAGAACTGTTTGCAAATATTCCTTCGCCTTTTCCACTTCTCCAACATAAAAATAAGCAAGTGATAAATTATTATGAGCTGACCAAAATTCAGGGTATTCTTTCACTATTTCTTCAAGAAGAAGAATCGCCTCTTCAAATTGACTATTTTCCAATAGTGATTTTGCGGCATCCTGCTTAAGAATAAGATCGTCTGGATCTTTTAAAAAAGGCTCCTCATCATCACCTTCCATCGTTAGAAGGTCAATTAGGTCCTCGTTTTCCTCAAAAAATTCACCAAATGGTGCTAGTTTTGCATATTCAGTTGCACATTTATATGCTTCCTGAAATAACCCAAGATGTGCGAAATTATTCGCCATAAAGTAATGACATTCCGTCATGTCCTTGTCAACTTCATCAAGTATATATGAAAGCAATTCATTTGATTGGCTATACTTTCCCATATCGGTATAAATTGTCGCTAATTGGGAAAGCTTTACTGAGTCCCTCGGATCTAAATCCACAGCCTTTTCGAAATATTTGCTCGCCTTTTGATAATTTTGTTCTCGATAAGCCTTTAGGCCTTTATTATAGTAATATTGTCCATCTTGGAGAAACGGGACAACCTGTGCTTTTTGTTGTTTTTTGCTCAATTGTTTTCCCACTGAAATCCTCCATTTCATTCATTTCACCGTAGGTTAGTATACCATAAGAAAGAGTGTAGAAATAGAGGTTTTTAAAAGTAATGGGTGAAAGTGGAAAGAGGTTTCTTTTTTGAAAGTATTCGCTCACGAAATGAAAGGATTTGCCCTCGATATGAAAGTAATCATCGATTAATGAAAGGATTTCCTGAAATTTAAAAGTATTTGTACACAGAAAAAAAGACCCATATAAAATGAGTCCTATTTCTTCCCAACATGTCTTTCTTCAAGTACCTTTAACACATCATCAAGAGGAAGCCTTTGCTCCCGTAGCAGTACCAATAAGTGGAACAATAAGTCTGCAACCTCCCATTTGAGTTCATCGTGGTCTCTGTTTTTAGAAGCAATAATAACTTCTGCTGTTTCTTCCCCGACCTTTTTCAGGATTTTATCGACACCTTCGTTGAATAAATAGGTTGTATAAGCACCTTCCGGACGTTCTGCCTCACGTTCTGCAATGACCTTTTCTAAAGTGTTAAAGATGGCAAACCGATCTTGGAGTGTTGAAGCAGCTTGACCATCTATAGTTTTATTAAAGCATGTATATTCACCTGTGTGACATGCTGGTCCAGCAGGCTCAACAAGGACTAAAATGGCGTCCTCGTCACAGTCATAGCGTAGCTCGACAACTTTTTGAGTATTTCCTGAAGTTGCCCCTTTATGCCAGAGCTCCTGTCTCGAACGACTATAAAACCATGTTTCCTTTGTCGCAATCGTCTTTTTTAATGACTCTTCATTCATGTATGCTAATGTCAATACTTCCTTACTAGTTGCATCCTGTACGATTGCTGGAACGAGTCCACTTTGATCGAATTTAATTTGCTCAATCATCGTACGTTCACCCCCCGCTTTTCTAAATAGTCTTTTACTTCTTTCACTGATGTTTCTTTATAGTGGAAGATAGATGCCGCTAATGCTGCGTCAGCTTTCCCTTCATTGAAGGCTGCTAAAAAATGCTCTGCACTTCCAGCACCACCTGAGGCGATCACCGGAACAGAAACCGCTTCGCTAACAGCTTTATTAAGAGCTAAATTAAATCCATTCTTTTCACCGTCACTGTCCATGCTCGTTAATAAAATTTCCCCTGCACCACGTTTAACAGCTTCACGAGCCCAATCGACAACTTCCCATTCCGTTTCCTTTCTGCCACCATGTGTATACACCCGCCAGCTACCTAGAGATTCATCATATTTCGCATCAATTGCGACCACGATACATTGGGAGCCAAAAAAGCCTGCACCTTCTGTAATGAGATTTGGATTTAATACTGCTGCTGTGTTTAATGAAACTTTATCAGCACCTGCGCGAAGGATTTTTTTCATATCCTCTAATGAGTTAATTCCACCGCCAACTGTGAAAGGAATGGCTAGTTGTGCTGCAACCTGCTCGACAACATCAACCATCGTTTTTCGGCCTTCATGAGATGCGGAAATATCAAGGAAGACAAGCTCATCTGCACCTTCCTGATCATAGAATTTTGCTAGTTCAACAGGATCGCCTGCATCTCTTAAGCCTAAAAACTGAATCCCTTTTACGACACGTCCTTCCTTCACATCTAAGCAAGGGATAATTCGTTTTGTTATCATCGGTCATATCCTCTCTTCCTATGATTCTATCATCAAGCTTCCTTCACAATTTGAACGAAATTCTTTAAAATCGCTAAGCCTAGCTCACTACTTTTTTCCGGATGAAATTGAGTACCGAAAACATTTCCTCTGCCAACAACAGCCGGGACATCGACTCCATATTCCGCTGTTGCTAACAATGTATCAGCAGCGTCTGTTTCAACGTAATAAGAATGAACGAAATATGCATAGCCTTTCTCAATTCCTGATAACAAACGATTTTCATTTCTGATGTCAAGCTCATTCCAGCCCATATGCGGGACCTTTAGCGTTATCCCGTTTGTATTCTCTGGAATTTTCACTACTTTACCAGGTAGGAGTGATAAACCGTTAGCTAGTCCATTTTCCTCGCTTTCTTCAAATAAAAGCTGCATCCCAAGGCAAATTCCAAGCAGCGGCTTCCCGTTTGCTGCAATTTTTTGAATGAAGGACGTTAACCCTGTTTCATTTAAAATCGCCATTGCATCCTTAAATGAACCGACACCGGGTAAAATATATCCGTCTGCTTTTTCCAGCTCAGCTTCCTCACTTGAAATAAAGTAATCTACATCCATCCGCTCTAACGCTTTGCTGACACTGTACAGATTCCCCATTCCGTAATCAATAATCGCGATCATTTACAACATTCCTTTCGTAGAAGGAACCCCCTTAATACGCGGGTCCACGGTTGTCGCCTCATCTAACGCTCTACCTAATGCTTTAAATACCGCTTCAATCATATGGTGTGTATTATGACCATAATGAATGATGACATGGAGATTCATGCGCGCTTCTAGAGCAAGCTTCCATAAAAATTCGTGAACATTCTCAGTATCAAATGTCCCGACCTTTTGATTTGGGAATTCCCCTCTAAACTCAAGATGTGGACGATTGCTTAAATCAACGACTACTTGAGCTAATGCTTCATCCATTGGAACAAAAGCATTACCGTAACGCTTAATTCCTTTTTTATCGCCGAGCGCTTCACGCAAAGCGTTTCCTAAGCAAATACCAATATCCTCTGTCGTATGGTGATCATCGATTTCCACATCACCATCTGCATCAACTGTTAAATCAAATTGCCCGTGTTTTGTAAATAGATCTAGCATATGGTCCATAAAAGGAACATCTGTCTTTAATGATGATTGACCTTCCCCATCGATATTAAAAGATAGAGAGATTTTTGTTTCATTCGTTTTTCGATCAATTGATGCCGTTCTTGCCATTAAAATTGCCCCCTTATTTTAATCGTTCCTCGACTGCACGTGCGTGAGCTTCCAAGCCTTCAAGACGAGCAAGCTTAGCCACCTTCGCAAAGTTCTTTTCAAATGATTGCTTACTATATTGGATAATGCTAGATTTTTTCATAAAATCATCGACATTTAACGGACTTGAAAACCGTGCTGTTCCATTTGTTGGAAGCACATGATTCGGCCCAGCAAAATAGTCACCAATTGGTTCAGAGCTATAACGTCCTAAGAAAATGGCTCCAGCATGTTTAATCCCAGGTAAACAGGCTAATGGATTTTCCGTTATTACTTCAAGATGCTCAGGTGCAAGCTCATTTACAACTGCTATTGCCGTTTCAAGATCATCTGTAACATAGATATGTCCATACGCTTCAACAGACGCTTTAGCAATTTCCTCTCTTGGTAGCAATGCAACTTGTTTTTCAACCTCAGCCTTTACCTTTTCCGCTTGATCCATTGAGGTTGTCACAAGAATACTTGATGAGTTTTTATCATGCTCTGCCTGTGATAATAAGTCTGCAGCAATTTCATTAGCGCGAGCTGTTTCATCGCTTAACACAACAATTTCACTTGGACCAGCAATCATGTCGATATCGACAATACCAAACACTTCTCGTTTCGCAAGAGCTACATAAATATTTCCCGGCCCCATAATTTTGTCCACAGAAGCGATTGTTTCAGTTCCATAAGCTAATGCAGCTATCGCTTGAGCGCCACCTACTTTATAGATTTCTGCTACTCCAAGCTCTTTCGCAGCAACCAATACTCCAGCTGGCAATGTCCCTTTTCCGTTTGGAGGAGATGTGATAACGATTCTTTTAACTCCAGCTACTTGCGCCGGGATAACGTTCATTAATACAGAGGAGGGGTATGCTGCTGTTCCGCCTGGTACGTATACGCCAACTGCATCCAATGGCGTCATTTTTTGTCCTAGCATCGTACCATCATCATCATAGCTAAACCATGATTCACGTTTTTGTTTTTCATGGAAGGAGCGAATATTTGCCGCTGCCTCACGGATGATGTCAACAAGCTCTTTATCTAGCTCTCTATAAGCTTCAGTAAATTCCTCATCTGTAACGAGCAAGCTTGAAAGTGATACTTGATCAAATTTTTTAGTGTAAGCAAAAAGCGCTTTGTCGCCATCGTTGCGAACGGTAGCGATGATGTCTTGGACGTCCTTTCGCTGCTGCTCAGTTCCAGTATCGATCGTCCTTCTTAAAGATACTTTTTTATCGGTAATTCGAGTGATTTTCATCTCACAAGCCTCCAATTACTTTTGATAGACGTTCTACTAATTTATCAATTGGCTCATCCTTCATCCGATAGCTAACTGGATTTACGATTAACCGTGAAGTGATATGGCAAATACGTTCTAATTCAACAAGTCCATTCTCTTTTAGCGTTTGTCCTGTTGAAACGATATCGACAATACGGTCTGCTAAGCCAATTAACGGGGCAAGCTCAATCGAACCATTTAACTTAATGATTTCAACCTGCTCCCCTTGTTCACGAAAATAGCTTGATGCAACCTTCGGATATTTCGTTGCAATTTTCGGGGCAACATCTGAAATTTTCCCATCAGGAAGACCTGCGACAGCTAAATAGCATTCGCTAATTTTCAAATCTAGTACCTCGTAGACATCACCATCTTCTTCTAGCATTACATCTTTTCCCGCAATGCCGACATCTGCAACCCCATGTTCTACATAAGTCACTACATCCATCGGCTTCGCTAAAATAAACCGGATGTTTTCTTTTGGTACATCTAAAATCAGCTTTCTTGATTCATCAAATTCAGGTGGGAGCTGATAGCCAGCTTTGCGGAGCATATCGGCTGCTTCTTCAAAAATTCTCCCTTTTGGCATCGCAATTGTTAATACATTCGCCATTTACAGCTCCTCCTTTCGTGAACCGATAAAATATGCAACCTCTTCAAACTGTTTAGTAAAAGCGTCGACATCCTTAATACCTGTGATCTCCTGCATCACAACGCGCTTGTTGCCTTCACGTAGCTCATTTGTATAGGAAATCGCCTCAATACGACGTTCCTGACTGTAAATGACGCATTGCAATTGCGGCGTTTCCTCGATGTTTAATGCCTCGATAAGTCGATCAATATGAAGACCGAAGCCTGTAGCTGGTGCGGCGCGATTGAATTTTTCAAACAAATGATCATAGCGTCCGCCACTACCAATTAAGAAGCCAACATTTTCTGCATAAACCTCAAATAAAATTCCCGTATAGTAGCTCATATGACTGACAATATTTAAATCAAGCTTTAAATAGTCTGTTACACCAAAGGCTTCTAAATTTGTCCATAGCTTGTTGATTTCCTCTAATGAGAGTGTTGCTTCCTCTGATGAGACAAGCTCTTTAGCAGCTTCCACTTTATCGATTCCACCGCGCAATGTTAATAATGCAAGCAGACGCTCTTTATCAATAGAGGATAATGGTAATCCCTTTACATGCTCACGATAGCCGACATAATTTTTTTCATATAAGAAACGGCGTAGTACATCTGCACGCTCTTGGTTTCCAAGCACTTCCTTAAATAAAGCATTTGCATAGCCTATATGTCCGATTGCGATTTTGAAATGCTCTAAACCTGCTTCCTTTAATGTTGAAACCATTAAGGAAATCACTTCTGCATCGGCACTCGTCGTTCCGTCACCAATTAATTCAACACCAACCTGTTCAAATTCGGCTGGTCGCCCCCCTTCACGCTGTTGGGCACGATAAACGTTTGCAGAGTATGCAAGTCTTAATGGATAAAGATTATTGTAAAGCTTAGAAGCTGCTACACGGGCAATTGGTGCTGTCATATCCGGTCTTAGCACCAATGTATGTCCTTGTTGATCAAGTAATTTAAAAAGCTGTTGATCCAAAATAGCAGATTGAACACCAACTGTTTCGTAATATTCCAATGTTGGTGTTTCAATAAATTGAAAGCCCCACTGCTCAATGATCTTCGTCATCGCTTGACGCGTTCTCTTTTTGACCTCGTATAATTTTGGTAATGTATCAACCATTCCAAGTGGTTTCTCAAACATAAACATGCTCCGGTACCCCCATCATTGAATACTTAGTATTTTCCGAAATCCTTTACTTCGCTAATATGCTAATATATTACCAAAGTGAAGAATCTATTTCAAGCAAAAAGTCATTTTTCCCCATAATTATTTAGGGAATATTCTGTCTCTTTTAGCTATAAGCTGTTTACTGTTTCTTAAATACTCTATCGACAAAACTCTTGGCAAACGGTAAAAAAGGCTGTCACGATAGGATTATCCCCTATTCGGAACAGCCTCTTGTCCGATTTCTCGTTTTTCACGCTCTTCTTTTGTATAGATTAATTTCATTGGGTTTCCCCCTACGAACGAGCCAGCTGGGACGTCTTTATGTACGAGTGTTCCAGCAGAGACAATCGCCCCATCCCCAATATGGACCCCTGGTAGAATCGTAGAGTTTGCACCGATCATCACTTCATTCCCAATATGGACCTCTCCTAATCGGTACTCCTTAATTAAATACTCATGAGCAAGAATTGTTGTATTATAGCCGATTACTGTATTCTTCCCAACTGATATCTTTTCAGGAAACATGACATCAAGCATAACCATTAATGCAAACGATGCTTGCTCTCCAACCTTCATCCGTAAAAATGTCCGATACATCCAATTTTTCAACGATAAAAATGGCGTGTATCTGGCAAGCTGAATCACAATAAAATTACGAACAACCTTCCAAAATGGCACAGTTTTATATACATGCCATAATGAATTAGCACCTTCAACAGGAAACCTTGTCGTTCTCCGTGACATTATTCCACTCCAACGATAGCGAGTAAATCACTCATTTTATCTAATACGTAATCAGGTTGGAAGCTTTCAATATAGTCTCTTCCTTTTATGCTCCAGGCAACACCAGCTGTTTTTGTGCCAGCATTTTTACCTGCGCCAATATCATGGTGGTTGTCCCCGACCATTATTGCTTCCTCAGGCTTCGCATCAAGCTGTTCAAGCGCCTTGAATATCGGCTCAGGATTTGGCTTTGCATGCTCAACATCATCTAACGTGACAACAACATCAAAAAATTGATCTAATTTTGTAAGCTTTAATCCCATATTGACAGTTGTTCGGATTTTTGTTGTGACAATTCCTAACTTAAATCCTTTTTCCTTCAGAGTTTGAATCGTTTCAAAAACCGTTTCAAATTCGGTGACAAGCTTATCATGCTGTTCATGATTAAACTTACGATAAACTTCAACCATTTCTTCCATCTTCTCAGGGTTAATGCTCTCAAATGTTTCGTAAAGAGTTGGACCAATAAACGGAAAAACATCCTCACGCTTATATTTGTCCGGATAATATTTGTTAAGAGTGTGGAGAAAAGATTCAATGATTAATTCGTTTGTATTAATTAACGTTCCATCTAAATCAAATAAAAGTGTATTAATTTTCATAAGTTGCTTCCTTTCTAAGCGATACTTCCTCAACCTTCCGCCAAATAGCAGCAATTATCATCGTTAAAACAATTGCAACGGCTAATCGAATGATTAACAACGGAAGAACAGGGATGCCGAGTGGGATGAATATCAGTGTATCTTCTACAACTGCATGACATGAAACTAGGAAGATGAACGCTAGTGTTAAATCCTTATAGCTAACATTATCCTCCTTAACAGCTTGAATCATGACCCCTGCTCCGAAGGCTAAGCCTATTGTAAGACCTGCTACCAATGTCATTGACGTATTTTCTTTCATTCCGAGCATTTTCGTGACAGGAGCCATCCACCTTGTAAATGTCTTTAAAAGTCCTAAGTCTTTTAAAAATTGAATAACAAGCATTAATGGGATGACAATAAGGGCAAGCTGGAGAACACCTAGACAAGCCTTTTGTAAGCTAAAGCCAATTATTTCAAGCCATTTATCTGGTGTAACGTTTTGCTTCGAAGTAAATCCGTATTGAGCAAGTTCGTTCCCACCATGCCAGACAAGGTTTACAACGATAGCCGAGCTAAAGGCAAGTCCAAGTCTAACAATGAGGATAATCCAAAGTTTCATACCAACCTTTGCAGCAACTGACGACTCAATTAATAAATTATGAGAAAAGGATAGCATTAACGCTAAAATAAATACTTCCTTTACTGTTAAATCGAGTGATAAAATTGCACCAATCCCTGCATAAAGATTTAGAAAGTTCCCAATGACAAGGGGAATGGCTGCCTCACCTGATAAGCCGAAGATCCCCATAATCGGTGTAATGAGCTTTGCTAACCATGGCAACACAGGTGTATGCTGTAGAACACTCACAAACAATGTAATTGGAAAAATCACTTTACTTAACGTCCAGGTTGTCTGGATACCAGATTGAAGGCCATTTTTAAAGCTATTCTTCACAGGCAACCTCTCCTCTTGCTGTAAAATTACTAATAGATAAATATTTTTCTTATTGACTTACATCTAAGTACCGTTCCTTTGAATAGCCTTTTACACGTCGGAAAATCATGATCCCAACAGCTATTAAGATTAGTACAATCGAAATGACTTGAGCAATTCGAAGTGAATCTGTCAGCATTAAACTATCTGTACGCATCCCTTCAATAAAGAAGCGGCCGACAGAATACCAGATGATATAGGTTAAGAATAACTCCCCACGTCTAAAGTTCGCTCTTCTTAATAAAATTAAAAGGATAAATCCAACAAAGTTCCATATTGATTCATATAAAAAGGTTGGATGGTAGTATTCGCCATTAATATACATTTGATTAACAATAAAATCAGGTAAATGTAAGCCTTCTAAAAACTCTCTCGTTACCGCATCACCATGAGCCTCTTGATTCATGAAGTTCCCCCAGCGGCCAATTGCCTGTCCGAGAATAATCGATGGAGCTGCAATATCTGCTAGCTTCCAGAATGACAATTTTTTCACCCGTGCATAAATCGCCCCTGTAATAAAGGCTGCGATTAATCCACCATGTATCGCAAGTCCGCCATTCCAAATCTTAATAATGTCTCCCGGATTATGATAATAATAATCCCACTGAAAAATAACATAATAGAGTCTTGCCCCGATAATAGCAGCCGGGATAGCAAATAAAACAAGATCAACAAACGTATCTTTATGTAAGCCTCGTCGCGTTCCTTCACGAACAGCAAGCCACAATCCAAGCAACGCACCAACACCAATTATTACCCCATACCAATGAATTTGAATCGGACCTAAATCAAGAAATATCGGGTTCAATGGTTTTATGCTTTCTTCCATTTCATCATCTCCCTATCGTTTACTAGTCTGTGTCATAGCCCAAATGGCCTTCCATCTATATAGACTTCAACCAAGATTTCATGCTCATTATGTATTTTATCTTTCATAATGAATAGAGCCGAAATAGCTCGGCCCTATTCTTTTACTCCTCTTCGCGATCTCCATCCTCAATAACGCCAGCTAGTTTATTTGTAAACTGCTCAGCTGCATTGACACCCATTCGTTTTAATCGATGATTCATTGCTGCAACCTCAATAATGACTGATAGGTTTCTTCCCGGACGAACAGGAACTGTTAATTTCGTAACATCTGTATCAATAATTCTCATTTTCTCTTCTTCTAAGCCGAGTCGATCATACTGTTTATTTTGATCCCATAGCTCAAGATTTATGACAAGTGTAATTCGTTTAAAGCTCCGAACAGCACCTGCACCAAATAATGTCATGACATTAATGATTCCTAAGCCACGAATCTCTAATAAATGCTCAATAAGCTCTGGAGCACTTCCGATTAATGTATCTTGATCTTCTTGTCTTATTTCAACACAATCATCCGCAACAAGTCGATGTCCACGTTTTACAAGCTCTAACGCAGTTTCACTCTTACCGACACCGCTTTTCCCGATAATAAGCACGCCAACTCCATAAATATCAACTAATACACCATGAACAGCTGTCGTTGGAGCTAGCTTCCCTTCAAGGAAATTAGTTAAATGACTAGATAATCTAGTTGTCTTCATAGGTGAACGCAATACTGGGACACCTTTGCGATTCGATGCATCAACTAATTCTTCAGGCGCTTCCATTTCTCTCGTAAGAATAATTGCAGGAGTAATATCTGTACAAAGCTCGTCCATACGGTGTTTTCTTTCTTGTGGTGTTAATTGTAAAAAGAAGGAAAGCTCAGTTTTCCCTAGCAATTGTACTCGTTCTTTTGGATAATATGTAAAAAAACCCGCCATTTCTATACCAGGTCGTGAAATATCACTCGTTACAATTGGCCGATTAATTCCTTCTTCTCCACTGATAACTTCAAATTTAAATTTATCAATTAAATCCTTTGTCCGAACTGTAGGCACGGTTTATCCTCCTTTTTTAATAAGGTCTCATTTTCCCCTTATCATTGTATTCCTGTATTTTTCTAGTAAGAAGACTCATTTTATATTTTAGCATTTGTCTATCGGTTTCCAAAATATAAATTGCTTTATTCAAAATAAATTACAAAAATTACCCACGATCTCTTTTATTTATGTTACCATTAAAGCACTTATAATGAACGGAGGGATCCTGATGATTGTTAACCAACCTTTAAAAAACGGTAACTAAATACGTTTTGACTCTGTTTTCCTTCAGAGAACTTGGATTGGTCTAACTATCATCAGAAACCTTATTATAGATAAAAATGACGAAGGGATAGGACAAATCTATCCTCTTTTTTATGCCCATATATAGACACTTCACGATACCAATCCATAGCCTTTAGACAAAAGACAGCAGTCATTTAAAAAGGAAAGATAATCTTAAAAGGAAGTGATTGCATGAACAAGGATCAGGTTATTGAAATTGCAAGAAAATATCAATTAAATGTCGTAGCGGAGTCAATTGTCTTTAACGAATCTGGATTAGATTTTCTCGTTGCCTATGCAAAAGATCATCATGGTGACGAATGGGTATTAAGACTTCCGAGACGTATGGATGTCATGCAGCGGACAATAATAGAGAAGAAGGTTCTCGATCTTGTCCAAGATGATGTCCCATTTGAAACACCAAATTGGTCAATATATGAAAAGGATATTATTGCATATAAAAAATTATCAGGCGTACCTGCAGGGACAATTGATCCAAGCATTCAAAATTATGTTTGGGAAATCAATCATGAAAATGTCCCAGAGCAATATCACAAAACACTCGCAAATGTATTAGCAGCATTGCACACGATGCCAAAAGGAAAAGCACGAGAGGCTGGTCTTCTTATTCAAACAGCAGAAGAAGCAAGAACTTCTATGATCGAACGGATGGAAAAGGTGAAGTCTACATTTGGCGTCAGTCAATCGCTATGGGATCGCTGGCAAGCATGGGTAAAAAATGATGAAATATGGCCAAAGGAAACAGGTCTAATTCACGGTGATGTTCATGCAGGTCATACATTAATTGATAAACATGCAAACGTTACTGGTTTAATCGATTGGACCGAAGCAAAAGTGACAGATGTTGCAAATGACTTTGTCTTTGAATATCGCGCATTTGGAGAAAACGCTCTTGAGAAGGTTCTGCATTATTACAAAGAGGCTGGAGGAATATACTGGCCAAGGATGAAGGAGCATATCATCGAGCTTAATGCAGCCTATCCAGTTGCGATTGCAGAATTTGCGCTCACCTCAGGATTAGAGGAATACATGGAAATGGCGAAGGAAACATTAGGAGTAAATAAATAGGTGATGAAGCGCATGTGGTCAATGAATGATCACATGCGTTTTTTTATATTTCTCCGCTACTTTCATTAAATAACTCCCTATATAAAAGATGAAAAATGAAAGGAGTGAATGAAATGAAAATAATGATTGATGCAGGACACGGCTATGAAACACCTGGAAAACGTACCGTTGATGGGATGAGGGAATATGAATTTAATCGTGCAGTTGCCAATGAAATGAAGAAGCTTTTACATCGTTATTCTGGTGTGACAACTCTTTTTTCCCATTCAGATAAGCAAGATGTACCGCTTTATGAACGGACAAAAAAGGCGAATCAAGCCAATGTTGATTTATTTGTTTCCATCCATGCAAACGCCCATGGGAATGGGAAGGAATGGACATCAGCCTCTGGGATTGAAACATATGTACACTCAAGCAAACCAAAAACGGCATTCGCACTTGCTAAAATCGTCCAAGCTGAGCTAATTAAGGAGACAAAACGTAAAGATCGCGGTGTAAAAACAGCAAGCTTCCATGTTTTAAAAGAGACAAAAATGACAGCAATTTTATGTGAATGTGGATTTATGACAAATAAGGTCGAAGCACAATTGCTTAAGGAGCAAGCCTATCGACATGCTTGTGCAACTGGAATAGTCAATGCGATTGTAACTTTCTATAAGCTAGTAGAAGGGAAAGGGGCTCAGCATACTGACACCCAAAAGCTATATAAGGTTCAAGTAGGCGCCTTTTCTGAAAAGGAAAATGCAGAAAAGCTTGTAAACGAGCTAAAAGGAAAAGGATATCAAGCATTCATCTCAAACTAGCAGGAGAGAGGCTGTCTAAAATGTTACAGCCTCTCCTTTCATTTTTTATTTACAACGTTATCCTTCCCAATTTTCCGATACAGCTTCACGTCAAAGTAAGATGAAGCAATCATTTTCTCTGACTTTGTTACATCAATATCCATTGTAAATTGGTCCTTTTTTGGATATTCATTAGGACTGTAATAAAAATATTGATCCAAATATGGTGAGTATGTCTGTACATCAATCGAATTTGTTTCCTCATCAATATGAAGGAGGCGTATAAACCCACCCCCACCTTGTGGCGCTTTCTGATAATCTGCTAATAGCTGGTACACCTTCCGATCGGTGATACCGTCGAGATTATCATCTACCTCATCAACTAGCATTTCACTTCCATGATAATGACCTGATAAAACAGCGACGACATTTCGATTAGGCACAACGACCTTTTCAAAAAGCTCATTCCCTTTTCGGCTTCTCTCCCCGTCTTTTTCAAGATATTCATGAAAGGCTAAAATTGCAGTCCGATCAGCATAACGTCGTAATACGTTATTCATCCATATGATATCTTCCTTTTTCACTTTCCAGCCCATATATAAGAATAGATACTCTTTTCCATTCACAGAAACGAGGTCATAGTGACCACGATTGTTTTCATAAGCCTCACCGTAATATCGCTTTCTTTGAAATCGTTCCTGACCAAAATACTCCTTATATTTTTTAAAATCACTTCCAACATCATGATTCCCAGGTAATACTCCGTATGGAATTTTTGCGACATCCAACGTATTTAAATACGTACTCGCTCGCTGCCATTGTTTTTCATCATTCCCTTTATGAACAATATCCCCTGTATGAAAGACATACTCTATCTTCATTTCTTCTTTATTTTGCGCAATCCATTCTGTAACGGATTTGAACACAGATGGATAATTTTGTGCATAATATTGTGTATCAGACATCCAAACAAAGGAATAATCATACTTCTTTGTCGGAATGATGATCTGATCCTGAACAAGAATACTTAGCCTTTGATGGTGAAGATAATCACGTGCACTAACCGCTGCTTGAATGGTTACCTCATTCTTTCCAGCAATTGTATCTGCAAGCTCGACCCACTTTTTCTTCATATGATTCCAGCCAAACATCGTAATTTTTCTCCCTGGCAATGATTTCCCTTGCCAACTTACGCTTAAACGATCAGTAGGTTTCGCTTCTTCTTTAATCAAAACATCAAAGCGATGGTACGGATATTTTGATAAGGATTTCGTTTTCGTCCCTTCACTATTTCCTTTTGTAAGTGAACGATATTGATTGTCAGAAAATTCTTTTTCACCCTCAGGCTTAAAGTGAATTGGGGGTTCTGTTTTCGAAAGATTTTCACTAATTTTTATTTTATCGAAAGCGGAAGAATACTCATCAACTTGAAAATAATCTGGAATTATTGAGGATTTCGTTGCATAAATAAAAAAATTTGTTGAAAAAAGCGAAGTAAAAAGAAGCATGATATTCGTTATGATTACTAATAAAGGATATTTCATACTCATCACCTATCATTAGTATGAGCAGGAACGGTTGTTTTTACTAAATAAATAAGAATCTGTCAACTTATACGGATAATTTGTCATCTTTTTTAAAAAATCTCTCAACTTTACTATAAAATCTGTCAACTTTTCATTATAATCTGTCATTCGACATCATTAGACATAATGAAAAAGCGGGAGCCTAACCCCCGCTTTATTTATCCTTTTGTAAAGGCTCAATAATTGCCTTTTGGATCATTAGATTCAGTAATGCCATCACGATAGCAGCCAAAATTGCGGCACCAAATCCATCGATATTAAAGGCATCTCCCATTAAACCTTCTGTTATCATTAATGTTATCGCATTAATGATAAAGAGGAAAAACCCTAATGTTAGAACCGTAACAGGTAAGGTTAACAAAATGAGAAATGGCTTAACGAGAACATTTAACACAGATAATATAAAGCTCGCACCAATAGCAGCCCATATTCCACTTAAATAAAACGAGTCAAAGTAGCCGGCGACAACAATTAAAATGAGGGCATTAACAAGAATGCTGATTAACCATCTTTTTAACATCTATCTAACATCCGATTCTTCCGGGACAATAAAGACACATGCTAAGTAAATGAGAATCAGCGGGAAAAATCCTGTTGGAAACAATAAAATAATAAACGCGATTCTCAATATTGATGGATCAATGCCAACCATTTTAGACAAGCCACCGAGTACACCTGACAGTTTTCTGTCTGTACGAGACCGGTATAATTTTTTCAACGTCATATCATCCTTACGTATTTTTTATTGAAATCGAACCAACCTTTGAGTCTGCAAATACCGATAAGGTTGTTTCCTCCGCTGTACGGAACTTTAACTCTTTTTGGATTGTATCATTTTTCTCATGAATAATCTCCGCATCCTTTACATGTGCTGCAAGTGTGCCGAGATTTGATCGCAATTCACCTATTACTCTACATTGTTCTGGTGTATAAATATCGATCGTTCCCGTTGTTGTTTTTGCATAAATGGATTCACATGCTGGGTCTGTTAACGTTAGCTGCAAATTACCGTTAAAGCTTTGTGCATCAAGCTTATTAGTTGAACCAGTAAATTGGATAAGCCCAGTTATTGACTCAGCCTCTACGTTGTCAAAGTTTGATTGACTAAGCTTAATCTGACCATTTGCTGTTTCAAATTCGCCTTTTTTCCCGTTAACACCCGAGAATGAAACGACTCCATTCGCCGTCTTTGCTTTCAAGTTGTCTACTTTTAAATCTTCCCCTCTTATTGGCCCATTAAACAGCTTGATTTTGATTTGTTCATATGTTTGCTCAGGGATAAAGATTCTAACATTGATTTTCATCGTTTTTTTCTCGGTATGGAAAATAAGACGATTCCCTTCAATGACACATTCCACTTCACGTAAAAATTGCTCTCTTGCTTGTTCATTATTTTCTACTCGATACAGCTTTGCATCACATTCAATACGAACATCACTTTCATTCCATGGTTGAATATTTATACTACCATTTGGAATATTGATATCTATATCGTGAAACTCAACATGTTGTAGCTGATAAATATGATGGACATCAATTGATTTTCCAAAATTTAAATCAAGATCAATATCCTTAACCTTTTTGACAGCAGTATCAACCCAATCCATAAGCTTAGCCCCTAATGAGGATTGCTTGTCATGAAATTGCTTTTCCTTATTTTCATACTCCCCACCAATGACCTCTGTAGATAGAGCAGAAATCTTCTCTTTCTGTACCTGATGTTCACTTTCTAATGCTTCAATTAATGTTAAGGCTTCCGTAGCTGATAGCTTTCCCTCTTCAACTAATTTTAAAATTCGTTGTCTTTGTTCCTTCATTACGATCTCCTCACAATCATGATAAAGTTGTTAAAAGCTTAATTCCTTTTACAATATTCCAAATCACAACAATTAGATTAATAATACCAATGAGTAAAAAGCCACCAATAACTAATGAAAACATAGCTGCTTCTGATATATATGAAAGTCCACTATAAATAATCATCCCTATCAAGCTGATTACTGATAGAAAAGGGATAATATGCGAAACCAATGCTTTTTTTGCATGTGATTTTACATCAGTATGATCAACAATAAAGTAAATAGCGATCGGCAATAGAAATGGTGCAAAAAACACACTAAAATAATTTAGCGATGCGATTACTTTATTCTGCTTATCCATTGTTCCTTCACTCTCCTTATATTTTAATACGAAAGACAGTAGGAGGAGGTTTCATTTTTAAAAACAAAAAAACCCACAAATATTTATGATGTGGGTTTTACCTTACATATTCTTTTTCCTTCACATTGAGCTTCATTATAAAGGTTAATTAATTCATCCAAAATCATGCTTAAGCGCATCGCTTCTTTTGAGCGGTATCCATAATCCTTACTAACCTGAAACAACTTCATCCTTGTTGGCTCAATCAATGCCATTTGGAGATATTCTCTTTCCATCTCAAACCCCTTCAAAATTTCTTCCATTTTATTGTAAAGATTATTCCTAATAAGGTCAATTCATTTGATAAATTTTGTATATACATGTCAATTTATGGTACAGCGATTTACTTGGTCATAAAGCTTTGTCATATTGGTTAAAATACCTTCTGACAATTCGCTAAGGACATCAATTGATTCCGACTTATTATATCTTAATTGCTTTACAATATCCTTAAACAGTAATTCCATATCATCTAAGACGGCCATTGCTGCTAAATTATAAAGATGGATATGATGATAGTTCGTCTGACTAAACAACGCACTATCTACATATGGTCTAAAATTATGTGCCAATGTCGAAAAGTTAACGATGAGACGTCCGATACCATCATGAATCCCTTCAATTGTTAACCTCAGCTCATCAAGTGGAGCTAATGCACCATTGACAAAGCCTTTTATTTTATCGTCGTAATCTGTAAACAGGCTAATCAACTTACCTGGAAGATTTCCATGTAACAATGAAACAGTTAACCCTTTCACAGACGAGATGAGAGCTTGAAGCGCTGATTCAATTAAAGATAGAATAAGTTTAATGCCTGTTAAAAGTGGAAATAGCTTAATGTGTATTTTTTGTATGAAAACGGCATATACAATATCTAAATGCAATTCCTTAAATTTCATTCCTTCCTGAAGATAAGGAGATTCCTCTATTGTAAACACCTTTGAAGATTGAGCAGTAGATGTAGTTGTTCCAGGTGAGTGACCATTTTTTATTGCGTGAGAAATCGCTTGATCAGCTTGCGCAAATTTATTTGCTGTACTCGTTACTTCCTTAGCAAAATCAGTGACTTGCTCAAGTACAGTTTCCTTATTTTTCATAATAATGCCATAGTGAGCACGAAGCTCCCCAACAACAGCGTCAGCCCACGAGTTTGTCCCGCCAACAAATAATTCTGTGATTCCTTCAGAAATAATCGATTGAAGCGTATTAGATAATTGACTAACATTCGCTTTTAACTCATCCAAATGATTTCGCGCTGTTCCAAAAATGGATTCGACACTTATATTTTGATTAAAGACATGCTCAAGTAATTCTACAGGCGGAGAATTCAAAATAGCATTTAATGATAGACACTTTGATTCCGCTTTATTCAGCAAAGTATGGAGAAAATCAATTTCTAAGATTAAGAGATTTTCAACTGATGTAAGTCCCATTAATAATCGATCGCCTGCTAATTGGTCAAATAGATCCTCAAAAATATCCTGAAGCTTATGAACTCGTTCATAAAACTGATTACTTTCTTCCTCAACGATTTCATTGGAATTCTCTAGATAACCCCCAGATCTGGAAATCTTCACCGCTACATCTTCAGACAATGCATTTGCGAGCATATCAAGATTTCCTTTGTCCATGACAATTTTCCGTGAGCTCCCCCCACCATGAAGCGACTCACCTGTCCAAATACTTGTGATGACATGAGAATCTGCATCAACGTAAATAACGTCATCACCTACTTGATAATACTGCCGACCATCGTCTTCACGTAAATAGCCTGTATGGTTCGTTGACAGCTTATCAAATTCGGGAATTCCGTTATTAATACGATACTGAACACCAGGAATTCGGTTACCTAATCCTAGTGATTTTTCTGTCGTTGTCAAAACATCGTATGCACTTAAATAGTTCGTAATATTATTAAATTCCTGTGATTCATCGATCATACCATCTGGCAAGATTGCAGGGTTTAATGTTACTGCTTTAACGTCTGGATGTTCCACTGCGACTGAATTCGTTAGACCACCTCCGAGTGAATTACCAGTGATGGAAGAGATTTCCCCAAACTTTTCTTCCATTTCATTAAAGTAATCACGTGCAGCTGTGATTTGGTCTGGTGTTAGTTTACTTAGGAGTTGTGCGTCTGTGATGAGGTCCTGCTTGCCGTTCTCTGCTGTTGCGTCTGTGCCGACGTAGATGATGGTGTATTCATTGGTGTACGTGTTTTTTACAGTTAATGCATCAAGTCCTGTTTTATCCCTATAAATTGTATCTACTACTTTATACTCCTTATTGTTTACTATAAAGGTGTCATCCTTAGGTGGATATAAATAAGCTTGATAACCAGCTAGTTCTACTAAATCCGTATCTAATGTGTACTTAATAGTATTATTTACTTCTTGATTTTTTACAATATCACTCAATTCTATCACCTCACCGCCACTATTCTCTGACTATATAATTAGGATCGATTATTTCTAAAGAGTTATCTTTAATACCTATCGCTGTCAATTTATCAATAAGATTATCGTTAAGTGTTACACTATATGAGCCTTTTGGTATATTTTGCAATACCTCTATATCCTTGCATAATTGATTAAAAATTTCTTCGCTAGGCTGCTCATTTTTTTCACTCATGTATAATTGAACACTAATTGTTAATCTTTTCGGTTCAAAATTACTACTTTCGAATACTTCTTTTAATTCATTTATATCTATATTAGGGTTTTCCATATAAGTTTTATAAAGTTTCTCCAACGCCACATCATGGATAGAAGTTGAAATGAAATAGTATGGGGTCATGAACCCAACTCCCCCTACATTCTCCAGTGACTCAGTAGTTCTACCTATCACCTCTCCTTTACTCACTAATTCTTCAATGTAATTGTCTAATTGAGCAAATTCTTCTTTGAAAATTTGGTAATATAACCCTCCTTTTATTGCATCCTCTACTTGCCCCTCTTGGGTAAATACTCTATCCAACTTGACCTCATTATTTTTTTTATCAATCGGCACAACTGCATATGTATAAAAGTGAGGCACCCCCACTGATTCAACAAATACTGTTGCCGCATCCTGCGAACCTACAACATTATGTACCTTCACTTCTGTTTTATAAGTATCGATAAAAAACTTTTGCACCGCTTCTGAAATTTCTTCTTTGTGGTCTTTGGCGATTTTATCTGTTTCTTCCCCATTACGTGGCATGTACCCTTCACCTGTATAGTCCTGGACACTTACATATCTTTCATCTTGATTATCCTTTTCAGTTGTTTCCGTTGAATTAGAATTTGTATTTTCTTTTGAATTTTCCACGCTTACACAACCTCCCAATAGTAGCATTGTGCTAATGCTGCCTATGACCAGTTTCTTTGTATGTTTCAAATCGAGTCCTCCTTGTTGGAACGAACTTTAAGTTTGCTTCCTGATTTCCCTTTCATATTGTATAGGATAAAAATTGGTTTTTCATTGGATATTAAACAATTATTGTAAATTAGAGTTAAAAACAGGATAAACGTATTAGATTGTTGTTGTTAGTAGTGACATTTTTACTAAGTGGAGTTTTTTGAGGAAGTACATTTGTTTGTTCTCTCATTTGCATGATATTGAAAAAATTTTTTATTATGTTTTGCTCAAAGTACAGTTACGAGCATTAAGAAAAGAGCACCTAATTAGATGCTCTCCTCTTCTACTGCACAATTTCTTCTTTTTCCTTAATCAACTTCTTCATCCGTTCGCGGTCACGTTCAATGACAGGACGTAAGTATTTCCCTGTGTAGGATTGTTCAGTTTTCATAATGACTTCTGGTGTGCCGACCGCAACGATGGTTCCACCTTTGTCTCCACCTTCTGGTCCAAGGTCGACGAGGTAGTCAGCTGTTTTGATAACATCTAAATTATGCTCGATGACGAGGACAGTGTCGCCATTTTCGACGAGTCGTTGGAGAACCTTCAATAGTCGAGCAATATCGTCTACATGGAGACCAGTTGTTGGCTCATCAAGGATATACATTGTTTTCCCATTCGAGCGTCTGTGCAATTCTGATGCAAGCTTCACCCGTTGTGCTTCTCCACCCGATAACGTTGTTGCTGGCTGTCCTAATGTAATATAACCTAGGCCGACATCTAAAATCGTTTGCAGCTTTCGTTTGATTTTTGGGTGATTTTCGAAAAAGCTAACAGCATCTTCTACAGTCATATCAAGGATATCTGAGATATTTTTACCTTTATAGGTTACCTCAAGTGTTTCCCGATTGTATCGTTTTCCATGACAGACCTCACATGGCACATACACGTCTGGAAGGAAGTGCATTTCGATTTTAATAATTCCATCGCCGCGACATGCTTCACAACGGCCACCCTTCACATTAAAGCTAAAACGGCCTTTTTTATAGCCACGTACCTTTGCTTCATTTGTTGCCGCAAATACATCACGAATATCATCAAATACACCAGTGTACGTTGCTGGGTTTGATCGTGGTGTCCGTCCAATTGGAGATTGGTCGATATCGATAACCTTCTCTAAATGGTCTATCCCTTTAATTTCTTTAAACTCTCCAGGCTTTGCTTTTGCACGATGAAGCTTTTGTGCCAGAGATTTATGAAGAATTTCATTTACTAGCGTACTCTTTCCAGACCCGGAAACTCCTGTTACAGCAATAAACATTCCTAATGGAAGCTTTACGCTAACATTCTTCAAATTGTTTTCCTTTGCCCCTTTTATTTCTATAAATCGGCCATCTGGCTTTCTACGCTCAATCGGAAGTGGAATAAATTTCTTCCCTGATAAATATTGCCCAGTTATTGAGTTTTCATTTGCAATTACTTCTTCGGGTGTTCCTGCTGCAATAACCTGACCACCATGAACACCAGCACCTGGACCAATATCTATCAAATAGTCGGCTGCAATCATTGTATCCTCATCATGCTCAACAACGATTAATGTGTTTCCAATGTCACGCATACTTTTCATCGTTTCAATGAGGCGATCATTATCTCTTTGGTGCAAACCAATTGACGGCTCATCTAATATGTATAGCACACCTGTTAAGCGCGAGCCTATTTGCGTAGCTAAGCGAATCCGTTGTGCTTCTCCGCCAGATAATGTACCTGCTGCACGACTTAATGTTAAATATTCGAGTCCGACATTATTTAAAAATCCTAATCTCTCACTAATTTCTTTTAAAATCAAGTTTGAAATTTGCATTTCCTTTTCAGAAAGTGAAAGTCCTCTGAAAAATGCTAGCGACTCTTGGACAGATAGCTTTGTAATTTCACCAATATGCTTTCCGTCAATTAATACAGCTAATGTTTCCTTCTTTAAACGATACCCTTTACATGTTGGGCAGTTTTTTTCAGCCATATATTTTTCCATTTGTTCACGAATATAATCAGAGGTCGTTTCCTTATAGCGTCGCTCAACATTCCGAATAACGCCTTCAAATTGAATATAGTTTTCTCTAACTTGTCCAAAGTCATTTTCATAGCGGAAATAAATTTCTTCCCCATCACTGCCGAAAAGAACTTTATCCAATAAATGTTTTGGAATGTCCTTTACAGGTGTATCCATATCGATCCCGTAATGATTACATACCGCTTCTAATAATTGTGGATAGTATTGAGAGCTAGTCGGTTCCCATGGAGCAATCGCACCTTGATGAAGGGTTAGCTCTTTATTAGGGATCACTAAATCTAAATCAACCTCTAGCTTTATTCCAAGACCGTCACATTCAGGGCAGGCACCGAATGGGCTATTAAAGGAAAACATTCTTGGTTCAAGCTCACCGATCGAAAAGCCACATTGTGGACATGCATGATGCTCACTAAATAACAGCTCCTCCTCACCGATGACATCTATGATAACCTTACCTTCACCTAGCTGTAGAGCTGATTCAAGCGAGTCTGCTAATCGGGAGGAAATTCCCTCCTTAACGACAATACGGTCAATAACAACCTCAATCGAATGCTTTTTATTTTTTTCTAATTCAATCTCATCTGAAAGCTCGAGCATTTCTCCATCAACCCGGACGCGGACGTAGCCTTGTTTTTTAATATCCTCGAACACTTTAACATGTGCGCCCTTTCGTCCTGAGATGACAGGGGCAAGAATTTGTATTTTTGTTCGTTCTGGGTACTCTAAAATACGGTCAACCATTTGTTCTATTGTTTGTGATGAGATTTCGATCCCATGATTTGGACATGTCGGATGTCCGACTCTCGCGTAGAGCAAGCGTAAATAATCATATACTTCTGTAACAGTTCCAACGGTCGAACGTGGATTTCGACTCGTTGTCTTTTGATCAATTGAGATCGCTGGTGATAGCCCTTCGATCGAATCGACATCTGGTTTATCCATTTGTCCAAGAAATTGACGGGCATATGCAGAAAGTGACTCTACATAGCGACGTTGTCCTTCCGCATAAATCGTGTCAAATGCTAGTGAGGACTTACCTGATCCAGATAAACCCGTTAGAACAACGAGTTTATCTCTTGGAATTGTAATATCAACATTTTTTAAATTATGGGCACGTGCTCCCTTTACAACGATATGTTCCATTGCCATAATCGTTTCACCCTTCCGCTTTAAGCTCTAAAATTAAATCACGAAGCTCGGCAGCACGTTCGAAGTTCAATGCCTTTGCCGCTTCCTTCATTTCTGCTTCCATATCGGAAATAACTTTTTCGCGTTCCTTTTTCGGTAATTTTGTGATTGTTTTTGATACAGATGTTTTGTATTCTTCCTGGTCCTCTGCTGCCATTGTTGCCCGGATCGCCTCGCGGATTTCCTTTTGAATCGTTTGTGGCGTTATTCCATGCTTCTTATTATAGGCCTCCTGAATTTCACGGCGACGCTTTGTTTCATTAATCGCCAATTCCATTGAGTTCGTTATTTTATCAGCGTACATAATGACATGACCGTTTGCATTACGTGCAGCACGCCCAATCGTTTGAATTAGCGAGCGCTCTGAACGTAGGAAGCCCTCTTTGTCTGCATCTAAAATCGCTACTAGCGATACCTCTGGGATGTCTAGTCCTTCCCTTAACAAGTTAATACCTATAAGAACATCATATTTTCCAAGCCGAAGCTCGCGAATAATCTCAATCCGTTCTAATGTTTTGATTTCTGAATGAAGATAATTAACTTTAATCCCGATTTCTTTTAAATAATCGGTCAGATCTTCAGACATCTTTTTCGTTAACGTTGTAATGAGAACACGTTCATTCTTCTCAACTCTTGCTTGTATTTCTCCAATTAAATCATCAATCTGACCTTCAATTGGTCGAACATCTATTGTTGGGTCAAGCAACCCTGTAGGTCGAATGATTTGCTCAATCATCTTCGGTGTATGCTCAATTTCATATGGGCCTGGTGTTGCTGATACGAAGACGATATTTTTTATATGCTTTTCAAACTCTTCAAATCGAAGCGGACGGTTATCCAGGGCAGATGGTAGACGAAAACCATGATCAACCAACACTTGCTTCCGCGCCTGGTCCCCATTATACATCCCGCGAATTTGTGGAATTGTCACATGGGATTCATCAACGACAATCAAAAAATCCTCTGGAAAGAAATCGAGCAATGTATATGGAGTTGAACCTGCAGGACGAAGTGTTAAATGTCTTGAGTAGTTTTCAATTCCTGAACAGAATCCCATTTCACGCATCATTTCCAAATCATAATTAGTCCGCTGTTCAAGGCGCTGCGCTTCAAGAAGCTTGCCGTTTTCACGCATTTTTGCTAATTGCTCCTCAAGCTCTGCTTCGATATTTTTAATCGCCTTTTGCATCTTTTCCTCGCGTGTAACGAAGTGAGATGCCGGGAATATCGCAACATGCTCGCGCTCACCTAAAATCTCACCAGTTAACGCATCAACCTCGCGAATCCGATCAATTTCATCACCGAAAAACTCGACGCGAATACATTGCTCGTCTTTAGATACAGGGAAAATCTCGACAACATCACCGCGAACACGGAACGTTCCTCTGCGAAAATCAATGTCATTGCGCTCGTATTGAACATCAACCATTTTTCTTAATAATTGATTCCGCTCAATCTCCATTCCTGTACGTAATGAAACAACGAGCTCCTTATATTCCTCTGGTGAACCGAGACCATAAATACACGATACACTGGCAATAATGATGACATCCTTCCGTTCAAATAACGCTGATGTCGCTGAGTGACGCAGCTTATCGATTTCATCATTAATGCTAGCATCCTTTTCAATAAACGTATCTGTTTGCGGAACATAAGCTTCCGGCTGATAGTAGTCATAGTAACTTACAAAATACTCAACTGCATTGTTAGGAAAAAATTCTTTAAACTCACTATATAGCTGTCCAGCTAATGTTTTGTTATGTGCAATAACCAAAGTTGGTTTGTTTACTTCTTTTATAAGGTTGGAAACCGTAAATGTTTTACCCGTTCCCGTAGCCCCTAATAATGTTTGGAATCGTTTCCCCTCGTTGATTCCTTCAACTAATGACTGAATTGCTGTAGGTTGGTCACCCTGTGGCTTGTATTTCGAGACTAGTTCAAATTGATCCACACAAAAGCCTCCATTCAGAAAGTTTCAATAGTAATAGTTTACCACATTTTGTAGAAAAATCACCAAAAATACGAACTTTAGTTCGCATTAAATTCATGTTTCAGCTTTAAGTCTGTTAAATCTATGTATTCAGCTTGATTCATCCTTGAAATCTGTCAAGTTTGCCAATAAATTTGTCAACTTTTTTGAAAAATCAACCGACTTTTTATAGTTATTTGTCAACTTCTAATAAAAATCTGTCAAACTCGAAAAAAACAAAGAAAAAGAGCACCACATGGGTAGCTCTTTATAAGTATTGCTATATTTTTAAT
>NZ_CADEPK010000011.1 GCF_902829255.1 Metabacillus niabensis | reverse complement strand
GAATAAAGGTTCTAGTTTACAAATTTTTAAAAAATAATACATTAATTTCTTGTTTCAACCTTATTATTTTACTACAGCTACCCTTAAAATGACCTTATTATTTATGTATAAATTGTTACAAAAAAAGTAAATTTAAGGCTGTAAATTAACTATTTTAAAAAACGATTTCGGCCTTCTTTTTCCAGTATTTCACTCATTATTAAGCAGATTTTTTGAATGTGTTTAGTAAAGGATAGTTTTCGTTGGAATTGTGGAGTATGTTTCGTTGATTTTTCCTTATGATAGCGCTTAAACACCTAAATGAAAAAAGGATAACATAAGAGAATGCTCTCTTATATCATCCTTTTTCTATTATTTCGTTACGTTTAAACGGTTGATCGCACGGCGAAGTGCTAATTCAGCACGTTTAAAATCGATTTCGTCTGATTTATGATTTAGACGTTCTTCAGCACGTCTCTTCGCCGCCTCAGCACGAGCAACATCAATATCCTCGGCTTTCTCGGCAGTTTGAGCAAGAATTGTTACTTTATCAGGGCGAACCTCGATAAAGCCACCACTTACTGCAACAAGCTCCGTGCCACTCCCTTGCTTTAGGCGAACTGCACCAATTTCTAATGGAGCAACCATAGGAATATGACCTGGTAAAATACCAAGCTCACCACTTTGAGCTTTTACACTCACCATCTCTACGTCTGCATCGTAAACTGGGCCATCGGGAGTAACGACATTGACTAATACTGTCTTCATACTCATACCCTCCTAGGTCCCAAAATTAGACTTCTACACCCATTTGTTTTGCACTTTCAATAACTTCTTCAATACGTCCAACTAGACGGAACGCATCCTCTGGAAGGTGATCGTACTTACCTTCAAGAATCTCTTTAAAGCCGCGTACAGTTTCTTTTACAGGTACATATGAACCTGGTTGTCCTGTAAATTGCTCTGCAACGTGGAAGTTTTGAGATAAGAAGAATTGAATACGACGAGCACGAGCAACCGTAAGCTTATCTTCGTCAGATAATTCATCCATACCTAAAATAGCGATAATATCTTGAAGCTCACGATAGCGTTGTAATGTTTGTTGAACATTACGTGCTACTTCATAATGCTCTTCTCCAACAATCTCTGGTGACAATGCACGAGAAGTTGAAGCAAGTGGGTCTACCGCTGGGTAAATACCCATCTCAGATAATTTACGCTCAAGGTTCGTTGTTGCATCTAAGTGAGCGAATGTTGTAGCAGGAGCCGGATCCGTATAGTCATCGGCAGGTACATAAATCGCTTGGATAGATGTAACAGAACCAACGTTAGTTGATGTGATACGTTCTTGTAATTGACCCATTTCTGTAGCCAATGTCGGTTGGTAACCAACGGCAGATGGCATACGTCCAAGTAGGGCAGAAACCTCTGAACCTGCTTGTGTGAAACGGAAGATATTATCCATGAAGAAAAGAACGTCTTGTCCTTGATCATCACGGAAGTATTCAGCCATTGTAAGACCTGTTAACGCAACACGCATACGTGCACCAGGTGGCTCGTTCATTTGTCCGAATACCATTGCTGTTTTCTTAATAACACCAGAGTCAGTCATTTCATGGTATAAGTCATTTCCCTCACGAGTACGCTCACCAACACCAGCGAATACAGAAATACCACCGTGCTCCTGTGCGATGTTGTTGATTAACTCCTGAATTAATACGGTTTTACCTACACCGGCACCACCGAATAGACCAATTTTACCACCTTTAATATAAGGTGCTAATAAGTCAACTACTTTAATCCCTGTTTCTAAAATTTCAACCTCTGTTGAAAGCTGGTCAAACTTAGGAGCTTGTCTGTGAATTGGGTCACGACGAGCATCAGCTGGGATTGGAGCATCTAAGTCGATGTTATCTCCTAATACGTTAAATACACGACCTAAAGTAACATCACCTACAGGAACTGAGATAGGAGCACCTGTATCTGTTACTTCCAAGCCACGCACAAGTCCATCTGTAGAAGACATCGCAACTGTACGTACTGTATCATCACCTAAATGTAAGGCAACCTCTAAAGTAAGATCTACAGCTACTTCAGTTTCACTACCTTCTGTTTTGATTGTAAGGGCATTATAAATATCTGGCAGTTGACCACTTTCGAATTTAACGTCAACAACCGGACCCATAATTTGGGTAATGCGTCCTTTATTCATCGTTTTCCCTCCTATCATAAAATGCGTTAGCGCCTCACAAAGCCGTTAAGTAAGTAAGACAATCACGAAAAGAAGGCGTTCTTTGCCTTCCATTCCTAATTGGCTAGACTTACCTGGCTAGGCATTGGAGCTAGACACCAAACTAAATGATTATCAATTGTTATACTATTCTAATGCAGCCGCACCGCCGACAATTTCAGTAATCTCTTGTGTGATTGCTGCTTGACGAGCACGGTTATATGTTAATGTTAAGCCGTCGATAAGTTCTTTTGCATTATCCGTTGCATTTTTCATTGCTGTCATACGTGCTGCATGCTCAGAAGCTTTACTGTCGAGTAATGCTCCATAGATGAGACTTTCAGCATACTGCGGTAACAACACTTGAAGAATTTCCTCCTGGTTTGGCTCAAATTCATATGAAGTTAGCTTTTGACCAGAAGAAGCGATATCAGATAGCGGAAGAAGCTTTTTCTCCGTTACATCTTGTTGTATCGCACTTACAAAGTGGTTGTAATACATATATAACTCATCAAATGTTTCGTCAGCGTACATATTAACTGCACCGCTAGCAATATCCTTAATCTGTGAAAAGTTCGTTTCATCGCCAACTCCGACAATTTCAGAAATGACGTTCATTCCGCGCTTTTTAAAGAAATCACGACCCATTCGTCCAATTGCAATGACAACAAACTCATCATTTGATTTATGTCGTTTTTGGATAGCTTGATAGGCAGCACGGATAACACTACTGTTAAAGGCACCTGCAAGTCCACGATCAGACGTAATGACCAAATATCCAGTACGCTTAACCGGTCTGCTTTCCAACATCGGATGGCTAGCATCAGAACTACCGTTTGCAATGCTCGCAACAACCTCTTGTATCTTCTCCATGTAAGGTACAAATGCTTTTGCATTGTTTTCTGCACGATTTAATTTCGCAGCAGAAACCATTTCCATCGCTTTCGTAATCTGACTTGTCTTTTTCGTTGAATTAATTCTTGATTTTATATCGCGTAATGATGCCAAAGGTTCTCACCACCTTTTTTAAAAAATCATCTAACAAGGGTCAGACCCCACTTAAATCAATAGATAAGCAAATTAATGAAATCCGCTAACTATTACAATTGTGGGTGGAATCAGACCCTATCATATCAATCAGAAAATTATTGTTCAGAAGGAGCAAAAGTCTTTTTGAAGCCTTCAATAGCAGCAGCCATATCTTCATCTTTCGGAAGTTTACCCGTTGTACGGATTTCTTCAAGAAGAGCTGCATGGTTTTGGTCTAAATATGCATAGAATTCTTCTTCAAAACGAGTAATATCCGCAACTGGAATATCATCTAAGAATCCTTTTGTTAATGCATAAAGAATCGCAACTTGTTTTTCTACTTTTAATGGCTTATTAAGACCTTGTTTTAATACTTCAACAGTACGAGCACCACGAGCTAATTTTGCTTGTGTTGCTTTATCAAGATCTGAACCGAATTGAGCGAATGATTCGAGCTCACGGAATGACGCTAAGTCTAAGCGCAATGTACCAGCAACACTCTTCATCGCTTTGATTTGTGCTGAACCACCGACACGAGATACAGATAAACCTGCGTTAATCGCTGGACGAACACCTGAGAAGAATAGATCAGACTGAAGGAAGATTTGTCCATCAGTGATCGAGATAACGTTTGTTGGAATATAAGCAGAAACGTCACCTGCTTGTGTTTCAATAAATGGTAATGCAGTTAGTGAACCGCCACCTTTTGCATCACTTAATTTTGCTGCACGCTCGAGCAAGCGAGAATGTAAATAGAAAACGTCACCAGGGTATGCTTCACGACCTGGAGGACGACGAAGTAATAATGAAAGTTCACGGTATGCCGCAGCTTGTTTAGAAAGGTCATCATAAACAACAAGCACGTGCTTGCCATTGTACATGAATTCCTCACCCATTGTTACACCAGCATAAGGAGCTAAGTATAATAATGGAGCTGGTTGTGATGCCGAAGCAGTTACAACGATCGTGTAATCTAATGCACCATGTTTACGTAATGTTTCAACAACACCACGAACCGTTGATTCCTTTTGACCAATTGCAACATATATACAAACCATATCTTGATCCTTTTGGTTCAAGATCGTATCGATTGCTACAGATGTTTTACCAGTTTGACGGTCACCGATAATTAACTCACGTTGTCCGCGTCCGATTGGTACAAGCGCATCGATCGCTTTAATACCAGTTTGAAGTGGTTCATGAACTGATTTACGATCCATTACACCTGGTGCTGGACTTTCAATTGGTCTAGTTTTTGTCGTTTCAATTGGACCAAGGCCATCTACCGGTTGTCCTAATGAGTTAACAACACGTCCGATTAACGCTTCACCTACAGGAACCTCCATGATGCGTCCTGTACGACGAACTTCGTCACCTTCACGAATATCTGTGAATGGTCCTAAAATGATAATACCAACGTTATTTTCCTCTAGGTTCTGAGCCATACCCATAACGCCGTTTGAGAATTCTAAAAGCTCTCCAGCCATGACATTGTCGAGGCCATGAGCACGAGCGATACCGTCCCCAACTTGAATGACTGTACCTACATCGCTAACTTTTATTTCTGACTGATAGTTTTCAATTTGCTTCTTTATAAGCGCACTAATCTCTTCAGCTTTGATGCTCATGAGTTTCACCCCTATCTACAATCTATTTGCGACAATTTGTCGCTCTATACGTTCAAGCTTTCCGCTTATACTTCCATCATATATACGATTACCGATACGTAGCTTTACGCCACCAATTAGGTTTTTGTCGACTATATTTTGCAAGCGCAATGATACCTTACCGATTTTCTTGGCAAATGAAGATGAGATTGATGATAATTCAACATCTGTAAGTGGACGAACAGAGTATACAATCGCATCCTCTGTACCACGCGCTTCGTTTGCACTTTGAACGAAAGCATCTACTACCTCTGTAACGAGGTTTGTACGATGACGGTCAACTAGTATTAATAAAGTATTTACAACATGCTGTGACAGCGATTGAAATGCTTCAGTTACAATTGACTTTTTCGCCTCTTTAGAAAATTTCGGATGGTTTAGTACATTTAAAAGCTCCTTATTCGAAGAAAATACTTCTTTTACAACGAGTAATTCACTTTCAGTTTTTTCAATCGTGTTTTGTTCTTTTGCAAGTTGAAAAAGAGCTAATGCATAACGGTTCGCAACGATTTCTTTGCTCATCGACCTTCGCCCACCTCATTGATGTAGTCGTTAATCAATTTTTCTTGCTCTCTTTCATCCAACTCTTTTTCGATTACTTTCGAAGCAATTAAGACAGAAAGAGAAGCAACCTGCTCACGTAACGCTGCAACAGCTTGTTCTTTTTCACGTTCGATTTCTTTCAATGCTGATTCTTTTAAACGGCCAGCTTCAGCACGAGCAGCTTGGATAATATCTTCCTTTTGTTGCTCACCAAGCTTTTTCGCATTTTCTACTAATGTTTGAGCTTCAACACGTGCTTGCTTTAACATTTCACGTTGCTCTTCTACTAGTTTTTGTGCTTCTTTATTTCTTTCTTCAGAACTATTAATTTCATTGGCAATATGCTCTTCACGCTGCTTCATAATGTTCATTACAGGTCCAAATGCAAACTTTCCTAGTAATGCAAGAAGGATTAAGAACATTAAGAGCTGGAATACGATATCACCTGTGTTTAGGCCAGTTGATGCACCTAATACTAGATCAAAAGTTAACATAGCTCGGTTTCACTCCCTTCAAGAGTTCCATGATGGGTTATGATAATGACAGTAAACTGTTTTTTTCTAAGTTAAGCTCAACCTCTTTTTCATTTGAGGTTGATAGACTACCGACAAGTAAGGGCAGTTCATCTACTAGTACGAAAGCACAAGTAGAAACTTACTGCCCCTTATGTTTGTAATAAAGGAATGGCGAAGGTTCGGTTCGAATGATCTTCGCCATATAGAATATTTTATCTTTTTATTATTGACCCATAACGATAAACGCGATAACAACGGCGATAATAGGAATCGCCTCAACTAATGCAACCCCGATGAACATAACTGTTTGTAGAGCTCCACGAGCTTCAGGTTGACGTGCAATCCCCTCTACTGTACGAGATACGATAAGACCGTTACCAATACCAGCACCTAGTGCCGCTAAACCAATTGCAATTGCAGCTGCTAATAAACCCATTGTTAAATTTCCTCCTTTAAATGTATGAAAAATAGTATTTCATTTCTTAATAAGTGTTCAAATGTTTTGAACATATATTGATTAATGGTCATGACTCACTTTATGTGCCATATAAACCATCGTTAACATAGTAAAAATAAACGCTTGGATAGCACCAACAAAGATACTAAAACCTTGCCATGCTAACATCGGTATTGCAGCTACTAGCGAGCCGAGAATACCATTTCCTAAACTTTCAGCATAACCACTTGTACCTAGACCTACAAGTAAGCCTAATAAAATCTCACCTGCATAAATATTCCCGTAAAGACGAAGACCTAATGTTAATGTGTTTGCGAATTCTTCAATAATCTTAAGCGGGAACATAAAAGGCATCGGTCTGATAAAATCCTTACCATACTCAGAAACACCTTTCATCTTAATGCCATAGTAGTGTGTTAATGCTACTACTAAAATTGCTAGAGTTAAAGTGATGGCTGGATCTGCAGTTGGTGACTTCCACCATAGATCATGTCCAACTACAATTGCAAATGGTAGACCTAACATATTTGCTACGAATACATACATTAATAATGTCATGCCTAACGTTAAAAAACGCCCACCTGTTTGCCAATCCATTGTACTGCCGATAATATTCTTAACAAAATCGACAACCCATTCAATAAAATTCTGCATTCCCGTTGGTTTCATCGCTAATTTACGAGTAGCAAAAAAAGCGATTAAGAAAACGATTAAACTAGCAATCGTAATCATCAGTACATTTGATAAATTAAAAGTAAGACCTAAAAACTTTACCACAGGAGCTCCGTGATCCAATAGATTCACCTCTCTTCCCAGCTAAGCGCGTGAATGTTGAATAACATAATCTATCATAATAACGACATACATCGTCATTAATCCAATGATAACACTGTACAAATTAAAATAGTCAGGAAACTTAATAGCAAAAAAGACTGCAACACCTGCTGCGGCCATTCGTGACGTTGTTCCTAACGACCCCGCTTTTCTTCCTTCTTTTATGGCAAGGTCAAATTGACGATGCTTTCTTACCATAATCCACAAATTATACAGAGTAATGCTTGTTCCTAGAATGAGCCCTAGAAAGACAGACTGATATTCCGTAAAACCCCATCCTAATACATAGATGGCGAGTAGATAAAATATGTATTTACGATATCTGCGAAACATCAGATGCATATCAAACATGAAATGTTTATTCTCCTGAGAAATAGTGGTGGACTAATTTATACATGGCATAAATACCAGTAGCTAGTCCAAGCAGAAGGCCTACGACTAAAAACAATGGTTCCGTTTTAAAATGATGATCGAGCCATTTTCCGCCAAAAATCCCAATTAAAGTTGATCCAACCAACTGAGATAAGATAGCTGACATCAGCCCCATTGCATGCAAGGGGTGTCGTGGTTTTTGTCGCATATATATAAATCCTCGTTACTTGATTTATAAATGGTATAAGGGGTTAAAAAGGGTTTTGAAAAGGTTTTGTAAACCTTATCATTACACCCTCGTTTAGCATACAATAGCATAAAGGTCATGTCAATCCGTTTAAAGTTAAAATATTCACAATCTTACCGAACCATCACAAATTGTTCACATTTTCGCTAAAAAACCCCTTGACTTATTCAATCTCATTAATCATTCACTAAGTAAAATATTTGTTTCAATTACATCTTCCTTTCCATCCTTTTCCGCAAAAACTACAGCCTTATAGCTTTCTCGTTTTAACGATAGCTTTTCCTTCGTCACAACTTTTTCTACAATGCCTCGAGACACATTTTTTTGCCAGTCCAAAAATCCTATAAACGCTAATGTGTCCGGATCATAAAGAGCAATTCCCATCTCATCTGCCCCACCAGGTAAATACGTTTGGTACTTATATTCATGGGGACTGTCCCCATGTGTAAATTCAAAGCCCATTAAGCGCGGGTAGTTAGGTTCATCCACAACATAAATATACGGAAGACTTATTCTTTCTTTACCTGCATCAAGCTCGAGCCAATCTTCATGTATTCCTGCTTCTAAGCGGGTTGGCGTGATATCAAGGCTTATTTCTACTTGTTTTTTCTCACCTGGCTTTAGCTGGGTTGGCGTGGGCAGCTTCCATTGGATACCCATTTTCGCTTTTGGCATTTCGAATGATATCGTTGTCTTTTGTGTGGATTGATTATCTAATGTTAGTTTTACCGTTTTTTTCGTGCGCAAATCCTTCTTATTGTATTGCCCAAAAGTGAGTGAGCCAGGGTAGACTAGCACTTCTGCCTTAATAGCCTCTTTTATAGTTATCCGCCCACTGCCTTGCTCAGTTGGCTTCAGTCTATTCTTTTCCTTATTCATTAATCGTTTTGCTGTATTCATTAAAGAGGCTTTAATCTGTTCAGGGCTCCAGTCAGGATGGGCTTGTTTAATAAGAGCACATGCCCCTGCTACATGTGGCGCCGCCATGCTTGTACCATGAAGGGCTAAATATCCATGTGGAACCGTACTTGTAATGGCTACACCCGGTGCAACGACATCTGGCTTTATTGCCCATGTATTTGTCACAGGTCCTCTTGAGCTGAAGTTGGCTAGCTTGTCTTCTTCCTTTATATAGATCGTTTGTGCACGATCATGTTCCTTTAGCTCTCGCTTTATTCTGTCTCCTGCCTCTTTAGAAATAGAAACAACGGGAATGTCTAGTTCCATTTCTAATGCTCCTGCAAACGGCCCTTTTACATTATTCGCAATAATAACCGCCTTTGCACCAGCCTTTTTGGCTTTGATCGCCTTTTCGGTAAAGGTCATTTTTCCTCTATCAACAAGGACAACCTGTTTATGGACTGATTCCTTAAAGTCCTTCTCTTCTCCAAATCCTTTATAGACGATCGTTTCAGACCCTTTCAAATCCCAAGCATTGGCACCTTGCATCTCATTCATTCTAATTAAGTGCCTTGTACCATGTAGTTTTAGATAAGGCATTTGCAAAGGTGGGGATGATGCCCCTACTGAGATTGCCTTCTCAGACGTACCAGGTGAACCAACCGTCCAAACCTTCGGGCCAGAATTACCACTCGACGTAACCGCAACAATCCCTGACTCAACCGCCTTATTAAGAGCTAAGCTAGTAGACCAATCAGGTCCATTAATCGTATTTCCTAGGGAAAGATTAATAATATCGACCTTTGCTTCAATCGCCTTTTCTATCGCTGCTATTACTTGCTCAGATGTTCCCATACCAGTCGGCCCCAACGCTCGATACGCAATAATTTCCGCCTCAGGAGCAACACCCTTTAGCTTTCCATTAGCCGCAATGACACCTGCTACATGTGTTCCATGCAACGTTTCACTACCTCTTATATCGCTTGCCTCCATCGGATCATCATCATTATCCACAAAATCGTATCCTCCACGGTAATTCCGTGATAGATCAGGATGATGATAATCAATCCCTGTATCGATGACAGCAATTTTCACACCTTTCCCTGTTAATCGATGATTCGCCTGATCAAATAACCCTCTAACATCTTTACCACCAATAAACGGGACGCTTTCATCAAT
Source organism: Metabacillus niabensis (assembly GCF_902829255.1). GTDB lineage: Bacteria > Bacillota > Bacilli > Bacillales > Bacillaceae > Metabacillus > Metabacillus niabensis. The sequence goes on along the minus strand of NZ_CADEPK010000011.1, from coordinate 82,735 downwards.
TTGAGCTTGAAAAGGAACGACAGGACTAGCGTGTACAACGGCATTTTCTTTTTTTAATTGTGTTAAAAGATTAGGAGGACCTTCTAAAGAAAATCCAGTGAAAACATGATTAAACGTTTGGCGGATTTTGATGCTTGGAAATGATTTTACTTTACGCTTAAAGGAAGTGACATTTTCTTTATCGACGACGAATAGCATTTGCTCTATTTTCGAATGCTCTTCAGTCGGGAGTGGCGGGCGTCCAGGATATGTAATCGCATGGACGTTGCTTGTAAAAAGCATGATTAGGAGAAAAAGGATTGAAGCTCTTGTTGTTAAGTTCATTCGTTCCACCTCACTCTTAGTTTGCTCCATTATGAAAAAATCATGTAGAGAGTGTAGTGTTACGTCTACTTTGCTCTATGAAAAAAGAGAACCTACAAATAGGTTCTCTTCAAAATTATTTCGTTCCAAATAATCGGTCACCAGCGTCTCCTAACCCAGGGACAATATAACCATGATCATTTAGCTTTTCATCTAAAGCTGCAATATAAATATCAACGTCAGGATGTGCTTCCTTCACAACCTCAACGCCTTCTGGCGCGGCGATTAAACACATAAATTTAATGTTTTTTCCACCGCGTTTTTTAAGACTATCAATCGCTTCTACTGCAGAGCCGCCAGTTGCTAGCATTGGATCAACGACAATTAATTCACGTTCTGCGATATCTGATGGAAGCTTTACATAGTATTCTACTGGTTGAAGTGTTTCAGGATCACGATATAAACCAACATGTCCAACTTTTGCAGCAGGGATAAGCTTTAAAATACCGTCCACCATCCCAAGACCTGCACGTAAAATTGGAATAATTCCTAACTTTTTCCCAGAAAGAACTTTTGATTTTGCTGTTGTAACAGGTGTTTCTACATCAACCTCATCAAGAGGCAAATCTCTTGTAATTTCAAAGGCCATCAAGCTTGCTACTTCATCAACTAGCTCACGAAATTCTTTAGTTCCTGTATTCTTATCACGAATATATGTAAGTTTATGTTGAATTAATGGATGATCAAAAACGTATACCTTCCCCACCAAATCATCTCCTTTTCTTAAACACTTCAATAATCTCTTTCAGTATTATTGTTTCTTGTCATCATTATCCATCACCTCTAAAATATCTATTAATAAATATTTTAAATAAAAAAAGACTGTATGCAAACTCGATTTTATCGAGTTTGTCTACAGTCTGAGGACATCATACTCTGTGATGTCCTTACATATTTCTTAATTTTGTTCTTTGTTTGTTGGCACTGCACAGCTTCCATCGGCACAAAACGCATCAGTTGACTGGTCTGTAGAAAGATCCTCAAATTTTGGCTTTGGATTCTCTTCTTCCCATACCTTTTGAAGTGCACTTACAAATGTATCTAATGGCTGAGCACCTGAAATGGCATATTTTTGATTAATAATAAAGTAAGGCACACCTCTAATTCCATATTGTTGGGCAATACCTTCATCAATTCTCACATCATTTGCAAATACCGTTTTATCATTAAGTACATCTAAAGCCTTTTGTCTATCTAACCCTGAGTCTTCTGCAATATCTGCTAACGTTTCAACATCACTTAAATTCTTCGACTCAGTAAAATATGCATATAGCAGCTTTTCTGTTATGATTTTCTCTTTATTTTGCTCCTTAGCAAATTTCGCTAATCTATGAGCATCAAACGTATTTGTTGGCTTCATGTCCTCAAAATTAAATGTCAAGCCTACCGTTGCTGCCTGCTGACCAATTTGAGCATTACTTTGCTTAGCTTGCTCAATACTCATTCCATATTTAGAAGCTAGTGCTTCATGAATACTTTTACCTGAATAGACATCAGCGTTTGGATCTAATTCAAAGGCTTTAAATTCGACATCGACAGCATCTTTATGAGGAAATTGCTCTAATGCTAATTCTAATCTACGTTTTCCTATATAACAAAACGGACAAACAAAGTCTGACCACACTTCAATTTTCATAACAATCCACCTCTTTCTATCAGTAATAACAATTGTAGCATGGACTATTCAGAACTGAAACATACATGCTCATAGCTTTACTGTACTCATTAAAATACACTCTATCTGTCAGAATACAACTAACACCATTTAACAAATTCCTCCAATTTCTCCTCGTCCATTTCCTAGGAAATGATCCTATTCTACAAAAAATAACAATATATACTAGAATTTTTAACTCTTACTCAAGTTATGAAATTTGAATCAGTATATAATTAGTAATAGTGGAAAATTCCGGTCATAACTCAATTAGTGAAAAAGGTGGATATAACATGAGCATTTTAGAAATAAAGAAACTAGAAAAGCACGATGAGCATTCTCTCATTTTTCCAGAATTTAATTTGACTGTTTCAGAAAAAGACATTATCGCGATTCATGCTAATACAAATGTACGTTCAATTCTACTAAAAATGTTAATGGGCGAAATCCCCATCTCCAACGGGTCAATTTTCATATGTGGAGAGCAGATTACTAGAACTTCTATGAGATTTGTCCATTCAAAAATTGGATTTTCCCTTTTAGATGATGGCCTATATGATAGATTAAGCGTTAAGGATAATTACCTTTTTTACAGAACAATATATAGTTCAAAGCTATCTGTAGAAGACTGTATTAGAGCAGTTCAACTTGAAAGTAAAAAAGGCTACCGTGTTAGTAAGTTGACTTATTCAGAAAAAAGAAGGGTTCATTTTGGTCGGTTACTTTTTCAAAATTCTGATCTTTATATATTTGAAGAGCCTGATCAAAATGTTGACTTAGAAACAAAGCAAATATTGATCAAATTGGTTAAACAGCTAGGCCAAGATGGAAAAGCTGTCTTAATTTTAACGAATAATGTAGAAAGTGCCCTTTTTGTAACAAACCAGGTTTATCGATTAGATGAAACGGGGTTACATGCTCTTGATGTTCTCTCCGAAGAGGAAGTAACTATAGAAGAGGCATCAGCTACTAAAGAAGAAGAGGAAGTTATCATTCAACCTGTTCGTTTTGAAAAAATCCCTACAAAGGTTAACGACAAGATTGTATTATTTGACCCTCCTGAAATTGATTATATTGAAAGCAGTGAAGGCAATTCTATTATCTATATTAATGGTGAAGCATACCCATGTGCCTTCACAATGGCAGAGTTAGAGACGAGATTGAATCCATATGGTTTCTTTAGATGCCACAGGTCGTATATCGTTAATTTACAAAAAGTTCGTGAAGTCGTGACATTTACAAGGAACAGTTTTTCTTTAATATTAGCAGATGCTAAAAAGTCCTCTATCCCATTATCAAAAACGAAAATGGCAGAATTAAAAGGAATGTTGGGCTTAAAATAGACTCCATTCACGCTAAATATTCTCCACTCATACATATCATAGCTCCTTTCATCGAAAATATAATGTGAAATACTAATTTGTTTCCTATGATAGAAGCATAAGAAACGCAGAAGCACCTTGAACAGCTCTCTGCAATAAGAGAGTTTCAGTATAAAAGTGCTCTTTACAATATCGTCAAACAACTACTATAAAAGCAGTGGAGGATGAAGATGGAGAATATTATTGAAGTAAGAAGATTAGCGAAACTGTTTGCAAACCAACAAGCATTAAAGGATGTTTCATTTGAAGTGAAGAAGGGTGAAATCTTTGGCTTTCTAGGTCCTAGTGGTTCAGGAAAAACAACAACGATAAAAATATTAACTGCTCAGCTAGCGCAAACAGATGGAGAAGCACTTGTTTTTGGTGTTCCAGCTTCAAAATTAAAGGAAACGGCCTATCGAAAAAAAATTGGTGTTCTTACAGACAACACTGGTTTATATGAAAGATTAACAGTTTATGATAATTTAAAGCTCTATTGTGACCTTTACGATGTACCACATACTAGAATTTCTGAAGTTTTGGAAATGGTGAATTTAAGTGAGGCAAAAAAAAAAAGTTGTATCAAAGCTATCGAAGGGAATGCTTCAGCGTGTTATTTTGGCAAGAGCTTTTTTACATAAGCCAGATCTTTTATTCCTAGATGAGCCTACCTCTGCACTTGACCCCGTTAATACAAAGCATATTTATAAAGGATTAGAAGGCTTAAAGGAACAAGGAACAACCATTTTTCTAACTACACATGATATGAATGAAGCTGAAACACTTTGTGACAGAGTAGCGTTTCTACATAATGGATCCATCCAATTGTTGGATACACCCAAGTCACTTCGGCAAAAATTTGCTAATCATACATTAACTGTTGAGCTTACCGATGGTAATAAGGAAATTATTGACAAAGGACCTGATGGAGCTCAAGCAATCTATGATTATATGAGGCAAGACAAAATTGTATCGATTTACTCAAATGAACCAACACTTGGAGATATATTTGTAGAAGTAACAGGGAGGAAATTATCATGACAACTTTTTCATTTAAACGTTCGGCTGCAATACTTCAAAAGGACTATAAAGATGTTTCTAAAAATCTATTTGTTTCATCGTCAGCACTTATGCCACTTATTATCGCCGCACTTTATGGACGATTCGGTGTTGAAACGGTTAATGAGCATTATTTAGTATTTAATATGGTTTTTTGTTTAGTATCTGCTTATGTACAATGCTCTCTAATCGCAGAAGAGAAGGAAAAGAGTACATTACGCGGTCTCATGCTCTCACCCGCTAGTTCACTTGAAATATTAGTAGGTAAAAGTCTTTTAAGCTTATTAGGAACTTTATTCATTATTATCATTTGTGCTTTTTTAACAGAATATCTTCCTAAAAACCCATTAGTTATAGCAATCTCTATAATTATTTCAACCTTTTTCTATATTGGTCTTGGTACTTTATTAGGATTAATGACGAAATCAGTTATGGAAGCATCTGTTATCATATTACCTTTCATATTTATTTTTTCGTTTGGAGATTTTTTAACGGCTTTTTCTGATAGATACCCTTTCTTAAAAGTCGCTGAGTTTATGCCTAACTCGCAATTAATTACTTTAGCAAATGAAGTACAGTTAGGGGCAAATCTTATAGATGTATGGTCCAACCTTGCCATTATTCTTATTTGGGTAGCTGTAGTTTTTATCTTTGTTATCTTCGTCTATCGTAAACGTATGATGGACTAACATAAAAGAATGCACAGCCCCAGGTAACAAAAACTAGTTTAAATTGTTATTAAGAAAGAGTAGCTTGTTAAATTTAGGTCCGTAATTTCTGGAAATGATTATGAAGTAACCTATGAAATTCGTGTTAAAGAAAACGAACAATATTATTTATGGTGTAATAACGTTAAGCTATGATGGTAATTTCACTTCCTAAAAAGTGTAAAAAATAGAGACACTGGATTTGTCCAATGTCTCTTTTTTTTTATTTATCAAGGCGATATAAATCTCGGCTTTTATATCCTTCACCAAGAATCATTTTCATTTCTTCACGACGCTTTGCTTTTGTGGCCTCTTGTTTTGCACTGTATACATACCGTGCCCAATCCTTTCGATAGCCTGGAGTAAGGGATTGATAAAATGCAAGTAAATCCGGTGAATCTTGTAAGTCACGTTCGATACTTGGAATGAGATCAATATAATCATCAACACATTGACTAGCCTTTGTTGACTTCTTATTTTTCCCTTTTGCGTCCTCTTTCAGACCGACTACTGTAAATACATCGTCAAATCCTACCATTCTGGAAAACTTTATATTACTGTTGCCAACATAACCATTTGCATCCGCACCTATCCCCTCTAACAGGTCATCACGGTGAATGAATGTTGAATATTTTTTGTTTCCCTTTTTAGGATACGCCACGTACATATAGCCATTTTTATTAAGGGATTTTTGCTCAATTACTTGATTAACAAGTTCTTTTAATGATTCCATGTCTAATACAAAGGCAAAAATTAAATCATATGAACGATTCTTTTTAAGCTCAGTTTCATAATTTGACAGCTCTGTTAAATAGTCTTCACCTTCTGGTAGGTTAAGAATCGCAACATCTTCATACTTTTGTAAATTTAGTTTTTCTACTATTGTTTTAGCCATATACTCCACCTTCACAACGATTCCTATTGCATTAATTATTTCCTGAAAATAATACTGTTTTTATTGTTATCATACCATTCATTTTTAATGAAGTGATCTTCTTGGCGATTGATTTTGCTTTAAATAACAAGTTTAATTTGATTACCTGTCGGATCTTCCGTCGTATAGAAGTCTTCTTCTTTTCTTACTGGTGCCCCAAGCTGCTTTAACCTTTCAACAACAGCTTGTCTTTCCGCCTCATTTGGATACACAAGTGTATACCATTTTAAACCGACACTATTTTTAGATGGTACTTGTGCATTTGCTCCTTGCCACATATTAACGGCAATATGGTGGTGATAATTCCCCGTTGAAAGGAATGCTGCTTGCGGATAGTAACTAACAACGTTAAAGCCTAGCCCTTTCGTATAAAATTCCTCTGCTTTTTTAACATCAGCTACATGTAAATGGATATGCCCCATTATTGTATTTTTCGGTAGCCCTTGCCAACTTTTACTACTTTCGGCTAGAATCCCGTCTCCATCAAGTTGTTCTGTCACCATATGAACCAATTCATTGTTCCATGTCCATTGTGACGAAGGTCTATCACGGTATACTTCAATGCCATTTCCATCTGGATCATTTAAGTACAAAGCCTCACTAACATCATGATCTGCTGCCCCAATTGGATATCCTACTTGAATGATATGACGTAAAAATTGCGATAAATCCTCTCTTGTTGGTAGCAAAATTGCGAAGTGGTATAGTCCTAATGCCCTTTTTTCTTTTGGAATTACATGATCTGGCTGCTCCAAAGTTAGCAAGGGGGTTTGCCCATTTGCTGTTAAAATAACCTTTTTATCCTCCTTCTTTAATAGTTGGAAACCAATTATTTCTTGATAAAAGGCTGTAGCTTTTTCTAAATCTTGTACTTTAATTGTTACTTCTCCAACAAATACATTTGGTTTTTCATGAAATTTATCCATTATTTTCGTTCCCTTCGTCATCATTTTTTGTTGTAATGAATATATTTTAAACGCCTTGACAAAATCCATACAGTCTAATACAATTATCTCGAATTAATAATATTTTAATTCAAGAAAAATTGGATGTAAAGGGTTTTCCATTAATTATAGGTGGTGCAATAAATTTGGGATTTTTAAACAAACTATTCGGTAAAAATTCAAAGGAGGAACAGCAAATGACAAATGGTAAATTAAAAATTGGGATTATTTTAGGAAGTACACGCCAAGGCCGTGTGAGTCCACAAGTCGGAGAATGGGTAAAATCAATCGCAGATCAACGTGGTGATGCGGATTATGAAATCGTTGATATTGCAGAATACAAACTTCCACTTTTAGGAGAAGGTACTGGTCAAGAGCCTGGCTTACAAGCATGGAATGAAAAGTTAGCAACACTTGATGGCTTTGTTTTTATTGTTCAAGAATATAACCACAGCATTACAGGAGCACTTAAAAACGCACTTGATTCTGCACGTGAAGCATGGAACAACAAAGCTGCTGGTATTGTAAGCTATGGCTCTACAGGTGGAGCTCGTGCTGCCGAACATTTACGTGGTATTATGGGAGAATTATTAATCGCAGATGTTCGTGTACACCCAACACTTTCATTATTTACTGATTTTGAAAATGGAACTACCTTCAAACCAGCTGAATTACATTTAAAAAATGTAAATGAAATGCTTGACCAAGTAATTGCTTGGAGTGGAGCATTAAAAACCATTCGATAAGTAAAACCATATAAAATAAAACAGGAGTCCCTAAAATAGACTCCTGTTTTTTTGCTGCTTAATCCCTCAATTTTACAATTTATATTATGAATTCCGTTTACTAAACGAATGTTTTTCACCCTAGCTTCAAAACAGATGAACTCCCTTTTACATTTAAATCTTTAATAATTAAAATTGTATTATCATTGTTTAATACATGCCTTTTCCATCTTTAAATTGCATTTTAAACAATTTGATAACCATGACGTCATCTTTTCCCCAACGTAAACTATTTTACAATCCTAATTCAAGTTTTTTAGCATAATTTCCCATCACTTGACTTCCTTTTGCAAGACGAAATATATAAAAATTACTGACGCTCTTCCATTAGATGTTTATTTAATTCATTTTCCTCTAATACATCATATGTGTTCCCGTACACTTTCTTTATATGCTTCTCCCCCCATGCACATAGAGAATCTAATATACCCTGCAAGCTCCATCCATATTCACTTAGCTCATACTCCACTTTAGGAGGGATTTGTTGGTATACAATTCGATTAATGACCCCATCTGCCTCTAATTCTCTCAATTGTTGTGTTAGCATCTTTTGAGTTATATCTGGCATAAGCCGCTTCAATTCACTAGTTCGTTTCTTTCCATGTGTTAAATGACATAAAATAACACATTTCCATTTTCCGCCAATTACTTCTAACGTTGCTTCAACAGATATATTATATTTCTTTTTTTGCACAATTAATGTCCTCCTTTTTATAGGAACCAAAAAGTACCTATATCACTTTTTAGTATCTATATTACTTTAAAGTACGTACTTCTCACTTTGTTATATGTGTATCATAATAACATTTGCCGGCTGAAATTTATAGTAAAGGATTTTTATATAGTTTGCGTTATAGAGGGATTTTTTTATCCCTAATCAAAAAGAAGGAGGAGAAAAAATGACATTAGATAAAAAAAGAAGTACCTTTGCACTTCTTGCTTTAGCAGTGAGTGCATTTGCAATTGGTACTACGGAATTCATTAGTGTTGGACTTTTGCCTTTAATATCTGATGATTTACAAATACCAGTAACAACAGCAGGTTTAACTGTTTCGTTATATGCTTTAGGAGTAACATTTGGAGCACCAATTCTTACATCAGTTACTTCAAGAATGTCACGAAAGACTTTATTGCTCTGGATTATGATTATTTTTATTATTGGGAATAGTATCGCTGCTTGTGCACCAAGCATTGCGATTTTACTTATTGCACGTATTATTTCAGCTTTTTCTCACGGTGTATTTATGTCAATCGGTTCGACAATCGCTGCCGATTTAGTACCTGAAAATCGTCGAGCTAGTGCAATATCGATTATGTTTACAGGACTCACTGTTGCAACAGTAACCGGAGTACCTTTAGGAACATTTATTGGTCAACAGTTTGGCTGGCGAATCGCGTTTGTCGTCATCGTTATTGTTGGAATTATCGCTCTCTTTTCAAATAGTATCCTTATTCCTGCTAATTTAAAGAAGGCAACGCGAACTACGTTTAGCGACCAATTAAAATTAGTAACAAACGGACGCTTATTGCTTGTCTTTATCATTACTGCATTAGGGTATGGCGGAACATTTGTCGTTTTTACTTATTTAACACCGATCCTTACTAATATAACCGGCTTTAAAGAGGGAACAGTTGCTATCATCCTTCTTGTTTATGGAATCGCCATTGCAATCGGAAACATGATTGGCGGAAAAGTTTCTAATCAAAATCCGATTAAATCGTTATTTTACATGTTCATTATTCAAGCTATTGTTCTATTTGTTTTAATGTTTACTGCACCATTTAAAATAGCTGGATTAATAAGTATATTCTTGATGGGCTTATTAGCCTTTATGAATGTACCTGGATTACAAGTATATGTTGTCATGTTAGCTGAACGATTTGTTCCTTCTGCAGTAGATGTCGCATCTGCGATTAATATTGCTGCTTTTAATGCAGGGATTGCGCTAGGCTCCTTTTTGGGTGGTGTCATTACTGATTCCATTGGACTTATTCATACTACTTGGATCGGCTCACTAATGGTCTTATTAGCTGTATTCCTTACTGGCTTGAGCCGGTCCCTTGAGAAAAAAGATCACTCTAACTTTAACAATCAAAAAAATATTTAACATTTGGAGGAATTAATGATGATTACTAGCTTACAAGATACAACGAAATTAGCGAACGGTATACAAATGCCTTGGTTCGGCCTCGGTGTTTTTAAGGTTGAGGAAGGTCCTGAATTGGTAAATGCAATTAAATTTGCAATTAAACAAGGGTACCGCAGTATTGATACGGCTGCCATTTATGAAAATGAAGAAGGTGTTGGACAAGCCATTCGAGAAGGAATAAAAGAAACTGGCATTTCTAGAGAGGAACTATTTATAACCTCTAAAGTGTGGAATTCTGATTTAGGGTACGAATCTACCATTGCAGCATATGATGCTAGCTTAAAAAAACTAGGCTTAGATTATTTAGATTTATATCTTATCCATTGGCCTGTAGAAGGAAAATTTAAAGAAGCTTGGCGTGCATTAGAAACTTTATATAAAGAAGGTCGAGTTAAAGCAATAGGTGTAAGTAACTTTCAGGTTCATCACTTAAAGGAGTTAATAAAGGACGCTGAAATAAATCCAATGGTCAATCAAGTTGAGTATCATCCTAGACTCACCCAAAAGGAAGTCCAAACATTTTGTAAGGAGCATCACATTCAATTAGAAGCTTGGTCTCCTTTAATGCAAGGACAATTATTAGACCATCCGCTTTTACAAGAAATTGCAAAAAGCTATAACAAAACTGTTGCACAAATCATTTTACGCTGGGACTTACAAAATGGTGTTGTCACAATCCCAAAATCAACAAAAGAACAACGCATTCTAGCTAATGCAAATATATTTGACTTTGAGCTTAATGCTGAAGATATGGAACGAATTAATCGTTTAAATGATAATTATCGTGTAGGACCAGACCCAGATAATTTTGATTTTTAATTCTTAAATACCCTTATTCATAAGAAAAGCGCAAGCGCCTTGATCAGCCCCGACAAGCATAAGGCGATTTGGAGTAGAAGGCGTTCTTTGCCTTCAATTCCAAATTGACTTATGACCTCGAGGGGCTAGGCGCTGGAGCTAGACACTAAAACTAAGTTCAAAATGTTATACTTTCTTACCTTGTTAAAAAATCCGCCTCAAATAGAATGAGGCGGACTCTCTTTATCTAACTTCACATTAACGCCTTAAACGATGTTCGAATGACATCACCACGGCTAATAATACCAACTAATACTCCGTTACGTTCCACAGGGAGCTTTTTAATTTGCTTTTTCCCTAACAATGCTGCGATATCCTCTACATCCGTGTCCCAAGATACTTTTTCCACAGATGTTTTTGCAATTTCCATTACATTTAATTCAAGTACTTTTTTTACTCTTTCTTCAAACTCTTCTTCGTCACCTTTTATAACATTTACATAAAAGAAACCATTAATAATGATATCTTTATGCTTTCCGATAAAACGCATGATGTCCCCATCACTTACATAGCCAACAATTTCATTTCGGTCATTTACTACCGGTAACCCACTTATCCCATGTTCGATAAACTTTTCAATTACATTACGAACACTTTCTGTCTCTTTTACTTTGTATACATATTTGTTCATAATATCTTGAGCCTTCATTTTTATCCTCCTCTATGGATCGTGGAATAGTTACTTTATATAGATATTATATCACTTAACTAGCAAAAACCTTTATTATTATCAACTTACCCTTTTTTAGCTTTCGTTAAAAACTTACAAAAGATCCCTAAACATAAAAAAAGCTATCAAAAAAATGATAGCCTTCTCTCTTAAAATTATTTAACTAAACTTTCTAGGATGTCATCGATAATTTGGCCATTTGCAATTGCACCAGTATATAACCAGCTATCGTCAGGAGAAAATTCATAAACGTTACCTGCTTTTACAGCAGGGATGCTCTTCCATAACGCATCACTTAAAGGTGCTGAGCCTGTTGCCTTATCACTATTGATTAAAAATAAATGATCTGCATCTAATTGAGCTAATTTCTCGAGTGATATTTCGCTCCAGTTTCCTGTTGCTTTTGCTGAGATTTCTTTAACAACAGAAGGTACTTTCAACCCTAAATCTCCATACATAACAGCACCACTTGATAAAGTTTCACTAACCATAAAGAATTTCCCGCCAACTAACCAAACAGCAGCAACTGAAGGATTTCCAACCTTTTCTTCAATCGTCGCCTTTGCCTCAGCAGCTTTCTTATCATAATCCTCTAATACCTTCTTAGCTTCTTCCTCTTTACCTAGAATTTCTCCAACCTTTGTTAATTCAAGACGCCAATCATTATTTTCTTCTGTTCCAATAACATATGTTGGCGCAATTTGATTATATTGCTCATATTTCCCGCCTTCTACCATACTTGCGGAATCCATAATGATTAAATCTGGCTGCATTTCTTGAACAGCTTCAAACGGGAGGTCATGAGGAATTGTTGGAATTTCCTTTAAGCCATCTTGTAAATAACCTTGTATGCTTTGTCCATCATTTACACTCCACTGAGCGACTGGCTTCACACCTAAAGCTACAAGATTATCCTCTAAATAACTAGCAATAATACGTTTTGGGTTAGCAGGAATTGTGACCTCATTACCCATCGCATCCGTTAATGTTCTTGTAGCCGCTTCTTCTGTTCCATTATCCGCCTTTTTTGTTGATGAATCCCCTTGAGATGAATCCTGTTGACCACATGCGGCTAATGCTATTGTTAATATGCCTATTCCAACGATCTTCAGCATATTTTTCTTATTAAGCAATTTTATTCCCCCTAAAGTTATGATAAAATAGTACTTAGCTATTTTTTGATAATGATTCTCAATGTCATACTCATTTTAGTTTTTTTAATCTCTCATTGTCAACTATTATTTTAGAGGGAAGTTGTTAACAATGGCAATAAAGAAACCCGTTACTAATGAATTACCCTATACATATAAAAATCGGTTTGTCAGTGTAGTTATTCTAATATTTGGAATCGTTCTCTTATTTTTCTCAATTATTGTGTCTATCCATTTCGGTGCAGCTGACTTAACCTATCATGATGTTTTAAATGCTATCTTTCATTATGATTTACATAATTCCGCACATGTAATTATTCATGAACTACGTTTACCTCGCGCTATTGCTGCCGTTTTTGTTGGTGCTGCCCTAGCAGTTTCTGGAGCAATTATGCAAGGAATGACTAGAAATCCTCTAGCATCCCCTTCTATTATGGGTGTGACGGCAGGAGCTTCCTTTTTAATTGCTATTTCACTTGCGTTGATTCCAGGGATTACACATTTAGGCTTAATGTCCTTCTCTTTTATTGGTGCAGGCTTAGGTGCTGCTCTAGTATTTGGTATCTCCTCACTCTCTAAAGGAGGAATTACTCCTGTTAAACTTGCTCTTGCAGGGTCAGCAATTACTTCTTTACTTAGCTCGTTATCTACTGCAACAGGAATAAAATTCAATATTTCAAAAGACATTAGCTACTGGTATGCAGGGGGTATTTCAAGTGTGCAGCCTCAGCATATTCAATTTGCCTTACCATTTATTATTGGTGGACTTGTACTTTCTTTATTCCTTTCGCGCTCTATTTCTATCTTAAGTTTAGGTGAAGATGTTGCTAAAGGACTTGGGCAAAATACTAGTATAGTGAAGCTATTTGGTACAATTGTCGTATTATTGTTAACTGGTGCCGCCGTTTCGATTGCAGGAATGATCGGATTTATCGGGCTGGTTATTCCACATATAACGCGATTTATAGTCGGAACTGATTATCGCTGGATTATTCCTTTCTCGGCCGTTTTAGGAGGAATTCTTTTAATTGTAGCTGATATTGTTGGACGAATGGTTAATGCACCATATGAAACGCCAGTTGGAGCTATTACTGCTATTATCGGCGTTCCCTTTTTCCTCTATCTAGCTCGTAAGGAAGGAAGAGGTTTATGATAGAAAAAAACTTCACCCCGAAAAAGAATATGTTTCGGGGATTAATGATAACATCACTTATTCTAACTGTATTAGTCATTATTCTTAGTATTAATGCAGGACAAATCAAAATTCCGATACATGATGTTCTCTCCACTCTCATTGGAAATGGTACACCGCAAAATGAATTAACAATATTTCAGTTTCGCTTACCAAGAATCATTATGGCCATTCTAGTAGGGATGGGTATTGCCGTTTCGGGAGCAATCCTTCAAGGAATTTCACAGAATCCTTTAGCTGATCCAGGTATACTAGGGATTAATTCTGGAGCAGGTTTTGCAGTTGTTTTATATATGTTTTTCTTTCAAGGGACAAGCTTTATTAACGGCTGGACATCGGTATTTATCATGCCGCTCACCGCTTTGGTTGGGGCATTTCTAGCAGCGTTTTTAATCTATTTTATTTCCTGGAAAAACGGACAAGTTACGTCGGTAAGACTTTTATTAGTTGGAATTGGCGTAAATGCTGCATTTGGTGCAGGTCTAATCATTTTTCAAATGAAAATGGAGCCTGTTGATTTTATGAAGACCATTGTCTGGTTATCGGGGACAATTTGGGGAACGAATTGGACATTTGTTTTAGCTTTATTACCATGGGTCATCCTTCTAATTCCTTTTACTATTTATAAATCAAGGGTTTTAGATGTCATGCGGCTTGGAGATTTAATTGCGATTGGGGTAGGTGTCCAACTGGAAAAAGAACGGCGATTGCTATTAGTCATCTCTGTAGCACTTGCTGGGGCATGTGTTTCAGTAGGTGGCGGTATTACGTTCTTAGGTTTAATTGCCCCACATATTGCAAGAAGATTAGTAGGAGCAACCCACGCTAAGGTTCTCCCCTTATCAGCAGTATTAGGTGGTTTACTTCTCTTGTCAGCTGATACGTTAGGTCGAGTAATTATGGCACCGATGGAATTACCAGTCGGAATTGTCGTGTCTATATTAGGAGCACCTTATTTTATTTATCTCCTTATGAGAAAGGTGTAAATGATGAGGGGGCTCAAAAGGGGCAGACCCTTTTGAGTCACTCTCCTTTTTACTTTCTTTTTCTTATTTAATTGCTGGAAAGCTAATTGTCACCGTTGTCCCTTTCCCTTTAGCACTTTGGAAACGAATTGTGCCTTTATATTTGGCCGCAATGTTGAAGCATATCATCATCCCTAATCCTGTTCCTTTGCTTTTTAATGAATAAAAAGGCGTCCCAAGGGAATTTACTTCTTCCTCCGTCATCCCTGTTCCATAATCAATCACTTTGATCTCAACAGCATCTTTTTTTCTTCCCGCTACTATATATACTGAATCCCCTTCTTTGGAAGCTTCAATTGCATTTTTTATAATATTTATAAGCAGCTGTTTCATTTCAATATTATTTGCAGCTATATAACAATCCTCTATCATTTCTAATTCAATTTTTTTATCATGTAACAGCCCATAGGAAAGTAGTAAGTCTGTAACACTTTGAAGAACACTTTTTACATTGACTGTTTCTGTTTCTAACTCCTTCGTAGGCTTTGCAACTGCTAGAAATTGAGAAATAACCTGCTCAGCTGTGTTTAATTCATCGATCATTAATGTAAAATGTCCCTTTTTATCATTATTAACTTCAGGATCATCTTTATATAACTGGAGAAATCCCTTCACAACGGTCAAAGGATTTCGAATTTCATGTGCGACTGCAGCTGCAAGCTGTCCAGTTGTTTTTAAACGTTCAGATTGTTGGATTTGTTCATAGTAAAGCTGCTGCTTTTTAATGCGCCCATGGGATAAATAGAAGATAAACGATAGGATTCCTTGACTACCGATAAAATTTATTACATTCCCGATTATATCCTGTTTAATGTAAGGATAGAGATTTCCCTTGTCCACAAACGCAATATATCCAAATAGAAGGATGATCGTAATACTATTTAAAGCAATCGAAAAATAAAAAAGCTTTGAATCAAAAAACATAATCGCTGATGCCGGAATCAAGCAAAGAAAAATAAAGGTTGACCACGTCTCCGGATATAAAAAGAATAAAACATAGAAATATGCCGCACCTGTTATAGTAATGATTACTCTCAAATAATGTGTCACATATTTTGGATATAACAATAAACAGATAGTAAGAATAAAGGCAAGAACAATCTGGATAATGTACCCTGCATTTACTTCTCTTAAAAATGGATTTTTTACTAATATACCAGTTATTAATAAGAAAATAACAATGATCACAGTAATATAATAAAGCCTTTTATTTATATGAGTATAAAATTCGTTCATACATACTCCTTTGTTATTTCAAATATCTTAATACTTCATCTTTGTATATCCTAACACATCATAGGTATTTTTTACTAAAAATTGAGTAAATAACATAAATTCATTCCACTCTTTCTCTTAAATTATAGTCATTTTCTAAAATAAGACATAGTATGCTGTCACAAGCACATCCTAAGAAAAGGAATTCTGGCTGGCACGAAAATGGAGGCGAACCTTATGAATCTTAATGACATTGTTATCGCAAGGGAGAAAATGAAAGGGATTGTTCATACAACTCCACTAGATTATTCAAAAACCTTTAGTAATCTAGCGAAAAATGAAGTCTTTTTAAAGCTTGAAAATCTCCAGAAAACTGGGTCGTTTAAAGTAAGAGGCTCCTATAATAAGCTTAGCTCCCTTGCAAAGGATGAGTTAAAGAAGGGCGTTGTGGCTGCCTCAGCAGGTAACCATGCCCAAGGAGTGGCATATTCTAGCCAAATGCTTGATGTGCCATGCACAATTGTCATGCCTAAAGGTGCACCACTTAGTAAGATTCAAGCAACTAAGCAGTACGGGGCAGATGTTATATTGGAGGGTGGCACCTTTGATGATGCCCTATCTTATGCATTAGAAGTTAAACAGAAAATGGATGCTACATTTATTCATGCTTTTGATGATGAAGCGATTATCGCTGGGCAAGGTACGGTTGGGTTAGAAATTATTGAACAGCTTCCTGATGTTGAGGCAATTATTTGCCCAGTAGGCGGGGGGGGCCTTATTGCAGGAGTTGCAATGGCAGTAAAAGAGAAAAACCCCCATATTTCCGTATACGGCGTCCAAGCGCTCTCTTGCCCAAGCATGCAACAATCCATTCATGTAAATAAGCCTATTACTGTTGAGTCATCACCTACGATAGCCGACGGGATTGCTGTTAAGAAGCCCGGACAAAGAACATTTGAAATTGTCCAAAAGTATGTCGATGATATCTATTGTGTAGATGAGATGGAGATAGCAAGAACGATGCTTATGCTATTAGAGAGGAATAAGCTACTTGTTGAAGGATCTGGTGCATGCTCCCTTGCTTCATTGCTATATAATAAAGTAAAACTAAAGGAGAAAAAAGTAGTTGCTATTTTAAGTGGCGGAAACGTTGATGTGAATTTTATATCTAGAATTATTGAACGTGGTATGGTTGAGTCAGGTAGATTTGTTGAATTTACGATTACTATAACTGATAAACCAGGGCAGCTCCAAAAGGTCTTAAATTCCATTTCTGCCCATGATGCAAATATTCAATCGGTTAATTTAAGCCGAATAGGGAAAAATATTCTTCCTGGATATGCACAGCTTGAGATATCTGTAGAAACAAAAAATCATGACCATATCTCCCTTCTCCATAAAGCTTTAACTGAGAAAGGATATAATGTAGAAATGTCTCATTATTAAATAAAACTGATAAAAAAAGGGAAATGATTCGTTAGACGACATACTAGAGCATCTCCTAGTTTGTGCCTTCTTAATGTACCTTTCCTCCATAGAGGAAAACATTCCTATCTTATACTAAGAGCATCAACCACTAGTACTTTGAAAATATGCTATTTCGAATAAAGGAAGTGTTTATTGATGGACTTTTTCCAAAGTCAGGGATCTCTTACTACAATTGAGTGGGTTCTGAGAGCCGTCGTATCATTTTTCTTTTTAGTTATTGTGGCTAAAATAATTGGACAGCGAGCTATTTCTCAATTAAGGCTCCTTGATTTTGTCATTGCTTTAGTTATCGGAAATATTATAGCTCACCCTTTATCTGACGAGGAACTTGGTCTAAAAGGATCAATCATTACTACGGTTGTTTTAGTCATTTTATATATTATAGGGGTTTTCTCTATGCTAAAATTTCCATGGTTTCGGAATTTTGTAAATCATGAACCAATTCCTGTTATCAAAAATGGGGAAGTTATATATAAAGGTTTACTCCATGCGAGAATATCTATTGATGTTTTATTGGAGGAATTAAGAAAGGATAAAATTGAAGATATTAAAAAGGTTGCTTTAGCTTATTGGGAGGCAGAAGGAAAATTATCCATTTTCTTAGATCCAAAATATGAACCAATTACTCCAGAAACATTAAATATAGAGGTGAAATCCTTTGATATGCCGCGAACAATTATTAAAGAAGGGAAAATTATTGCCCAGGAATTAACAAACATTCAAAAGGATAAAGAATGGCTCGTTTCCAATTTAAAAAGATTATATCAAACTGAGGTGGAAAAAGTCCTACTTGCGACAATTGACAAAACCGAAAAACTAAATGTCTTTTTATTCAAATAGGTAGATCGAAAGGCACTTACTCTTTTTCGTATATCATGTTCTAAAATTTGCGAATGTTTCACATGAAACATCCGCATTATTTTTGTACAACAGCAGTATTTCCGATTGATTATGTCTAATGGTTTTATAGATAACAACGCCTAATGCCTTCTACAGTTTTCGCTTCTTTTACTTTACAACTGTTTCTATACCCATTTACGAAGCATAACTCAACTAAAGCCTCATCTAGACCAACATCTCTCCATTTATAAATGTTGCAAAAGGCTTATTATTTCTTTTTTCCTTATACAGAAAAAAGACCTTCAATCCAAGAATCGATCGAAGGTACTCATTATTTCCAGACTAAGGCTGTTTTCGTAAACTTTGTTGCTTTTTACTTAGTTGTCGTTTTTCTTGATTTCCTCATACAGTACTCCCTTTTCGCGGGGTGGGTGGTATACCGCCTTAGTGTAAACATTTGAGGTGCCTCACCTACCCATGTAACACACAGAAGTCTCACTTTCAGAAAAGAGCCTTAACTAAAAACCGGCCTTTTTTGGCTTAGACCAAGCGCTTGCGCTGTAGAAGTATGAACTTCATGGAGAAGCTCAGGGTTTTCCATTAATGACAACCCATAAGAAGGAATCATTTCTTTTAGTTTCGGCCCCCACTCATCCATATGTTCTGGGAAGCAATTTTGAATTACCTCAAGCATAACGTGAACAGCTGTTGAAGCACCTGGAGAGGCACCTAGTAATGCTGCAATCGAACCATCCTTAGCAGTAATTACTTCTGTACCAAATTGAAGCGTTCCTTTTCCTCCAGCTTCAGTATCTTTTATCACTTGCACACGTTGACCAGCTACTACTAAATCCCAATCCTCATCTTTAGCATTTGGGATGAACTCACGTAACTCATCCATTCGCTGTTCTTTTGATAGCATAACTTGCTGGATTAAATATTTCGTCAATGACATCTCTTTTACGCCTGCCGCAAGCATTGTTAAAAGATTATCCGGTTTCACTGAAGTTATTAAATCGAACATTGAGCCATTTTTTAAAAACTTTGGTGAGAAGCCTGCAAATGGTCCAAAAAGCAGCGTTTTTCTGTTGTTAATATATCGCGTGTCCAAATGCGGAACAGACATAGGTGGCGCACCAACCTTAGCTTTTCCATATACCTTTGCATGATGCTGAGCAACAACTTCCGGATTATTACAAACCATAAAAATTCCACTTACCGGGAAACCACCAATATGCTTCCCTTCAGGAATACCGGATTTTTGCAATAAATGTAGGCTTCCTCCACCGCCTCCAATAAAGACAAATTTGGCAGTATGGTGTTCAACATTACCACTTTCAAGATTCTTCACTTTTAATTCCCATAAGCCGTCACTCGTACGATAAATATTACTAACATTATGTTTGTAATGGATATCGACATTTTGACCCTTTAAGTGTTCAAATAACATACGTGTTAAAGCACCAAAATTAACATCAGTACCAGAGTCAATTTTCGTAGCCGCGATTGGTTCATCTAATTTGCGGTCTTTCATAATGAGCGGAATCCATTCCATTAATTTTTCCGGCTCATCGGAAAATTCCATCCCTTTAAATAACGGATTGTTTGATAACGCTTTAAAACGCTTTTTTAAAAACGATACATTTTGTTCCCCTTGTACTAAACTCATATGTGGCAAAGGCATAATAAAATCCTGTGGATTATGTATCAGCTTGCTGTTTACAAGATAAGACCAAAACTGCATTGAAACCTGAAACTGTTCATTTATGCTGATCGCTTTACTAATATCAACAGATCCATCTGGTTTTTCGACTGTGTAGTTTAGTTCACACAATGCCGCATGCCCCGTACCTGCATTATTCCATTCGTTAGAGCTTTCCTCACCTGCTTTTGAAAGCTTTTCAAAAACAGTAATTTTCCAATCAGGAACTAGTTCTTTTAGAAGTGTCCCTAAAGTCGCACTCATGATTCCGGCACCAATTAAGATAACGTCTGTGGTAGTTTCTTTATTGCTCATTTTACTCCTTATCCCCCTAAAATTTGCAGAAAGGATGTAAGCGCTGTTTATATGCGTCACAACAAACCAAGACACGATTTAGTCAAACACCTTTTCTGTCTAAATTAACCATTTTAAATACGCAAACTATATAAAATTAAAATTTTTCTATTATCAGATAATTATAAACTATTTAAAGATTAAAGTATCTACTTTATCAAATAATTATAAACTATTTAAAGCTTGTAAAAAAGTGAGAAATCTGTCCATAGAGCCTAGAAACATACACGAATTACTTCTTAATGAAGCATCCGAAAAAAATGAAAATTTTGGTCTTTCATTAAAATTGGAGATAATTTTTATTATGTTTCATTTTTATTTAGTGCATCTTAATCTACAAATATAAAAGGGTTTTACGAAGTTGTTTTAGGCATCATTTTGCAATGTAAAATATAGAAATGTCTTAATTTGTCGATTTTTAATAAATAATTTTATTTTTTTCTTTTGCAATAATATAGCATGTGTTATTATAAAAGATGCGTAAATGGAAAGCTTCATTTCAAAATATTTGGGTCTTTCCAAGCAGATAATTTTTGACCACTTCCCTTATAAAGGATGTTAAGGCCATACGGACAGCCGGGTCAAATGCCGATCGGCAACTTTAGTTGCCTTATTGATTGAGTTAAAAGCTCAAATTTTATAAGTTGGTTACTTTACAACCAGTGCATTTGCACATCAACTTGTGAAACGGTCAATAAGAGTGGAAAAAGTAATTATTTGCTATATAGACTCTGATCCATAATTGATATATTCTGAATATTAAAGAGCTTTCTTCGTATTTTTACACATTATTTTTGTTATGGAGTTACCTCTTTTTCTTTAATATTAACGATTATATCTTAAGCAAGTGTGATGCGCGATGATGCGTTTTTACACTTGCTTTTTTGTTTTGAGTAGTTATATAAATCTTCCTTTTTCTACAAACATCGCAAGTGGCAGATACACCGTTAATCGGGTTGTTATGAAATTCCGTTAAAAAAATCTATTAAGTGAGGAGATAGACGAAAAATGGGAAAAGCTCTAGTTATTGGTTGTGGTGGAGTGGCATCAGTTGCCATTCATAAATGTGTACAAAACAGTGAGGTATTTGAAGAAATTTGTATCGCTAGCCGTACAAAATCTAAATGTGATGAATTAAAGGCAAAACTAGATGGTGGCAAAACAAAAATTACGACTGCACAGGTTGATGCAAATAATGTTGATGAGCTCATTGCATTAATTGAAGAAGTAAAACCAGATATCGTAATGAACTTAGCTTTACCTTACCAGGATTTAACGATCATGGATGCTTGTCTTGCTACAAAAACACACTATATGGATACAGCAAACTATGAGCCAGAAGATACAGCAAAATTCGAATACAAATGGCAATGGGAATACCGCGAGCGATTTGAAAAGGCTGGGATTACAGCTCTTTTAGGTAGTGGATTTGACCCAGGTGTAACAGGTGTTTTCTCTGCATATGCGTTAAAACATCACTTTGATGAGATTGAGTATATTGATATTCTCGACTGTAATGGTGGCGATCATGGTTATCCATTTGCAACTAATTTCAACCCTGAAATCAATATCCGTGAAGTTTCAGCAAACGGAAGATACTGGGAAAATGGTGAATGGATTGAAACTGAACCAATGGAAATCAAACGTGTTTATAACTTCCCTGAAGTTGGCGAAAAGGATATGTATTTGCTTTACCATGAGGAGCTTGAATCTCTAGCTGTTAACATTCCAGGACTTAAGCGTATCCGCTTCTTCATGACATTCGGTGAAAGCTACCTTACTCACCTAAGAGCACTTGAAAATGTAGGAATGACTTCTATTGAACCAATTGAGTTTGAAGGCAAGCAAATTATTCCGCTTCAGTTCTTAAAGGCTGTTTTACCTGATCCTGCAACACTAGGACCACGTACTGTTGGAAAAACAAACATTGGTTGTATCTTTAAAGGGAAAAAAGACGGCGAAGAGAAAACTTACTACTTATACAATGTTTGTGATCACCAAGAATGCTATGCAGAAGTTGGCTCCCAAGCAGTGTCTTATACAACAGGTGTTCCAGCTATGATCGGTGCAGCGATGATTTTAACTGGAAAGTGGAACAAACCAGGCGTATTCAATATTGAAGAATTTGATCCAGATCCATTTATGGAAGAGTTGAACAAATGGGGACTTCCATGGGTAGAAGATTTTAATCCAGTTCTTGTTGATGAGGAATCTACAAAAACTACAGAACCGGAGTTAGTTCGCTAAAATGCTTTTTGAAGAATTACCAACTCCTTGTTATGTAGTCGATGAAAAACTCATTGAAAAAAATCTAAAAATCCTGAATGGTGTTATGCAACGTACAGGAGCAAAGATTGTGTTGGCACAAAAGGCATTTTCCATGACAACGATGTATCCCCTAATTGGAAAATACTTAAGTGGCACAACAGCGAGCGGTTTATTTGAGGCTCGCCTAGGTCACGAGGAAATGGGCAAGGAAAATCATGTCTTTGCCCCTGCCTACCGTGAGGATGAAATCGACGAAATTATATCTATTTGCGATCATATTATCTTTAATTCCTTTTCACAGTTGGAAAAGTTCAAAGATAAGGCTCTTCAAGCAGGAAGAAAGGTTGGCTTACGTATTAACCCTGAATGCTCCACACAGGTTGGTCATGAAATCTATGATCCGTGTTCACCAGGTTCGAGATTCGGTGTTAAACAGGAGGATTTCCGTCCTAATTTGCTTGAAGGTGTCTCAGGGCTACACTTCCATACCCTTTGCCAGCAAAACTCAGACGATTTAGAGACAACTCTAAATGCAGTGGAAGAAAGGTTTGGGCAATGGTTGCCACAAATGGAATGGATTAATTTTGGCGGTGGCCACCATATTACAAGAGAAGATTACGATATTCCAACTCTAGAATCATGTATTAAAAGAATGCAGGATAAGTATGGGTTGGAGGTATATCTTGAGCCAGGAGAAGCTATTGCTCTTAATGCAGGATACCTAATTACATCAGTACTTGATACTCATACAAACGGGATCGATATTGCAATTCTTGACACATCAGCTACTTGTCATATGCCTGATGTATTGGAAATGCCATATCGACCACCTCTATTAGGGTCAGGCGAGCCAGGAGAAAAGCCATTTACCTATCGACTTGGCGGACAAACCTGTCTAACAGGTGATGTAATTGGAGATTATTCCTTTGACGAACCATTAAAATGTGGTGACAGATTAGTCTTCGGCGATATGGCAATTTACACGATGGTAAAAACAAATACATTCAATGGAATGGCATTGCCAGCTATTGCGATACAAGATAAAAATGGTGATTGTAAAGTCGTCCGTGAATTCGGTTATCAGGATTTCAAAACAAGACTAGCATAAAAGAGGCATTGCATTAACGGTCTAACTGAAGAGTACTACTATTTGAAAATCAACATTACAAAGAACGGTTAAAAAACTGGAATCCTTTTTGATTCCAGTTTTTTATAATTAATTTTATTTTCAAATTATTTCAAAAACTCACTATGCAAATGCTTCCAATACGTTATAATATGTACAAACGGGTATAAAAGAGGATGGTATTTTGTTGTCTAAGAGCCTAGAGTTCAAAAATATAGTAAAGCAGCGGATAAAAGTAATTGAAATCCCTGTATTAAAGACTGATCATCATTATTATTTTATCGTTCAGGTCCATTTACAAAGCTATATTTCGTTACTTTACAATAAACCCCAGGATAAACACGTCTTTTCCTTTCGGGAATATTTGAAACGAAAAATGAAATGGTCTGATTTTAATGATTTATTTGGTATTCAGGAATTTAAAAGTAATGCATAATTATGTCATTTATTTTTTCTCTAACGCTTTACTATATATTTTGTAACGTTCAACCCAGTAGTTATTACTGCTGGGCTTTTTCCATTTTTTTTAGAATTTTTGGGATCGTATGCTTTCCTTATCAATCTTTTATTTCAGCTAAGTACTTAGTCTCTTCGCACGATTTTGATTACCGGAAGACCATATAAATATTCAATTCCAAGCAGTAAAAGGAAAATCCCACTCCATGAAACAATATCTAAGCTTTCATTTAATAATAAAACTCCCAATATTGCTGCTGTTAAAGGTTCAGCTAATGCTAAATGTTACTGCAATTGATGAAGAGACATGCATAAGACCTTTTTAATGCTATCCATTTTACTCCTCCTAACGTATTTAAAAGAGGCTCTTAAATGTGATGAGCTTTCTCATGTTGAAGCAGCCATTCTTTTCTCCAAAGACCACCAGCATAACCAGTTAATTTTCCATTTGAACCGATTATTCTGTGGCAAGGGATTACAATGCTTAGCTTATTTTTCCCGTTCGCACTCCCTACTGCTCTAATCGCCTTTTCATTTCCGATAGAAACAGCAATATCCTTATAGGATCCCGTTTTAGCATAGGGTATTTTTGTTAAAGCGTTCCATACTGTTTTTTGAAAGTCAGTCCCTTCAAAATAATACGGAAATGTAAATTCCTTGCGCTGCCCCTTAAAATATTCGTCAAGTTGGTTATAGCATTCTGTTAAAACAGAAGGAGTTTCAGCTTGCAATACAGTTTCTTTTTTAATTTCTTCAGAAAACAAGATTGAAAGGATAGCTTTATCCGTACCAATTATTTCAATTACACCAATCGGTGATTCGTAGTCTAATTTATATCGTTTTGTCATACAATGACCTCCAAAGATAAAAAGTAGCATATGCCTGCCAGCCCTCCCAATTTTTTGCATATTCTTCTATTTCAGCAATCGTCGGTTTCTCCTTAAGATTCAAGAGATTTTTTAAAGCATTATGAAGACCAACATCTGCAATTGGGAAGGATGAGGTATAGTGCAAGCACTTCATCATTACATAATCAGCCGTCCATGCACCGATCCCCCTAATGAACATTAATGATTTTTGCACCTGCTCATAATCGTTTTTTTCTAGCAATAATTCCTTTGTTAATCTTCCACTTTTCATTTCCTTAGCAACACCGATAATATATTCGGCCTTCCTTTTAGTAATTTGAAGTTTCCTTAAATCCTCGACATTCAAGGAGGCAATTTTTTCGGCTGAAGGAAATACCCAAAATGTTTCTCCTTCAAAGGTTAAAAACTCTCCAAATTGTTCAACGAATCGTTGCTTTAATGTGTAAGCAAATGATAAATTTATTTGCTGCCCGATGATAGCCCATACTAGTGCTTCAAATAAATCTGGGATGCACATAATTCGTAAACCTGCATATTTTTCCACAGGTTTCGTTAAAATTTTATCATTACGAGCCATTTGATAAAATTGCCCCAAGTCCTGATCCAAATCAAACCATTCCCAAATAAATTCTCCTACCTTTTTGCGCTCAACAATGGATGGATCTCCATATGGAAATTCAACCTTTATACAATGATTGATATACTCTATTTTACATAAAATGAAAGATTCTTTAACCTTTATTAGCTTATATATAGCTTTAGCTTTAATCTGATGCAGCACTTCCTGCTCGGACCTTCCTAAAAAAATTAAACATTCCTCGAATTTAAATTCCTTTGGAGGATAAATATCCAAATATAATTCATAATCAATCCAATTCATTTCGGAGTTCCTTCCGATATTCGCTAGGTGAGCAGTTTTTTAAGCTGCGGAATACTTTATAGAAATTGGATGGGCTTTGGAAGCCTACCTCATAACAGATTTCTAAGTTTGTCATAGCTGTATACTTAAGAAGGTGTGCTGCTTTATCGATACGTATTTTTTCTAAATAAGTACGTGGAGTCTCAGAGGTCTCTTGTTTAAATAAGCGCTCCAAATAAAACGGACTTAAGCCGACTTGATCTGCTATATCCTTTAATAACAAATTTTGTTTATAATGATTAACTAGGAATGTAATACTATTTCTAACAACTGCAATATGCGGAGATTGTTCAACTTCCGGTTGGCATCTTTTGCAAGGACGGTAGCCTGCCGCTTCAACCTCATTTATATCATGGTAAAATTCTACATTTACCTTTTTAGGCTTCCTTGATCTGCACGAAGGACGGCAGTATATTTTTGTTGTTTTCACTGCTGTAAAAAATAGACCATCATATTTACGATCACAAGCGATGATTTTCTCCCACATCTCTTCAAAGGAAAGATTGATATTAGCCACCATGTCCACCACTATCCTTTCAGCATTTATGTTAGTTCTCATATAATACTGACGTATCCTGTTCCTCTAATAATTTGCCAACCTTCTTTTCTAAATAGGAAATCACTTTATCAGATAAGGCATTTCCAAAACTAAATCGTTTTACACCTAATTCTTTAAGCTTATTACAATTCGTTAGTCCAGGTAAAGATAATACATTTAGTGGAGCACTAATATGAACGGTCATTTCCTTAATCTCATCATCGTCAATTAAACCTGGAACAAATATCCCACTGGCACCACTCTCAACGTATACCTTTGCTCGTTCAATTGTTTCTGATAAGGGATTTTGCCTTTGAAGGTAAGTATCCGTTCTTGCGTTAATATAAAAATTTCTATACCCATTACTATCTAACGCTGTTCTTATATTACTTAGAAGGTCACAATGACAAGATATATCTCTTAATCCTTTTTGTTTTTTGAATGAATCCTCAATATTGATGCCAGCTACCCCAACATCTGCTGTCCTTAACACATGCTCAACAATTGTTGGAATATCTTTCCCATACCCTGCCTCAATATCAGCAGAAACAAGAATTTTTACATTCGCTACGATCGTTTTAATGATTCCTAAATGCCTCTTAAAATCAATCAGTTCTCCATCTGCACATCCTAGTGAATTTGCGATTCCCCAGCTTGTCGTTCCGATTGCTTTAAATCCTAACCTTTCAAGTGTTAAAGCAGAAAGCAAGTCCCATGCATTTCCTAAAAATAATAGATCCTTTGAAAAGTGCATCTCATTAAATTCCTGAATCTTATTCATTTTTAATCCCCCTACTGGTTGTTGGACTCATTTTAACAAGTAATTAACCTCCATTTCGTCCTCATTCTTGCTCTTATGGTCTGGCCCTGAACAAGAATATAGTATGCCTCATTTCCAAAGATTTGGGAGCTTGCCACTCCCTTTCATTAACAAATTTTTTGAATACGTAACAAGGAATGAAAAGTAGTACGGGCGTGGAAAATTGAAGAATAAATATTTATACATAGGAAATGTTTAGAGAGCCAATTCTTTTTTTTTTACCGATATGTCCTTTACACCTAACATCAATGATCTAATCATTTTCCGCTTATTTATCTTTATCTCAAAAATAACTTCGAAGGGATTTTCTTAATGTTAACTTGTAATAATTACACTTGTTTAGGAAAAAATAGTTAGTAAAAGTATAGATAGGATGGCTAAAAAATGGAAGAACGCATAAAGTCAAACAACAAAAAGTCTTTTTGTATGAGTGAATATGATACATTGAAACGAGTCATTCTTTGTCAGCCGCAATATATGACAATCCGCGAAGTTATTAATGATACACAGGAGCATTTTAAGCATGAAGGGATCCATATTGAACGTGCACTTGAGCAGCATGATGAATTTGTCAAAACCCTTAAAAAAAATGATATCGATGTCATCTTATTACCATATCATAAAAAATATCCAGAACAGGTCTTTACACGTGATATTGGATTTACACTAGGACAAACAATCTTTGTTGCTAACATGGCCACAGATGTTCGTGCTGGTGAGGAAAACGTTTTAAAGCAATGGTTAGAGGATGAAGAAATCTCCTATTATAATTTAGTTGAAGAGCAAATCGAAGGTGGAGATGTTGTAATCGATCAAGATACAATTTACGTCGGTCTCAGTAATCGAACAAATCAGAAGGCTGCCGATCAATTACAGCGTCTTTTAAATGAGTTTCAAGTCATTACGATTCCATTTAAAGAAAAATACTTGCATTTGGACTGTATATTTAACGTCGTTTCACCAGATGTCGCTCTTATTTACCCGCATGCTTTAAATCAAAAGGAAATTGACCTATTCGCTTCCCGCTATGATTTAATTGAAGTTACGGAAGAAGAACAATTTCAATTAGGAACAAATGTATTGAGTATCGGTAACAACCGAGTATTAGGACTGCCCGTTAATAAAAAGGTAAACAAGCAGCTTCGTGACCGCGGCTTTGAGGTTATAGAAGTTGATATTACTGAAATTATTAAATCAGGTGGATCCTTTCGCTGTTGTACCTTGCCAATTTTGCGGGAAGGGTAAATTAAATAACGCCCATATAATAAACCTTATTTTTGAAATAGTAGGTTGTTTATATGGGTGTTAGCTGATTAAGAGTAAGTAGATATTATAACCAACCTTTTTCGACAGCGGTATTTACAGCCTGTTGCCTCGATTCTGCTTCAAGTTTCTGAATCGCAGAGGAAAGATAATTACGTACTGTTCCCTTTGTTAAAAAAAGAGTGTTACTAATTTCGCTTGTTGTCAATCCATCCTTCGTAAGTCGCAATACTTCTATTTCTCGTTCACTTAATGGATTTTCTTCCTTCATAAAGAGGGATGCTGCAAGGTCGATACTTATCACCCGCTCTCCATTCATGACTTTACGAATAGACTCAATAAGGTAATCAATCGGTTCGTCCTTTAATAGATAGCCATCTACCTGCAAATCCATTGCCTTTTGTAAGTATCCTGGACGTGCAAAGGTCGTAACAATGATGATTTTGCAATGGTGTAATATACGATCCTTCTTTATTTTATCTGCTAATTCAAGACCGTTGATAATAGGCATTTCAATATCTAGTATACATACATCAGGCTGTTTCCTCTGAATCACTTCCCAAGCCTTCTGTCCATCAGATACTTCTGCTAACACTTCAATATCTGTTTCAAATTTTAATAGAGCTGTTAATGCTCCCCGAAGCATTTTTTGATCTTCTGCAATAACGACCCGTATCATGAAGTTGGATTCTCCTTTCCTGTTTGATAGATTGGAAGTTTCAACATTACATTCGTTCCACCTCTTGGCGAATTGGTCACCACTGCTGTTCCCTGAACAACTCGAAGTCGCTCTTTCATCGACTGAATGCCATTCCCACTCTGTACCTTTGCTAAACCTATCCCGTTATCTTTAATTTGAATTAGAAGCGTATGATCGATTACATCCAATTCCAGTATACAGTGAGCAGCCTTACTATGTTTAATGACATTTGTCAGCGCTTCTCGAATCGAAAGAGCAAGCATTGTCTGGGTTACACTAGGTAAAAGCGGGATATCACCTTTCTTTACTATGAGTTCAATGCCAACAGACTGCATTAGTTTTCTTGAATTCTCTATTTCACTTTCCAAAGGGATAAATTTCATATCTGAAACTACCTCTCTTACCTGATGTAAAGCTCTTCTAGTCATTGTTAATATATCCTTTAATTCCTGTTTTGCTTCAAAGGAATCTTTGTCTATTAATCTTGCAGTCAATTCACTTTTTAATTTAATCATTGTTAATGTTTGCCCAAGCGTGTCATGAAGATCCCTTGCGATTCTCTGCCTTTCCTCCTGTTGAATAAGCTTCTCAATTTGCAGATTGGCGATTTCCAATTCTCCCTTTAAACTTTTTGCTCTTTCTTTAATGTAAATCAAAATCGGTAAAATTAGTTGCACAACCATGATAGGGAGTAATATCGAAAATTCCTGCTTAAAAAGACTTCCATCCGTTTTCCACTGAACAATGAAAAACATCAGGGCAATGGCTACGATTCCTATCCCAATATGCACCTTTGACTTTGCCCTTCCAATCAGATCTGCAAAAATTAAACCATAGAATAATATATTGAGCTCGACATAAATACCAAATATCGTAATGACAGAAAAGCCAAGTAAAGATGATGCTAATAAACGTCCATCCCGATACCATAGTCCAATATAAAATGAAAAGAGAAAAAGCATAATTAGAAGAAGATTGCCCCAAAACCCAAAAATCGTATCTGAACGTAGTACGATATAGCATAAAAACACGACTGATATCACATCGAAAAGCAAATATTGTCTAATTTGTTCTCTAGGATAAATCTTATACTTCATTACTTCCTCCCATTCCTTAATTAGAAATGAACACCTTTAATGTACGTTGTCGAATAAATTCCATTGGCCCGGCTTTGAAAGTTTGAAGCCAAAAAGATGAAATGATAATTTGTAAAAGTGAAATAAGTAACCAAATGGCTATAACCATGAAGGAATTAACCTTTCCGCCAAAGGCAAGCCCCCAACCATAAAAGACGATTGAGCAAATAATATTTTGCATGACATAACAGCTTAAAGACATTTTCCCAACCTTTTCAAGACAGCGCCAGAGCCACTCCCATTTATAATACTCCAATAATTTACCAATAATTGAAATATAACCTAGCGAAAGTAATGGTGCAAACAAATATCGAACTGGTAAATCAAAGGCTCCCCCAGGTGTAAAAATGAGCATATTTAAAGGTACACCAAGATATATCCCAATTTTAAAAAGCTTGTCGCGTTGCTTCCTTCCCTTCTCATCAGGAGAAAAAACTCCAGAACGCATCATCCTAACGCCAAGTAAAAACAAAAAGATATTCATTGGAACAATAAAAAATGCTTCACTTCTTAGGGCAAAGAAGTTTAAGAATCGATATTGTACCTGTTCAAGCCAGCTGCCACTTTGATAAAGGGCAACAACCTCACTAAAATTACCTAACGACATATTTGATCCAAGCAAGCCAACTACTAACATAAACAAAATAAAAGCTGCAAAGACACTTCCGATTACCTTCATCGTTCTATCGATAAAGCGATCTCCACCTTTTATGATAAATGCTACAATAATGGCAGTGATTCCATAACTCATTAAAATGTCATATTCCATTACAAATGTATAATGGAGGAATCCCTCTATAAGTAAAAAAGCTGCTGTCCATAAATACACTCCAGGCCAAGCTCTTTTTCTTCTCAATGCTTGCTGATATTTCAGCTCCATCCCTACCCCAAACATAATGGTTAACATACCTAAAAGCTTTCCATTCACTAAAAATAGCACGATCATTCGCAGAAAATCATCTGGTTTCCACCATCCAGAATAATTTGATGTCGTAATATACGATAAATCCCCTAAGTGTGCAAAAATCCAAATATTCGTTCCTAACGTCCCAAGTATTGCAATTCCTCGCAAAATATCGAGTAAGCGAATTCTCCCTTTGATGTCCATTCATTTCATCCTTTTCTAATTAAATTTATTTGTATTTTTATCGTATCTAAGAAAAGAATGGATCGACATTCACACCTGTAAGGAAAACCTCATGACAGGTGTCATAAAGTGCTAAATCAACAATCAAAATTGCTCATTATATTCCTAGTTAAAAACGAAAAGGCCTGCCAAATGGCAAGCCCTTTTCAAAGAACGGTATTATACTAATATAATTTAATGAGAAGCTATTTTACCTTAGCAAACTTAAATAAGGTTTGTTGGTGTTTAATCCTTAGAACATTTCACCTGTATAGAAAGAACTAGCTAATTTGTTGAAGTCATAATCTTTAAGTTCATCCAAAGTAAGATTTGCATGTGAACCTTCGTGCACCATAAGATTACTGTTTTCACCAACATGAACTAAAATAACTGGCTTGTCAGAAGCATATGCGTAACCAAGTTCCCAGGCTGTTCCACTATCTGAATAGTTACCATGATAGATACCTACAACAATTTCAGCCCACTTAATGTATTTTAAATCATTCATAAATGTTTCGATTGACCATTGACGAGAACCAGTCTCAAGCTTTTCGTCCAGTTGGTTTCTCATCGGTGAAAAAACATTCAAACCCTTCTCCTCTAAAATCTTCTCAACCTGTTCCACATATTCAATCTCTTTTTCATTAAAAAACGGACTAGCTAAATAAACTCTTTTCATTTTCCTTTGACCCCCTTGATGATTTTTAGAATCACTACTTTTGTTTTTGTCTTAGGCTGTCTTCGCAGGCTTTGTTTCTTTTAACAGAGTAATCGTCTTGGTTGATTTCCTTTTGCAGTACTCGCTTTCCGCGGGGTGGGTGGTGAGCCTCCTCAGTGTAACACCTGCTCAAGATTAACCTCTCCCACGCATCCCGCAGGAGTCTCGCAACAAGCTCCAATCAACCCTTATATAGGTAGTACTAAAAACATTCTTTTAGAAAAGAGCCTTGTCTTAAAATTAATCCCTTTATGGGAAAAGGCACAGCCCTATTTAAAGTTGTGCCCAAATATCTATTATCTATTAAAATCAATCTTCTCTTTAGATTCGCCTAATGTTATCGATGTTTCACTTGGCTTTGTTTCAGCAATAACCTTACCCTTTCGTACAGAATATCTGACTGTCGCTTGCTTGCGAATTGCCTCATATTCATTTTCTGCAGATAAGACGATAAAGTTAGCTGGCTTCCCAACTTCGATTCCGTATCCATCTTCAATGTGTAATGTTTTTGCACTATTTTTCGTAATCAAATCGATTGAATTTACAATTTGCTCATAACCCATTAATTGTGAAGCATGGATTCCCATATGTAACACTTGAAGCATATTTCCCGTTCCAAGTGGATACCATGGATCAAATATATCATCATGGCCAAAGCAAATATTTAACCCTGCTTCCTGTAATTCTTTTACCCGTGTCAAGCCTCTTCGCTTTGGATATGTATCAAATCTTCCCTGAAGGTGAATATTCACAAGTGGATTTGAAACAAAGTTAATAGAAGATAGCTTCAATAATCTAAATAATTTGTATGTGTAAGCATCATTATAAGAGCCCATTGCTGTTGTATGACTCGCTGTTGTTCGAGCACCCATTCCACGTTCATATGCCTCTTTTGCAACAACTTCTACAAATCGAGACTGTTCATCATCGATTTCATCACAATGGATATCTACTAAGCGATCGTATTTTTCAGCGAGATCAAAAGCGATTTTTAAAGACTCTACACCATATTCCCTAGTAAACTCAAAATGAGGAATCCCTCCGACAACATCAGCACCCATTTTTAGTGATTCTTCAAGCAATTCTACACCGTTAGGGTATGATAAAATCCCCTCTTGTGGAAACGCGACAAGCTGAATATCGACAAATTGAGCCATTTCCTCTTTCACTTCGAGCATTGCTTTTAAAGCTGTTAAATTTGGATCTGTCACATCTACATGTGTACGAACCTGTTGAATCCCTTGCGAAATTTGCCATTTTAAAGCTGTTTTTGCCCGCACCTTTACATCTTCATGTGTTAAAGATTCCTTACGCTGGGACCAGCGTTGAATCCCTTCAAACAATGTTCCACTCTGATTCCATTCCGGCTCACCAGCAGTTAATGTTGTATCTAAATGAATATGTGGCTCAATAAAAGGTGGTAAAACAAGAGATCCCTTTACATCCATTACCTCTTCATTCGGATCGATTTCACCGAGATTTTGGGTAATCGCCGCAAATTGACCATCTTTAACAACAATATGCCAAAGTCCTTCTTTACCTCTTAATGTTGCATTTTGAATTATCATCAGTGATCACCTTTTCTTTGATTCATTTTTTGTTAGAAGCAATGTACATAAATACGATATATACTACAGCTGTTCCAATTAGTGCATTTAACGGAGTAATACCTGGTGCAACCTGAGCTATGACTACACCGATCGCCCATGCTACGATTGATATCCAGTTCACTGTTTTAAACTTCATCTCTTCAAACTTACCATATTTTCCACGTCTTACAAAGAAATAGTCAGCTATAATAATAGCACCAATTGAAGGTATAGCAGCACCAAGGACATTTAAAAATCCTACAAAATTATTGTACATCCACATCGCAAGCACTGTACCGATTAGGCCATTTACTACAACAAACACCTTTTTTGAAATCTTTGTGATATTCGCAAACCCTAAGCCTGATGCATAAAGGGCATTGTCATTTGTTGTCCAAATATTTAATCCTAAAACGATAATCGCTGGGATCATTAATCCTTGTAAAAACATTACTTCTGAAATATCCCCTAAACCATAAGACATCGATCCAAGTGCCCCAAATAGGAACATTAATGAGTTCCCTAGAAAGAACGCAATCACCGTTGCCACGACGGCAGAACGTGAAGTATTTGCAAATCGTGCAAAGTCAGGTGTTAAAGTACCACCACTAATAAAGGAGCCGATACAAATTGATAAAGCCGCAGCAATTGTTAACGTTTCTTTTGGTTCATAATCAAATAATGCACCAAACCCACCGAGCGTCTGCGTAGCTTCAAATGCAGAATAACCTCCTAAAATTGCAATTGCTGGTACCGCAATAAAGCTTAAAACGACTAATGATTTCATTCCGTATATTGCAGATGCTGTCATTGCTATTCCAAAGATAAAAATTAACGCATATACATTCCAATCCATCGCCTTTGCTACAGGAACAGCAAACATTGCTACCCCTACACCAAACCATCCAACTTGAGTAAAGCCTAATAAAAATGAAGGTAAATATGATCCTTTATCACCAAATGCATATTTTGCTAGTAAATGTGTAGATAGTCCTGTTTTTGCTGCGATGTACGCAAGGGCACCTGTATAAATCCCAAGTGCTAAGTTACCTGCTAATACAATTAAAATAAACTGCGTAAACGTTAAGCCAAGTCCTAGCTCTCCTCCAGCTAACATACTCGCAGAGAAAAACGTAAATCCTAACATGACCGATAATGTTTTCCAGAAATTATTACGGTTCGATTTTGGTACAGCCTGCCACGAAAACTCTAAATCTACTTTATCCATGATTATTTCCTCCAAATCTAATGTTTCCTGATACCACAGCACAAAAAAAGAGGCTAATCACCAGTCTCCTGACAATTAGCCTCTTTTTCCATTACAAAATACGATATATAGGTAAATACACCTATCCCTCGTATATCATAAAAAATCCGCTGTCCTTGTCAGCCTCTCTGGACTGATTTAAAGGTACCATTATGCAATTAAATTCATTATTCCAAAAAACCTTCTTGATGTCAATCATTCATTTTGTGTTAAAAAGGTAGTTACAAATCAGTATATAACATTTTTTGGCATTCGTGGATATTGAACAAATCCCATTAATTTATCTTGAAATTTATTTTATTGAAATAATTTTATGTTTATTGCAACTCTTAAAACATCATGTGCTATTTTTAAATTTAGGGGTATTTTAGAGCCTATTGTTGAGATTTGTTTATGTGAGACCCCTACGAAAGAAGTATGTCAAAGGGAGCCCTCATCAGGCACTAACGCTCAAAGAAGCTCCCGGACAGCCAATTAAAAGCGAACCCCTGTTGCGAAATAAACAACTAGGATTAATCAGCGCCAATTTTAAAAAAGTAGAATTACACCTCTTACTGGCGTTCACTTAAACTTTTAGTAGATTACCTGGAAAGCTTCTAAATGATTATTTATTCCTCAACACTTCTGCAAGTTCATACAAGGAATGGTATTGTTTAATTCGATAATGTCGACCTTCCTTGTGCAAATAATTTTTCTCACAAAATTGTGTAAGTACATACAATAAGTGTCGATAGGATACACCTAAATAATCACAAACCGTTACGTGCTTTTCCCTATAGATCCCTTCATCAGCAGTTTGTAAAATAAAATCTGCTAGCCGATTTTCAAGTGGGAAAGCGAGAATTTGTGAATACTTAGCTGCCATAAGTGTAGCCTTCACACTTAAAAATTTGGTCAATTCACGTAGAAATTTTGTATCTTCCAGTAATTGTGTACGATAGCGATGAAACGGAAGCGCAAAACAAACCGTCTTCGTTGATGCTTGAATCCCCTTTGTATAGTACACTTCATTTAATAATTCCATTTCCCCAATATAATCATTGGCATTAATAAAATTTATTAACGATACTTTTCCATTTTGATGTGTTACATATATTTTAGCTTTCCCCTCAATTACATAATAAAGATAAGCCGGTCTCAAGCCCTCTTTAATAATCCATTCATCTCGCACATATTCGTGCACTTCTATAAACTCCTCAACTTGAATGGAAAATAGATGTGCTATTGGATTTTTTTCTAAAAACAACCGCTTTTTTTCACCTTTGTAAACTTCCATATTACACCTCAAAATATGAGATTTCTCATATTATTTATATTTCATTCCATGATATCATGCAATCAATGAGGAGGATAATAATGAATACACAACGTTGGATGAGTACACGTTTCTTTAGTTTTTTTATGACATGGGGTATTTTTCTACCTTATTGGTCTGGGTGGATGATTTATACAAAAGGAATTACAGTATCACAAGCTAGCTTAATCATGAGCTTCGGTTTAATTGCAAGAGGACTATCCACATTATTTGCCTTTCCCTATTTATCAGGGCGATTGAGCAGTAAAATCTTATTAAATGTGGCCGGACTCGGTACACTCGTTACAATTCTTTGTTATATTCCGGTAAACTCCTTTGCTGGTTTATTGATAGTAACTATGCTTTTACACATATTTTATCCAGCTTTAATGCCTGCATTAGATAGTGCTGCAAGTATCCTTGTGCAAAGTAAACAATTAAGACATTATGGAAGAAGTCGTCAATGGGGATCAATAGGATTTGTCTCAATTGGCATGATTTTAACCATTTTTACAGGAATGCTTGGAGATGAGGTTATTTTTTGGGCACTATTGCTTGGAATGACTGGTTTTGTATTTTTAAGCTTTATGAATGCACCTGATGTTTTATCTAAAAAGCCACAAGTAAAGCAAACACAACAAGTAAGCATGTTACGCTTATTCCGTATCAAACACTTTAGTTTAGTGCTCATAATTGTCATTTTACTGCAAGCAGCACATGCTACTTATTACAATTATGGCTATATTTTTCTTCAAGATATTCAAGCACCAATATACCTAATCGGTTTTATTATTAACATTGCTGTAATTGCAGAAATCATATTCTTCTCAATTGCAGATAAAAGCTTTAACAAATTTTCTGTAGGCACTTTGCTGACACTAGCAGCAATTGGTTCTTCAATTCGTTGGATATTAGTGTTCGCCTTTCCTAATGTTATTGTTTTCTGTGTTGCGCAAACCTTACATGCATTTTCGTTTGCTATGGGGCATTTTGCTTTTATGAAGTACTTAATCAATAACATCCCACACGCACAGATTCCGAAAGCACAAGGCATGTATTCAGCGCTTGCGCTAAGCTGGAGCACGGCAGTGTTTACTATCTTCGGAGGCTATTTATACGAAATTGAACCAAGATATGCCTTTATTGGAATGATTATTTGTACCTTGCCAGCAATGTTAATTGCCCTTGTATATCGAAAGCTAGAGCTTAAACAAGAAGTTTTAATTTCTGTTTAGCTCTTTTGTCTAAGCATATAAAGGTGATTAATTTTTTTAAACGGACAAGCCTACATTTCTCTATCTTTAAAATATAAAAAAAAGAAGATGAGATTTATCTAATTTTGATAAACCTCACTTTTTTCCAATTATCAGCAACCATTAATGACTAATGAGACTATTTAACGTAACTCATCAAAATAATGCAATTAATCTTAAATATACTTAATTGACATAAAAAGAGAGAGGGTTATACAATTGTAAGCTCTTCTTTTAATCCTAATCCAGCTTCCTTTACCTCTCTGATAATCCCCTGTTTTTACGTTAACAGTAATAATGTACTATCACATAAAAAATTACCTATGCAATTTTTAGTGCCTTCTATCGGAAAGAACATTAAAACTTGGTCGATCATGGTAACGAATATTTCTTTAGTTGACTTGTTGGAGTCCTCATCCTGGATATGTTTATTTAACTTCAAAAAAGGCATTGTTCCGAAGAACAATGCCTCAGATTGAAGACAAAAGGCATTTGGGAAAGCTTTCTTTCCCAAATGCCTTTTTAATTTTTGATTTTCTTCTTAGAATCCTTCTATACTAATAATGGACCAGTTAAATTTATTTTAACTGGTCCATTATTATAAATAAAGATTTTTAAACAGAATACCAACCTGTGTTTCCCACTAGCTATTTTTTCTCCTTTACTGGCATCCAAATTTCACTATACACATTGTCCGAAGTACCATTGTGCTTTGTAAAAGAGATGCCAGGTAGATTTGTTATTTCATAATCTGATGAAGGCAGCCATTCAGAATAAATTTTCGCGGTAGTTTCTTGAAGTGTAGTGGGAAATGGGCCTTGATTTGGGAAGATTGCCCATAAGCTTGCTTCAATTGTAAGTTGCTCTAAATCAGCGAAAGGATTTTCCTTTGTCGTGGCAAAACCTATCATATGGGTTAAGTGGCCTTTTTCCTCCAAGTAACCATCATCAAAATCATATGATACATTTAAGACATAATGAGGATATACATCAGCTAATTGATGCATTTCATTTCTTTGTTGTTCAGTTATTGACTTGGCTAGCTCTATGATAGCTTGATTTTCTCCTTCGAATTGTATTGGCACTCTTTTCGAGACACCAACTATATGAAACTTTTCTTTCTTTTCAATTTTAAATTCCATTGAAATCCCTCCTCTTATATCGATGTAGAATGAAAATTTGGGAAATGATTTTTGAATTTTGTTTCTCGTTACTTCTGAAGGTAAAAAGCCACTCCATTCACGAAAAGCTCTTGAAAAACCTTCGATAGATTGATAACGATATTTATAGGCAATATCTGTTACTTTTGCCCCGTTAATTAATTCAACATTTGCAGCTGATAATCGCCTATTTTTGATATACTCATTCAATGACATTCCGGCCATATACGAAAACATTCTTTTAAAATGATAATCAGATAGCCCGACAATTTTCGATATCTCTTTTCCCGAGATATCCTCTGTCAAATGTGCCTCAATGTAGTCCATTAAATGATTGAACTTTTGTAGCATTCATTTCCCTCCTTTACAAAATACATGTTACCGGTAAAATTGATTTTCCACTCGATATTTTCTAGACGGAATTTATCGGAATTGTCCTTCATGATGATTATTTTCTGCGCGAAACCATTCTTTAACGGTTGGCGAGAAAATTGTAATTTCTATACAAATTATACATTAAAAACTTTTTATACTTATCAGTTGAAAAAGTGCAAATGAGTAACTTATAATAAAATCATCGTATAATTGAATGTGAGTTTAGAGAATATGACATTTAACTGTATAATACATAATAGATAGCGATCTATTCAAAGAGAACATGTTTCTAGCGTTAAAATAAAGTTAGGAGATAGGTGAAAAAATATGAATGGTAGTCAAACAGATCAACAAAACAAAGAACTATTCACCAGAAACAATCCGTTTCGAGCAAAGGTTTTAAAAAATATAAACTTAAATGGTGCTGGCTCAAATAGAGAAACTAGACATCTAGAATTATCCTTAAAGGGATCAGGTATATCTTATCTTCCTGGAGATGCTCTTGGGATTTTTCCAGAAAATGACCCACAATTAGTCGAGTCTCTCCTTTCTGCAATGAATTGGGATGGAGAACAGAAGGTCATTATCAATAATAAAGGTGAAGAGCTTTCCTTGAAGGATGCTTTAACAACTTACTTTGAAATTACGTTATTGACAAAGAAAATCGTACAAAACTTCTCAAAGCTTGTTGACAATAAAGAACTTGAGAGTCTTGTTTCTTTAGAAAATGCCGCATCGTTAAAAGAGTATATGTATGGACGTGATTTACTTGATTTAATACAGGATTTTGGTCCATGCACTGTTGAGGCACAGGAGTTTGTTTCACTTTTAAGAAAAATGCCACCACGTCTATATTCGATTTCAAGCAGTCTTTCGGCATATCCTGATGAAGTGCATTTAACAATAAGTGCTGTACGCTATACAGCTCATGGACGGAACAGAAATGGTGTTTGCTCAGTTCAATGTTCGGAACGTGTTTTAGAAGGTGATACACTTCCAGTATATATTCAACAAAATAAACACTTTAAACTGCCAGAGTCACATGATGTAGATGTTATCATGATTGGTCCTGGTACTGGTATTGCCCCTTTCCGTGCCTTTATTCAGGAACGTGCAATGACAAATGCAAGTGGAAGATCATGGCTGTTTTTCGGAGCTCAACATTCAAAAACAGACTTTCTTTATCAAGATGAGCTTGAAAAATATCAAAAAGACGGTGCACTTACAAAATTAACAACCGCTTTCTCACGTGATACCGCGGAAAAGGTGTATGTACAAAACAAAATGCAGGAAACGAGTGCGGAATTGTATCAGTGGATACAAGCTGGTGCCCATATTTATGTTTGTGGAGATAAGGAGCATATGGCGAAGGATGTTCACAATACGCTTATCGAGATCTTATCAAACGAAGGAAACATAAGCTTAGAAGAAGCAGAAGAACAATTGAATGAAATGAAAAAAAGTAATAGATATCAAAGAGATGTTTATTAATAGCTGTTGCAAGCAAATCCATCATAAAAGGATCGGTTTTCAATGAAAATAGAGATTAGTGAGAAAGCAATACATTGGTTTAAAGAAGAAGTCGGCTTAGAAACAGGAAATAAAGTTCGATTTTTTTCACAAATTTACGGAACGAGTCCTATTCAAGAGGGTTATGCCCTTGCCTTTACAATCAATAATGATTCGAAAGATGCCGCTGTGCATACCGTTAAAGATGGCATTACTT
Source organism: Metabacillus niabensis (assembly GCF_902829255.1). Classification (GTDB taxonomy): domain Bacteria; phylum Bacillota; class Bacilli; order Bacillales; family Bacillaceae; genus Metabacillus; species Metabacillus niabensis. The sequence goes on along the minus strand of NZ_CADEPK010000011.1, from coordinate 41,680 downwards.
TTTTTATCGAAGAATCAGACTTATGGTTTTTTAAAGGTCATGATTTATCTGTTGAGTATAATGAGCAGATAGATGAATTGGAGTATCGTTATCATAAGGGAAATAGTTAAAGTTAATATTTTCTATTTACCAACTTGTAAGATGATCAAACGATTATGTCGTTTGATCATTTTTTTAATATAACAACACATTTTGCCTTATTACTTTATCTTTCTTGGATCGCCTCTCATTTTAGTCATTAATTGCAAGTTGCTTCTTCATATATATCCGTAATTTCTACGGGAATTCTTCACCACTTCTTTAATAATAGCTTCTAAAATCCACACATTCCCTTTGAAATTTCATATATAAATACACTTTAATTTACGAAAAAAAATGTTAATATAAATGATTTTTTACCGATATATAGTATAATAGTCATAGTTTGATTTCGAAAAATACAGATTATGAGCTAAGACACACGACTAATGACCTAATCATTTCAAGCTTAATCATCTTACATACACTCGGACAATAAGGTCCTATATTAGCTCTAACAACACGAATTCCTCACCTAATTACTTCAGTTTTTTATATTTCAATAAAATAAAAGATAAAGGAGTTCTCGTTTTGAAAACAAGATTGAAGAAAAAAGTAAATTTCACATGGACAATTAATAAAAGATTATGGGTTTCATTTTTACTGATTCTCATCATTCCAGCAATCGTAATTGGAACATTCTCTTTCGAAAGGGCTTCGCAAAAGGTCGAGGATCAGATGATGAAATCAGCCACTTCTAACGTGGACCTGCTTAACAATGTAATCAATCAATTTATTGAACCGAAAATGAGAGATGTTGAGCTGTTATCAACTGTCATCAATTCTGAAGCAATCAGTGTGAAAGAAAATTCCAATATCGGAGTTAGTTCGGAAGTGTCCAAAGAGCTTGACCGCTTTAAGGAAGTTCATCCTGAGCTTGAATTGGTCTTTGTCGGAACGGAAAAGGGAGTATACATTAACTCTCCTTCTTCAATGAAAAACCCTGATGATTATGATCCTAGAGTAAGAGATTGGTATAAGCTAGCAATGGATAATAAAGGGAAGGTTGTTATTTCTGCGCCTTATACATCAAATGCGACTGGCAATCTTGTCATTACAATTGCAAAAACAACGAATGATGGACAAGGTGTCGTTGCAACAAATGTGAATTTAAATGAGATAGGAAAAATTACAAGCGAAATCAAGGTTGGAACTGAAGGGTATGTTTATATCCTTGATTCAGAACATAAATTTGTCTACCATCCTGAACAAGAGCTAGGTAGCGAAGCACCTAAAAATGTTCAAAACGATAACCTGTATAAGAGTGATGCAGGTACATTTGATTACCTACATAACGGAAAAGACAAAAAGAAAATGTTCTTTACAACAAATGAGTTAACTGGTTGGAAGCTTGCAGGGACAATGTATGCAGATGAAGTTGACGAAGAGGTTAAATCCATTCTCTTCACAACGATTATCGTCATTATTGCATCTGTTTTAGTCGGTGCTGCCCTTGTTACCTTTATTATTCGTTCGATTACTCGTCCATTATCAGCATTAATCAAATCAGCTGATCAGATTGCAAATGGAAACTTAACTGAGCAAATTGACGTGAAGGGCAAGGATGAAATCGGAAAGCTTGGTAGCAGCTTTAATACGATGGTTAATACACTACGGTCGATTATTTTTAGCTTGAAGGATTCGATCAATCAGGTGGCATCATCTGCTGAACAGTTAACAGCAAGTGCCGGTCAGACAGCTCAAGCAACCGAAACCGTTTCTTCTTCTGCACAGGAAATTGCGAGCAGCTCAGAGCATACAACTGTGAAAATCGAAGAAAATTCAAGTGCATTGAATGAGATTCAGCAGGCTGTTTCAGGAATAAAGGATCGAACGAAAAAAGTAGCAGAGGTTTCAAGGGAAACTTCAAGTGAGGCTGAAGAAGGACGACAATTTGTACAAAGTAGTTTGACACAAATGCAATCAATTAATAACTCGGTTAACGAATCAAATAAAGTTATCGCATCCCTATCGCAACGCTCTAAAGAAATTAGTGAGATTCTAACTGTCATTAGTGGAATTGCTGAGCAAACAAACTTACTAGCGTTGAATGCTGCAATCGAGGCCGCCCGTGCTGGTGAGCATGGAAAAGGCTTTGCTGTCGTTGCAGATGAGGTTCGTAAGCTAGCAGAACAATCTCAAGCATCAACTAAGCTTATTCATGATTTAATTACAAGCATTCAACAAGATGCGGAAAAGTCGGTAAACGTCATGAATGAAGTGACCAAAAATGCCGAACAAGGTGTTCAAATTACAAATGATACATCACAAAAATTTGATGGAATCATGAACAGTATGAAAACCATCTCACCACAAATCGAAGAGATCACTTTTACAATCCAGCAAATTTCTGAAAAAGTTAACCAGGCTTCCAGCTCCGCAACCGAAATCAGTAACCTAGCAAAAGTAAATGCAGCTAACTCAGAGGAAGTAGCCGCTTCAACTGAAGAACAGCTAGCATCTATGGAGGAGATTGATTCTTCGTCTAAATCGCTTGCTACATTAGCAGAGCAATTAAGGGAAATGGTGGAGCAGTTTCGGGTTTAATGGGTTAAATCGAGTGATGGTGGATCTTTTATAACTTTCAATATAGTAAGGTATTATCCTTTTTGAAATGATTCGTAAAAACATGCCCACAGAATTTAAAAAGTACCCTATTGGTAGACTTCTACTTTATAGGGTATTTTTTATTTCTTTGGGCTTTTTGTTTTTTAGATCAAGTTATATTCGATCCGCGAGGTTATGTTATATATTCAAGAATGCTGAATCTTCTACTAATTCAGATATAAAGCTAGCTTATGTAACTGTCGAGGGGAATTATCAAGCGTTTTAAAACTGTAGATTTGAAATAAAGTTGAACTGTTTATAAAAAAGTTATACCACTCACACTTGACGCATCGATAATTCTCGATATAATGAATTGTATAATATTAATTTTGTTGAGAATTAATCCTATATGGGTTCGAAGAAAGAGTGCGCACTTGACAATTCGATAATTCTCGATACAATGATTTGTATGAAACAAGTTGATATTTTTAAAGCATTATCTAATGAAGCAAGGCTCAAAATTTTAGAATGGCTTAAGGAACCAGATCTCCATTTCACTCCCCACGAAGGGATTGATATGAACAAAACCGGGGTATGCGTTAGTCAAATTACAGAAAAATTGGAAATGACGCAATCGACAGCATCTCATTATCTCTCAATGCTCTTACAGGTTGGACTTATAAAGGCTGACCGTATAGGTAAGTATACTTATTACAAAAGAAATGAAGATGCCATCAATGGGATCGCCGAGTTCTTGAAGCAAAAGAAATAACTGAGTGAAACTGAATTCCTTACGAATTCTTTGGGAGGGTTCAGTTTCATTTCCGCTAGAATACATAGCTAGTATTCATGCTATATATTTTTTTGAATACACATATCGATGATTAACGATATGTCGATATGAAATAAAATTATAAGGAGTGACATCATTTGTCTAATACTTTGAAGATTTATATCTTGGCAATCGTTAGTTTTTTAGTAGGAACTTCCGAATATATTATTTCGGGAATTTTAGATACGATTGCAGATTCACTTGAAATAACTTTGGCTGCAGCAGGTCAATTAATTACAATATTCTCACTTGTATATGCAATATTTACACCTATTCTTATGGGAATAACATCTAGTATTGACAGACGTAAATTAATGATTTTTTCATTAGGTTTGTTCGTAATAGGTAATATCTTGGCCTTCATCCTACCAGGTTACGGATTATTTGTAGTAGCTCGAGTAGTTATGGCACTCGGGGCAGGGATGGTTGTTGTTACAGCATTAACTATCGCTGCAAAGATAGCACCAGAAGGTAAACAAGGTAGCGCTATTGCTACAGTGGTTATGGGGTTTACGGCTTCATTAATCATAGGAGTACCTCTTGGAAGAATTATTTCTAGTTTATTAGGTTGGAAAGTTATTTTTGGTGGAATAGCACTGCTGGGAATTCTTGCAATGATAATAATTAGAGCATCTATTCCACTTATTAAGGGTGATAAGCCTGTACCACTAGTTAAACAGTTGGCTCTTCTTAAGAAAAGTAGGGTTACACTTGGATTAGCAATTACTTTTTTCTGGCTTGGAGGGTATTCAATTGCGTACACTTACCTTTCACCTTACTTGTTAAATGTATCAGGAATAGAGGAAAAACTTTTAAGTGGTGTATTGCTGATTTTTGGTATCGCAAGTTTATTCGGTTCTAAATTTGGTGGATTTAGTACAGATCGTTGGGGAGTTCAAAAAACACTGTTAGGTGGAATGTCGTTACACATCATTACGCTAATATTATTATCTCTTGTAACAAATTCTTATATTAGTGTTTTAATAATATTAATACTATGGTCATTTGCTGCATGGTCATCAGGACCAACACAACAATATAACTTGGCTACAATCGAGCCAGAGTCATCAGGTATATTATTAGGCTTAAATCAGTCAGTAATGCAATTGGCAATGGCGGCTGGTGCAGGAATTGGAGGTATTTTTGTCGAGAAAGTATCACTATCTTCCGTTACCTGGATAGGCGCATTAGGAGTTACAATAGCTATTGTAGTAACTTTGGCACTTTCCCGAGCACAGTTAAGCAAGATGCCAGAAGAGTAAAAAAATCATAACCCCTTAGTAAAAATACCTGTAGATAAAACACTCTTTTTCAAGTGTCCTAACTACAGGTACCAGTTTACACTTCTTTCCTTTTTTTTATTTCTCCCCAAAACTTAATTAAATTTTCCTTTTCATCGAATTATCGATATGATAGAAAATGCACATAATAAAATGACTACGATAGAATGTTTGGTGAACTATGACAAAAACAACTCGACTTAATGTAAAAAAGGATTTTGCAAAAATATTAAAATCAGGTTTTCCTCTTATTAGTAAGGATGCAATTACAGCCTACGAAGGAATACAGGAAGGGACTATTATCGAGCTATTCGATGGTCAGCAATTTATCGGGAAAGGCTATTTTGGAGTTCAAAATAAAGGAATAGGCTGGATTCTGACGCGGAAACGAGATGAAAGACTTGATCAAAGCTTTTTTGATCAACGGTTAAAGAAAGCATTTGAGAGAAGACGGGATCTCTTTATCGACGAATCAACAACTGCTTTTCGTGTATTTAATGGTGAAGGAGACGGAATTGGCGGTTTAACGATCGATTATTATGATGGTTATTACGTTGTTAGTTGGTATAGTGAGGGAATTTACACGTTTAAGAAGCAGGTCATTGATTCTCTTTTATCTTTATTTGATGTAAAAGGAATATATGAGAAAAAACGGTTTGATGTGAAGGGGAAATATATTGAGGATGATGACTTTGTTGCTGGTGAGAGAGCAACGTTTCCGCTTATCGTTAAACAAAATGATATTCAGTTTGCTACCTATTTAAATGAAGGTGCGATGGTTGGGGTATTTTTAGACCAACGAGAAGTAAGAAATACGATTAAAAATAAATATGCAAAGGGTAAGCATGTGTTAAATACATTTTCATATACAGGTGCTTTTTCAGTAGCTGCTGCACTAGGAGGAGCTGTAAAAACAACGAGTGTTGACCTGGCAAATCGAAGTAAGCCTAAGACGATTGAGCAGTTTCAAGTGAACGGAATTGACGTTGAAGCACAGGATATCATTGTTGAAGATGTTTTTAACTACTTTCACTATGCTGTTCGAAAGAAGCTATCCTTTGATATGGTGATCCTTGATCCTCCTAGCTTTGCCCGTTCTAAAAAGCATACCTTTAGTGCAGGTAAGGATTATCCAGCTCTATTAGAACAGGCAATTGCGATAACGAAAAGGGATGGAATCATCATTGCCTCCTCTAATTGCAGTACATTTGGCATGAATAAATTTAAAGGCTTTATTGAAAAGGCATTTAAAGCAACAAAGGGGAAATATAAGATAATCGAGGAATATAGTCTACCGAGCGATTTTCCAACGATGAAAGAGTATAAGGAAGGAAACTACTTAAAGGTAGTTTTCATTCAAAAGCTAGGATAAGACTGCCTCTGACGGGATTCGAACCCGCACTCACAATCCATGATTGTTTAGCTTAGGCTAGGGGGAACACGCTTCCCTACGGAATTTCACCGACAGGAATTCCACCTGTCTCAGCTAATTGCTTTTCGGTGCTTCTGAAACCCTTGCCTTGCGACCCGGTTCTACAATGTTTTCCGGCGCTCTTCCCTTCTGGAGCTACAGAGGCGTTTTTAATATTATATAGGAATATTAGGAAAAAGAGTATTTGTTTTTAAATTCTACTGTGCTGATGTTTGACATCAGCCTTTCTTTTATCAACACTAATGCTCATAATTTGACACTTTTTTTCTATCATCATAAATAATAGAAAAAGCACGATAACGATTAAGCAGCATTCTCCGTTTAGCTAAAAGCTCTTTGTATTCAATAAATAATTCGGTATTATCTCGATCTTGTAGCCAAGCTGAAAAGGCCTGCTTACATTCCTTTGAAATAGCATCTATTTCAGCCTTTATTTTAGTTAGCTTTCTAACTTCTAGTATTTGTGCCACACTTCGCCACGCCCTTCCAAATTATTTTCATATAAGAGACTTGTCGTCAGAACAAGGACTATACAATTTTTCATTTGTATTTTGCTAATACCCGGATAAATTTCGTCCTAAACAAACAAAATCGATAAAATAATAAAAAATTAGCGTGTAGAGAATGGAAATTTCCTTAAACAAACGTTTAATTAAGCAGTGATTTTAGCAGGAGATTGTATGTTTATGACGAAATCGAGTACATATACCGTCCCTTGCGACAAATAATTGATAAATTGAAATTATTTCTGGGGAAATATGACGAAAGAGTGTGAGAAATGAAAATTGGTTTAGTGAGGCATCTTAAGGTGAAAAAGGAGAAGCCAACACAGTTCATGACTGAGGGTGAATTATTTCAATGGGTGCAGGAATATGATGGAGCTGAAATAGAGGATTATCGAGAACATATAGAAGAGGTAGAATGGGTACAATGTTATTCAAGTGATATGAAGCGGGCTGTAAAAACGGCTAGCTACTTATTTCAAGGAGAAGTTAAACAGATAAAGGAATTGAGGGAAATACCAATCTATCCATTTCATTTGCGAAATGTAAAAATGCCTTTTGTTTTATGGATGTTTCTATTTAGATTTGCTTGGCTGATGAACCATAAAACCCAAAAGGAAGCAAAAGCTGCTGTGAAATGTAGGGTTCGCAAAGTAATTGATCAAATTGAGAGTGAAAATGAGGGAGAAACACTAATTGTCAGCCATGGTGCTCTTATGATTTATTTAAATAAGGAGCTAATTAAAAGAGGCTTTATCGGACCAAAACTAACGAGAGCGAAAAATGGAGTCCTTTATTTATATGAAAAATAGGGGACAGTCCCCATAATTAGTTTTGCTTTTCTTGATTAGAAACTGTACGATAGTGATGACTTAATGAACAATGTTTTAAAGCAATTGTTTTCGTAAAGGAGAAAAATATTGATGACTCAACTGAACTTAATTGAAGATGTAAAGCCGTTTATTCAAGCAAATTGGGAAAAGGCAGGCTTTGCTGAGGCTACTGCGATACAAATAAAAGCAATTCCACTAATCGCCGGTGGGAAAGATGTTATAGCTGAATCACCAACAGGAACAGGGAAGACGTTGGCGTATGTTCTACCATTATTACAAAGGGTTGAAGAAACAAAGAAAAATACGCAAATCGTTATCGTTGCACCTTCAAGGGAATTAGTTATGCAAATTTTTGATGAAATAAAAAAATGGTCTGAAGGAAGTAGTATTACAAGTGCATCCTTCATTGGCGGTGCGAATATTAAGCGTCAGGTTGAAAAGCTAAAGAAGAGCCCGCAAATTGTTGTTGGTACGCCGGGAAGAATTCAAGAATTGATAAAATTAAAAAAGCTTAAAATGCATGAAGTGAAGACGGTAGTATTAGATGAAGGAGACCAATTGCTTACTCCTGAACATAAAAATACAATAAAAGAAATTGTTAAGGCGACACGAAGTGAACGTCAAATTGTTTTAGTTTCTGCGACTTTAAATGAAGGAACAGAATCGAGAGCAAGAGATTTAATGAAAAAGGACCCTGAGATTATTCAGGTGGAGCTTAATGAAGTTCCAATTGGTGATGTTAAGCATGTATACCTCGTTTGTGAACAGCGTGAAAAAATCACCTTGCTTGAACGGATAGCAAAGACGGTAAGAATGAAGGGATTAGGCTTTGTAAAGGATATCGGTAATCTTAACGTCATTGCTGAAAAGCTTGATTATAAAGGTGTCGATTTACATCTTTTACATAGTGACACGAAGAAGGATGAGAGAGAAAGAGCGCTAAAAGCGATGAGAAATGAAAATCAAGGACTTTTATTGGCAACAGATGTGGCTGCAAGAGGACTTGATATTGCAGGACTTACTCATGTGATTCATTTTGATTTGCCTGCAAATGTCTCGCAATATGTTCATCGTTCAGGAAGAACAGGAAGACAAGGAGCTTCTGGTACGGTCGTTTCAATTGTAACTGAACGTGAGGAAAGGGAATTAAAGAAAATGGCGAAGGAGCTTAATATTTCGCTGATCCGAAATAGATTATATAAAGGTGAATTAGTTGAAGATTAATGAATCTATAGTAAAACACGCCACTCAATACGAGCAAGCGTGTTTTTTTCTGTGATGTCGGTTCCTGATGTAATAATACTTTATGTTGGAAATGGAGTTGTTATACATCGTTTTTACGATTTTAATCGTCTAGCTCCATTCGCATATATTTTCGAGTATTTGGACCATATATGCCATCATCAGCTAACGCAGCATACATTGATTGAAATCTTCTAACAGCATCTTCTGTATTAGGACCGTAAATACCATCAATTGTACCAGGATTGAAATTGATTTGTTTTAACGCTCGTTGAACTTGTCTTACAGCTTCTCCTTGACTACCTCTTTTCAATACACCTGTAGGTAATGGGAAGTCTGATGCAGAAACCCTTTGATGATTTACTTCTTGAAGCTTATTAAGTGTAATCGGGCCGACTAATCCATCAACAGCTAACCCGTAATCTTTTTGGAATCTCATTACCGCATTTTCCGTTTCCTCCCCAAAATGTCCGTCCGCTCCATAGCGAGGAAGTCGATAACCGGCTTTTATTAATTCCTCCTGAATATCCTGTACAAACGGACCTGAATCACCTTCACCGATCGGCAGCTTTACTGTTGTTCCTTTTACAACAGATGCGGGTGGCTTCGATGTTGTTGGCGGCTTAGCAGGTGTTGTTGTGTCAGGTGGGTTTGAATTCCCGAAATTTTGTAATGCTTCTGCAACATCATCAATAAATACTGACCAAGAAATCCCATGATTACGCAAAACATTAATCGGATCAGTACGCCTTGATGGGTCTAATGTTGCGTGTGCGATAATATCATTTCTCGGGTTTAAGTTAAACTTGTCACAAAGGTATGCATGATACCATACGTAGCGGGCATAGGCTTGTTGAAAGTTAATTTTTCCGCCATGGCATAATTCTACACCTATTGCGGCATCGTTTGCGTTTACACCATATCTTCTATTATCACCTGTTACGTTTGAACGGACGTGCCAGGCCTTTTCTGTTAAAGGGATAATCTCCAAAATATATTTATCATCAATAAAGGCGTGTGCTGAAGCGGATGGTTGCTGCCTGTCAAAATAGTTGCGATTGCCGTAAGCAGTTGAGCCCGGATTGCCGGTATCATGACTGACGATAAAGCGAACAGTACCGATACGTTGACCTGAGCGGGAGTTACCAGTGCGTATATAGTCTCGTGTAATCTCGTAAACCAACGGATAAACACCCCTGTCATTTGATTTTACAAACTATTACGCTTTATTGTATGAACGGAGCTAGTAAATGGTGAGACCCGATTTAGTAGACAGGAAGTTATCCACAATTCCCACAACTAATTTATATTAGATGGTTACTGAACTGAATATAATGTGGATAAAGTTATGTATGTACATCAAGGTTATGAACAGTTTATTCACAATATCCACAAATTTACCAGTGTATTTATCCACAAAACATAAAAGGATTATCCACAATAGTTAATAAAAGCTGACAAAAAGAGAGTATCGACTATTTTATGATGATACGAAAGCTAGAGTTGATAGGAAAAAAAATCCAATAACGTTTTGAGGCTGTCTTATAATGGACAGCCTCGTGAATATTATTTCCGTTTTTTCTTAGCCTTTTGACGCTGGTCAGCAGCTTTTGCTCTTGCTTGTGCTTCAATATCGTCTTGATCAGCTAATTCTTGTGAAAACTCTTGATCAATTCCATCTCTTTTTAAATTTTTCGGTGTTTGTGGCAATGTATTTGTATTTTTATCACGTGAACCATGACTATGTTTATTTCCGCGACCCATGAAAAAAGCCCCCTAAAATAATATTGAACATATCGTTCAAGTTTAGGTTGGCTTATTTTCAGAAAATCATGATTGGAAATTAGTGTTGACGTTTACTTATGTATCCACCTGCACGGTCAGCCATTTTAAATTCGCGTTGGTATGTTACTTCTTGGCTACTAGATAATGTTGATTTTGTTCGATCTCTTCGCTTTTTTTCATTTGCCATCGTTATCCACCTTCCAAACAAAATTATTCATCATTAGTTTGGACATTAGAGATGATTTTATTCAAAAATTTTCCTGGAATTTTAATTGCTGTCCTTCTCTCGTTAACTAGCTTGTCTTAAAAAATAGCATGTATTATATAAAAAAGATGTGGCTAACATATCCACATCTTTTAAGCTTCTTTAAGTTGTTGATCATCCATTTCCGTACCTTGTTGATACGTATAAAAGGTATAACGATCCTTTGTGATTTCAAAAAGATTGTATAGATCTTCACCGTTGTTAATTTGCTCAAGTAATGCAGCTCTTGTTTCATTTGCATTTACTACATATGGAAGCTTTTCTGCTGCCTTCGTTGAACGAATATTTTGTTTGCGAATACGTAAAAAGATCGTTTCAATATCTAGCTCATAAAATAATTCATGAAAAAAAGCATCCTTGGCAAGCTTGTTATAGCCTTTGCCATGGTATGGTTTTCCTAACCAAGTTCCTAAAAATCCAGCTTTATCCTGAATATCAAATAAGCTTATCGTTCCGATTGGAGAGCCCCATTCATCTAAAATGGTACGTGAGATTAATTCACCACGTTCTTCAGCCTCAATCGTTTGTTTTGTAATAAATAAATATTCATCAATCGAATTTGTTTTATGGCGCACAAAAGGGAAGACATCAGGGTGTACCATAAGTTCATAAAGTGCATGACTGTCATGAATATCACGTTTTTTTAGCATCTGGATCCCTCCAATATGAGGGCAGACCCCACGTGTATGGTTGTCTCCACCCTCGAAATTTTTTTATGAAAGCTATAAAATCAAAAAATTTCGGGGTGGGAATCGAACCCACTAGAACCAGTAAAGCTGGTGGCGCACCATTTGCCTTCCCATTACTAGATTTAATTGTCTAATCATCAGTTGATCGTACTAATTCTCCTAAAGGATATAGTACCTCCTAGTTATGAACATTGATATCTTCATGAAGTATAATACGTCAATTTAAATAAAAAAGATACACCTTTTTTGTCGAATTTCAAAAAAAAAATATGTATCTTAGAATAGTTGTTGAAATCTAGCGGATTGGTAATTTTTAGAATAATTATTTTTGATAATTCTAGCAATTTAATGTGTTAAAAAGGTAGAGGGCGTGAAATGGATTATGATCATAATTTAACTAGTTTCGTTATTGAGAGACCAGATCATTATAATATTAAAATAATAATTTTCTGTTAAATTTGATAAACGATTTCACCGTTAATCATCGTTAGCTGCGGCTTTGCAAAATAGTGGAAGGGGTGATAATTCCAGAGAACTAAGTCAGCGTCCTTTCCGACCTCAATACTCCCGATTCGATTTTCAACCTTTAAATTTCTTGCTGCAGCAATCGTAATTCCTTCAAGCGCCTTTTGCTCATCAAAGCCTTCACGCACAGCAATGGAGGCACAAATATTCAAGTATTGAATTGGTGTGTAAGGATGATCGGTTGTAATTGAGACTTCAACACCTTTTTCTGATAATGCTTGATAGGTGGTCCAGCTTTTATTTTTTAATTCTATTTTTGATTTTCGCGTTAACGTTGGCCCGATACAAACCTTTACTTGTTTCCCGACTAATTCATCAGCAATTAAATGTCCTTCTGTACAGTGTTCAATCCGATAGTCGAGGTTGAATTCCTCGGCAAATCGAATCGCACTCATAATATCATCTGCACGATGAGCATGAATTCGCACAGGGATTTCTCTGCTTAAAGCCTTTTTAAGAGGGATAATTCGAAAATCTTCAAAGTCATCACTATACTTCGCTTTGTAAAACGCTTCACGAAGCATCCCCATAATGCCCATTCTAGTAATGGATTCTTTATTTCCATGGCTATGCATCCGTTTTGGGTTTTCCCCGAGTGCGATTTTTAACCCTGCCGTCTCCTTTAAAAGCATTTTTGAGACGTTTTTTCCGAAGGTTTTAATGACAGAGGTTGTACCGCCAATTACATTTGCACTTCCTGGCATAATGTGACATGTAGTAATACCGTATTTTATTGCATCAGTAAAAGCAGGATCTAAAGGGTGAACACCATCTAATGCCCGAATATGTGGTGTTAATGGTTCAATCGTTTCGTTTGCATCATTGCCTGCCCAGCCTGTTCCTTCATCATATAATCCGATATGAGTATGAACATCAATAAAGCCAGGGAACAAAAAATGATCCTTGCAAGGAATGACCTTCATTTCCGTGGTAGCATCTATATTGTTTTCAATCGCGATGATTTTGCCATTTTCTACAAGGACATCTGTATCATATAAAACATTTGCTGTAACTGGATAAACAGTAGCTTGCTTAAATAAATATGTTTTTTTCATAAAAAACTCCATTTCAAAGGTTTTCGTTACTTTTTCTTATATGAAATTGCCTGCATATGTATTCAGTTTTTTTACTACAGAAGTTTTTTCAGTTCATGGTAAAATAGGAACAACAATTCCTATTAAAAACGTTTATACTACTATATACACTGTAAAAATAGAGAATTCCTTGTATGTTTGATAAAAAAGTACAAGGGTAGTGAAAGGAGGTTATAGATTTGGCAATTATTACGAAAATCACGACCCAAAAGCAATCAGATGACCGCTTTAACATTTTTTTGGACGATGGTAGCGGTGAAAGGTTTGCCTTTAGTGTTGACCAGGATGTTCTGATCAAATTTAATTTAAAAAAGGGCAAAGAGCTTGATGAATTTGATATTATTGAGATTCAATATGGTGATGAATTAAAAAAGGCGTATAATAAAGCTTTAGACTTTCTCAGTTATCGAATGCGCTCAATGAAGGAAGTCGAAGATCATTTAAGAAAATATGAATATAATGATGCAATTATTCAAGAAACAATTGGCAAGCTAAAGGATAATCGTTATGTTGATGATTTAGAATTTGCGATCGCCTATGTGAAAACAGGATGGCAAACAAATGGTAAAGGTCCAACTGTATTAAAGCGAGAGCTAGAAGCAAAAGGGGTCGCTAGTCTATTAATCGAACAAGCTCTTGAGCAATATGACCAAGAGGCACAAGTGGAAGAAGCGATTAACCATGCAAACAAATTGCTGAAAAAGAATCATAATCTCTCAACTGTTTTGTTAAAAGCAAAGCTAGAGCAGTATTTGTTACGAAAAGGTTATTCTTATTCAATTATTTCAATTGCTTTAGAAGAGGTTCAATTTGAACAGAACGATAACGAAGAAATGGAAGCTTTAATGAAACAGGCCGAAAAGGCGAAAAGGAAATATAGCCATGAGGAAGATTATCAATATAAGCAAAAAATGAAGCAGTTTTTATATAGAAAGGGCTTTTCAATCGAATTAATTGAAAAATATCTTAATGAGGGATTAAATGAGTAAGGGGATATAATCATGAATCAGAAACGATATAGTGAAATGACGGAGTATGAATTAAAAACAGAAATTGGTCTGCTAAAGGAAAAGGCACGAAAAGCGGAGCAATTAGGGATTATTAACGAATTTGCCGTGTTAGAGCGGAAAATTACGATGGCGCAATCATACTTATTAAATCCTGATGATTATAAATCGGGTGAGGTTTATGAAATTGAAGGGGACCCTGGTGAATCGTTTAAAATTGATTATATGAATGGAATTTTTGCCTGGGGTAACCGATTATCGACACCAGGTGTAGAAGAAGCTTTACCGATCTCAATGCTCGTAAAAAAATAAAACAGGGGGACAATCCCCCCGTAATTGGTTAGGAGTAAGGATTTTCTCGTTGTCCAGAGGCTCTCATTCGCTCCTGTGGATGGGTATTTGTCGTTCCATCTGGTCGTTTTGAAGCATATTCTGCTTTCGCTCGCGGTTCCCCTTCTAATTTATTATCACCGTGATAAGGGAAGCCCTTTTCCTTGTTACGCATCAAAATCCCTCCCCAATAAGTCATCAACTTCAGCAAACGTGAAGTGTACAATTAGTATGATGCTTTCATCATGTGAATATAAGTAACGAATCCTTCCTAGAGGTGAGAATAATGGAAATCTATTTTGAACGATTAACAAATGAATTATTGAGTAAAAACAAAACACTATCCTATGCTCAAGCGAGAACTTGGGTTGAGCTTTTATGGGAAGATTTTGAATCAACACAGGCTAAAGCAGGAAGAAAATATCGAGGGCAGGAGATGGCAGAGCAAGTCGTCAGACAGATGATCACGAATTATGGAGAGAAGCTACATGAATTTATCGCAACAAATCCAAAATATAGTCATTTATTAAACGACGATTATTTAAAGCATTAACATTTGTTTAATTAATGGCTATGGTAAAAGATGATTGTTTAGTTGTTAATTGGAACGGATATATGAGACTCTCGCTTAGAGTAGCGTGCAGGAGGAGACCCCTACAGGAGTGGAGAGCAACAGGGAGGTTCGCAGACCGCCTATGGAAAGCGAATGCCTCATGGTGAAATCAACAACTTAACGTAACTGAAAAAATGGGCAATCCTTTAACGGATGCCCATTTATTACGATTATTTATTCGGGAATGAGCTCAAGCTTTTTCCGAAGCTTTTCTTCACTGAAAATCCAGCCTGTATACGAGCTGACAATATTTAAATTTGTATCGAGCTGAACGATTGCGACAAATGGATAATAATTTTTGCTGCGATAGCGTAAATCGATAAAACGGACTTCATAGTGGTCGGAGAATTCCTCAACCTCCCAGCGATAAACCGGAGAAAACGATAAAAAAGCGGAAATATTTTTATCTTTTTCAGCTGCTTTCATGACATCTGTTTGGGGGACAGGGACTCGTTCGAATTCATCCAAAAAATGAATTGTTCCTTCAACAGCTCTTGCTACATGAAATCGATCTTTTGTCGTAATCGCGATATGCCATTGTCTAAATTTCATTGTAGGTGAAATCGTTATTTGCTCGATGTCATCAAGAAGCTCGTGTAATTGATGAATAATTTGTCTTTGCATAAAAAAGCGAACGATGTAATAGACAATTAAAACGGCGTATACACCTAAAAAGGTATAACCAGGAGGTGCGCCAACTAACCAAATGATAATTCCGACGATATGTGCTATAAAGATAAAAGGGTCAAACGTATTAATCATTCCTAATGCAACCCATTTTTTTGAAAACGGCCGTAACGCTTGTGTGCCGTATGCATTAAAAATGTCAACAAATACGTGAAGGACTATCGCAAAAAGTGTCCATAGCCATAAATGCAATAAATTGCTTTCTGGGAAAAATATTGTGATCATTCCCGTGATCAGAACAGACCAAATAAAGATGGCTGGAATCGAATGAGTAATTCCACGATGATTTCGAATATATCTTGCGTTATTGCTAAGTTTAAGAATTGTATCGAGATCAGGAGCCTGAGAACCAAGAATCGTTCCAAGCATGACAGCATGTGCTGTTGGATTATCAATTCCGACAACAGGATCTAAAGTTGCAAGTCCTCCTAATGCGATTCCCATCACGATATGTGTTCCGGTGTCCAAAAATGTAACCTCCTAGTATTTACTCATAAGGTGAATTGTGAGTATTAAACGAAATGGAAATTTTCCTTTTTTATTGTTTCCTAACATAAGGTTTTCAATTGAATGTATATGTACTCATCCTGTCCAATGTGAGGAATTCTTATTACTTTTCATAAATCTTGAATGGCAATTAAATAAATTGAAAGATTCATTCTATAGTTTGGCTGTTTTTGTATATTTTGTTGCTTGAAATTTTTTATGTGAAGCATCTCGGGTGATTTAGATTGTAGGTGCTTTTGTTTTCAAAAAATCTTTATAATAGACTATTTCGTAAACTTTGTAGCTTTTTGGTAGTCGTTTTGGTTATTTCTCTCGTGCGGTGCTCACTTATCAAGGGAAGGGGCAAGCCTTAACACCTGTGGGGTCTCGCACTAATGCTCTTTTCGACCTCTACAAAGTTTTGCTATAACAACATTATTTATTATCGGGGGAAAAGACATGAACGATATAAAGGAAAAGCTTCACGGCTTTTCGGTTAATGAATTTCAGCAGGATTTAATTAATTGGTTCCTTGCTGAAAAACGAGATCTTCCTTGGCGGAAGGATCAGGATCCGTATAAAGTTTGGGTTTCTGAAATAATGCTTCAGCAAACTCGAGTAGATACGGTTATTCCTTATTTTAACTCATTTATAACAAAATTTCCTACTATTGAAGCGTTGGCTGATGCTGATGAGGAGGAAGTATTAAAGGCGTGGGAAGGATTAGGCTATTATTCGCGAGTAAGAAATCTTCAGGCCGCCGTCAGAGAGGTTAAGGAGGTTTATGGTGGTGTTGTTCCTAACAACCCAGAGGAATTAGGTAAGCTTAAGGGAGTTGGCCCATATACGAAAGGGGCAATTTTAAGTATTGCTTATAATATTCCAGAACCAGCAGTTGATGGGAATGTGATGAGAGTCATCTCAAGAATATTATCAATCTGGGAGGATATCGCGAAACCGAAGGCGAGAAAGCTTTTTGAAGAGGCGATATATGAACTAATTGATAAAGAGGATCCGTCATCCTTTAATCAAGGGCTAATGGAATTAGGTGCTCTCATTTGTACACCGACTTCACCATCTTGTTTATTATGTCCGGTACGAGAGCATTGTTCAGCCTTTGTAGAAGGTGTCCAAGCTGAATTGCCGATTAAAAGTAAGAAAAAGAAGCCTAAGCCATTACAAATGGCCGCGGTTGTTCTTTACGACAACGAGGGCAATCTTTATATCCATAAACGGCCTTCAACAGGGCTACTTGCAAACCTATGGGAGCACCCAAATGTCGAAGTTACTCAATCAAAATCAAAAACATATAGAGAGCAACTTACCGAGTACCTTGAAAGCGAATATGAAGCAAAAGTCAACCTATCCGAGCTTATCGGAACAGTTGAACACGTCTTCTCTCACCTCATCTGGAACATATCCGTCTACAGCGGAGAAGTAAAAAACAAACCAAAAGAAACACTAAAACGCATCACAAAACAAGAACTAGAACAACACGCATTCCCCGTATCACATCAAAAAATAACAAAAATGTGGGGAGAACATTAGGGGACAGTCCCCCACCCAAGCGAAACACAAGGAAATGAGTGGTCATCTCAATCGTTGGGGGACAGTCCCCAAAGAGTGTGAACCCAGTAAAATCAAGGGGATTTCACTATAAAGTGGGGGAATGGGGACAGTCCCCAAAAACAAAGTGAGTATTGCATTTTTGAGATTTTCACTTTATTTTGGGGACTGTCCCCTAAGGGTTGCCCCCTAATCGTATTGAGGTTTTGTGCCATGGGTGTAGGTGGCTTGTTTGTGGTTTAGGCCGCCGCGGGAGGTGATTTCTTCGATGATTTCTCGATGGATTGTCTGCCCTTCAGCGTTAAGGTATGGGACAACCTGCTGTAATGAGTGGTGGAAATAAGCAAGCTCAGAGTCTTCCCACTCTTTTTTTGACATCATTGATAATTCTGTCATATCTCGACCAACGTACATGTGAACCCTCCTTAATGAAAAGTGCTGTTGTTATTACATAATGTGTAATATCTAATATCGCAATGAATGATAATTAGCAATTAGAAGTTTCACTATATTATCTGATACAATATAAACATCTATTCGATTGTTTTAACTAGAAGGAGCTGACAAAATGAACCAGCAAAATAAGGTAGCATTAATTACAGGAAGTAGTCGTGGAATCGGAAGAGCAGTTGCGATTCGATTAGCAGAAAAAGGATATGATATTGTTGTTAACTATGCTCGCAGTAAATCAGCTGCATTAGAGGTCGTTGAAGAGATCGAGAAACTCGGTGTAAAAGCAGTTGCGATTAAAGCAAATGTCGGGAAGCCAGAAAAAATCAAGGAATTGTTTGCACAAATTGATGAACAGTTTGGCAGACTTGATGTCCTTGTCAGCAATGCTGCATCAGGAGTACAAAAACCAGCAATGGAGCTTGAAGAAAGCCACTGGGATTGGACGATGAACATCAATAGTAAAGCGTTGCTATTCTGTGCTCAGGAAGCGGCAAAGCTGATGGAACGAAATGGTGGGGGCTTTATCGTTAGCACGAGCTCACTCGGTTCGATTCGTTATTTAGAAAATTATACAACGGTCGGTGTTTCAAAGGCTGCACTTGAAGCATTAACAAGATATTTAGCAGTTGAGCTATCTCCAAAAAATATTATTGTTAATGCAGTTTCTGGTGGTGCAGTAGATACAGACGCACTTAAGCATTTCCCAAATCGAAATGAACTGTTGGAGGATGCGAAACAAAATACACCGGCAGGAAGAATGGTGGAAATTGAGGATATGGTCAATGCAATCGAATTTCTCCTCACAGATAAGGCGTCAATGATTCGAGGACAAACGCTTATCGTTGATGGTGGACGCTCTCTCCTTGTTTAAAAAAATTTTTTTGAAATCATGGATATAAAACAAACCTCTGGGACAATCTATATGTCGTGGAGGTGATATCAAGATGGCACAAAATAATCGTGGTAAAACAACATCAGGTACTAACATCCAAGAAGTAAGACAACAAAACGCTCAATCAGCTCAAGGCCAAGGTGCAACTTCAGGTCAATTCGGTACTGAATTTGCTAGCGAAACGAACGTTCAAGACGTAAAAAAACGTAACCAACAAGCTGAGCAAAACAAAGGTCAAAACTCTTAATTTTGTTTAAAAGACACCTCTCTCAATCGTCGAGAGGTGTCTTTTTTGTAGGCAAAATTTATAGGACTAAAAAACATACTTTTCAAAAAAGAAATTTCTCAAACGACAAAACCTCCTTTTCCTCTACATAAGTAGTCAAAGGATAGAAAGAGATTATGAAGAAATAAACAGTATGAAAAATATATTCTCTTTATTTGAAAGGAGAGGAACAATGAATTTTGAACAGCTAGTTGGCGAGCAATTAAAAACGATGGATAAATTATTATATTTGCAATCAGAAATAGAGCGATGTCAAGATATAAAAACTCAATTAAATGTGTTACAGGATGAGGCAAAGCTTCAATCTATACAGGAAGAAATTATCGAAATGAAGAAAGAACTAAACCATATTCAACAGGTTTTTGAGAAGCAAACAGAAGAAGTGATTCGCTCGTATGAAAAGCAAAGATTTGAAACAGTATCTTAGTAGCAAATGAGAGTCATTTCTATGTAAATGGCTCTTTTATTTTGTTTTTTTAAGGACAAACGTTATAATAGAAAGAAGTATATAAAATCATTCATAAAAATTTCGTTTTACGATTCGAATAGTTGAAAGAAGGGGAGAAAAGTGGGTATTCCCAGGGAAGGAGACAAAATCCAAATTCATAGCTATAAGCATAATGGATATATACATAGAGTCTGGGATGAATCGACTGTATTAAAAGGCTCTCAGCATTGTATAATCGGTGGAAATGACCGGACTGTCGTGACAGAGTCGGACGGTAGAACATGGGTTACGAGAGAACCGGCGATATGCTATTTTCATGCGAGATATTGGTTTAATATTATAGGCATGCTAAGAGATGACGGTGTTTATTATTATTGTAATATAAGCTCACCATTTGTTTGGGATGATGAAGCATTAAAATATATCGACTATGACTTAGATGTGAAAGTGTATCCTGATATGACTTATACGATACTTGATGAGGATGAGTATGAGCAGCACAGCAAAGAAATGAACTATCCTGAAGTCATTGATTTGATTTTAAAGAAAAATTTAGAAACATTGCTCAGGTGGATTCGGCAAAAAAAAGGTCCGTTCGCTCCAGAATTTATTGATGAGTGGTATGAACGGTATTTAACATATGTAAAATAGGAGTAGGGTTGACTCAGGCAGTTCTTCAGTTATCCAGATAATTGAAGTGGAAGAGGGTCAGCCTTTTTACATAGAAGAATTTTAAAAAAGGAAAGCTAATGACCATAGCTTTCTGAATGTAGAAATAAGCGCCTTGCCCTAGTTTACGTTGGGGTTGTTCAAGGCGCCTGCGCTTTTTTAGAAACGGGGGATTTATTTGGGTTCTATAAAACGATATATGGAGTTTGTTAAGCCATATCGAATTCAAATCGTGGGGACGATTATTATTGGGATTATTAAGTTTTCTATCCCACTTCTTTTACCATTGCTGATTAAACATGTTGTTGATGACATTATTGGAGGAACTGGCTCACCGGATGAAAAAATAAGGACACTATTAACGATTATGGGAATTATGTTCGTTCTGTTTGTCGTCGTCAGGCCACCGATTGAATATTATCGACAATATTTTGCACAATGGGTAGGCAGCAAAATTTTATACGATATCAGGGATCAACTATTTACGCATTTGCAAAGGCTTAGCCTGCGGTATTATGCAAATACCCGTGCTGGTGAAATTATTTCGAGAGTTATTAATGATGTTGAGCAAACAAAGAATTTTGTCATAACTGGATTGATGAATGTTTGGCTTGATGTTGTCACAATTGTGATTGCAATAGGTATCATGCTAACTATGGATATAAAGCTAACACTTGTTTCAATTATTTTATTCCCGTTTTACGGAATCTCAGTGAAATATTTTTACGGAAAGCTGCGCCATTTAACGAGAGAACGCTCACAGGCATTAGCCGAAGTACAAGGACATTTACATGAGCGTGTTCAAGGGATGCCTGTTATTCGAAGCTTTGCAACTGAGGATTTTGAACAGCAACAATTTGCGAAGGAAAATTCAAATTTTCTAAAAAAGGCACTTGATCATACGAGCTGGAATGCGCGAACTTTTGCTGTCGTTAATACGTTAACAGACATTGCACCATTAGTCGTCATTACATATGCTGGCTATCATGTTATTCAAGGAACGCTCTCAATTGGAACGATGGTTGCCTTTATTGCGTATATTGAACAGCTATATGGTCCGCTTCGTCGTTTAATCAATTCTTCGACAACGTTAACACAAGCATTTGCATCAATGGATCGTGTTTTTGAATTTATTGATGAGCCATATGAGGTAGTTGATAAGCCAAATCCGATTATTGCTAAAAATGTAAAGGGTGAGATCGAGTTTCAAAATATATCGTTTCGCTACAATGAGAACGAACCTCTCATTTTAGAAAACCTTTCACTCCAGGTTAAAAAAGGGGAAACAATTGCCTTAGTCGGAATGAGTGGTGGAGGAAAATCTACCCTTGTTAGTTTGCTCCCGCGTTTTTATGATGTAACGGCAGGGAGAATCTTGTTAGATAACATCGATATTAGGGATTACCAAGCACAGAGCTTGCGTGAGCAAATCGGGATGGTGCTTCAGGATACATTTCTGTTTAGCAACACGGTTCGTGAAAATATTTTAATAGGTAAGCCTGATGCAACAGAAGAGGAAGTAATCAATGCGGCAAAGGCTTCAAATGCACACGACTTCATTATGAAGCTGCCAAATGGCTATGATACAAAAGTTGGTGAAAGAGGTGTTAAGCTTTCAGGAGGTCAGAAGCAAAGGGTATCAATTGCTCGCGTCTTTTTGAAAAATCCACCGATCCTCATTCTAGACGAGGCAACCTCAGCGCTTGATTTAGAAAGTGAACATCTTATTCAAGAGGCACTTGAAAAGCTCGCAAAAAATCGTACAACGTTTATCGTTGCACACCGATTATCAACGATTACACATGCTGATAAAATTGTCTTAATAGAGGATGGAAAAGTAGTTGAACAAGGAAGTCATCAACAGCTAATGGATAAACAGGAAAGTTATTATAAGCTGTTCCAAATTCAGCAGCTTGATTAAGATTTGAGTTAGGGAAAAAAGGTTTCAGCCAAAGATAAGTCCGAACTATTATTGAAATTCTAATTGAATTTCGGATTAGTTCGGACCTTTTTAGTTTTTGTATTGTTCAATGAACGGCCTTCATTTGGGAGATTTTTGTTGTTTTAAGAGGGAAAAGCAAAATGAAGCTATCGAAAAATGATCAGCCCCTCACACTTGGAGGAGATAGACCTTTTTACAATAGCTTCTTGTTTATTTACCCAACATCGATTTTTACTTCATTTTCTTTTTTATGATAGCTATGGAAGCTTGAAATCAATGTTTCTAAATGCTCGATTTGTTCACTGTAATCTATAATCGTTGAGATAAGCGGTAATAGATGATAATATTCTGTCGGATGGTCTTTATAGTATTCCATAAAGGCATCCATAAGCTGTTTCTTATTGAATTTCCCTTCATCAATTAGCTTTGTTGATGGTTGGGTTTTGATTTTCCCGATAAACCGGAGCAATGTTTCCTCATGAACATAAAGTAAATATTCTAGCTCATTAAATAGCCCTTTTTGTAGGTTTTCAGGCAATTGGATAAGTTCATTTTCCAAGCGGTGAAGTCTTTTTAATGTAAAGAATGCCCTGTTTGTCGTTGTGATCATTTGTCTGAAAAGGACGAGCTTTCTTGATTTCGCATAGGATTCTCTCTTAAAATAATTTCGTTCCTCTTTATAATTTCGATAGAGGATATCTTGCTTAAGCATTTCATCCTTTAGTTTATCAATTTCATCTTTTAATATATTATGCTCAGACGATTTTCGCAGGCTGATTCGAATCCATTTTATAATATTTTCAGCATTTTCCGTAATCCGCAAATAGAGCTTTTTCTCATATTTAGGCGGTATAAAGACGAGGTTTACGATAAAGGCTGCGAGCACACCGAGTAAAATCGTGAAAAAGCGAATTAAGGCAACCTCTGTAAAGTTTTCCCCAGGACTTTCTAATATCGCAATGACTGTGACAAGTGCGACTGGAATTGTATTTTCAGATTTTAATTTAATGTTAAGTCCAATGACGATAATCGCTGTAATCCCAGTTATAACAGGGTGTGAGCCAAAGATAAGTCCAAAGCTTATCGCTAAAACAGCACCGATGATATTTGCTTGGATTTGTTCAATAATTGATAGATATGAGCGATAAATTGTCGGTTGGATTGCAAATATTGCTGAGATTCCTGCAAAAGCAATCGAAGGTAATTGAAAGGCTGTTGCTAAAATTAATGCCAGTGTTATAGCAATCCCTGTTTTGAGAATGCGAGCACCTAGTTTCATGTATGTGAATGACATTCCTTTCTTAGATATCATATTTGTCTACATGTAAATATCAATATAACGATCGTTTTACTTTTAGACCAATAACGTACTATACAACCTTTAGATGCTTTATACAAGATGTAAAAATACATTTTAACAAAAAAGAAAAAAGAGTGTATTTTCAAAAAATTAAAAATGAGGATACTTGCTTAAAGTATCCCCATTTTTAATGTTATTTGCTTATTATGCATCAATTAATTGACTAAATGCATGCTCAACGGCTTTTAATGTAATTTCGATGTCTTCCTTTGTATGTGCAATTGTTAAGAACCATGCTTCATATTTTGAAGGAGCTAGGTTTATTCCTTGCTCAAGCATAAGCTTGAAGAATTTCGCGAACATTTCACCATCTGTATTTTCTGCTTGCTCGTAATTTGTAATTTGTTCGTCAGTAAAGTAAACAGTAAGTGCACCTTTAAGACGATTAATCGTGATTGGAATATGATATGTACGAGCGTGCTTAAGGATCCCTTCCTCAAGAATAGCTCCAAGCTCATCAAGCTGCTCATAAACACCTTCCTGCTTTAACACCTCTAAGCAAGCAATCCCTGATAAAATCGATGCTGGGTTACCGGCCATTGTTCCTGCTTGATATGCTGGACCTAATGGGGCAACCTGTTCCATAATCTCTTTCCGTCCGCCATAAGCACCGATCGGCAGACCTCCACCAATAATTTTCCCTAATGCTGTTAAGTCAGGGTAGACACCTAAAAGGTCTTGAGCCCCACCATACATAAAGCGGAAAGCCGTAATTACTTCGTCGTAAATGACAAGTGCACCAGCTTCATGAACTAATTCATTTACCTTTTCCAAAAATCCAGGCTTAGGCTCTACAATCCCGAAGTTACCGACGATTGGCTCAACTAAAATCGCCGCTACTTGGTCACCCCATTTGTCTAATGCTTCCTTTAATGGCTCGATTTCATTAAATGGAACAGTGATGACTTCCTGAGCGATACTGCTAGGGACACCAGCTGAATCAGGTGTTCCTAATGTTGAAGGCCCAGAGCCTGCAGCTACAAGGACAAGATCAGAATGTCCGTGATAGCATCCTGCGAATTTAATGATTTTATTGCGACCTGTATACGCTCTTGCAACGCGGATTGTTGTCATAACAGCTTCCGTACCAGAGTTTACAAAACGAACCTTATCTAACGCTGGCATAGCCTCTTTTAGCATTTTTGCAAAGGTAACCTCAAACGGAGTAGGTGTCCCATATAAAACCCCGTTTTCTGCTGCCTTTTGGATTGCTTTTGTAATGTGCGGATGAGCATGTCCAGTAATAATTGGACCATATGCTGCTAAATAATCGATATACTTATTTCCATCCACATCCCAAAAATAAGCACCTTTTGCTCTTTCCATAGCAACTGGTGAACCGCCGCCAACAGCTTTATACGAACGTGAAGGTGAGTTAACCCCACCGACAATATGTTGTAATGCCTCTTCATGTAACGCGTTTGATTTAGAAAATTCCATAATTGCCTCCTACTTTCTTACGAGTCCTTTTCATTTTAGCATAAGAAAAGCGGATAAAAAATTTCCTTGTTTTGCGGGTGGAGCTTTTTAATAGGCACGTAAAAAAATATAAAGTATGAAACATAACTTAAGATATTTGACGAAAGCCAGCGCATAGTATTTGTTGGATTTAGAAAAATTAGTTAAACTATTCGTTGTGATGAAACGTGGAGGGAAAATCATGTCAAATATTATCGAAGTGAAAAAGCTTAGAAAAGAGTTTAAGTCGTATTCAAGTCGCCAAGGGCTTAAGGGTGCGTTTCGCGATTTGTTAAATCGACAATATAAAGTTGTTCCTGCTGTTAACGATGTTACCTTCTCTGTTAAGCAAGGGGAAATGGTTGGCTATATTGGCGAAAATGGTGCGGGGAAATCAACCTCAATTAAAATGCTAACAGGGATTTTAACTCCTACGTCAGGAGAGATTCTCGTCAATGGAATGAACCCACATAAAGAAAGAGAGCGGTTTGTAAGGACGATTGGGGTTGTCTTCGGTCAGCGCTCACAGCTATGGTGGGATATCGCTGTCCAGGAATCGTTTCGCTTATTGAAAAAGGTATATAAGGTTTCGGACGCAGATTATAACGAGCATATGGACCATGTCATTAAGACATTGGACATCGGCCCGTTACTTGATAAGCCGGTGAGAAAGCTGTCTTTAGGTCAAAGAATGCGATGTGAGCTTGCTGCTGCCTTAATTCACAATCCGCCATTGCTCTTTTTGGACGAGCCGACAATTGGCTTGGACGTTTTAGTTAAACTGAAAATCCGACAGTTTTTAAAAGAAATGAACGAAAAATATAAAACAACAATCCTGCTGACAACACATGATCTTTCCGATATTGAGGCTTTATGTGAACGAGTTGTCATGCTTGATGAAGGAAAGGTCATTTATGATGGGGCGCTAGAAAAATTAAGAACCCATTGGGGAGATGGGAAGCAAATTCAATTTCAATTTGCTGAAGAAGTGGCGGAAAGCAGCTTGTCTTCCTTAACGGCAAATTTAGATGTAATGTGGCAAAAGGGGGATAAATTGAATGTGTGGAATGCGGTTGTTAGCGATAAGGAAGCGCAAATGTCTGAGCTTATTGGCCGTATAGTTGGAGCACATCAAATCCTTGATTTAACGGTTGCAGAAATCTCGACCGAAGAGGTCATCCGCAAAATTTACGAAAAGGGAGAAGCGTTAACTAGCTGAGGTGGAATGATGGATAAATATATTGAAATGATTCGAATCCGCTTTTTAATGATGCTTGCCTATCGAACGAATTATTATAGCGGAATTTTAATTTATAGTATTAATATCGGCGCTTACTATTTCCTTTGGACAGCGATTTACGGTGGCAAGGAATCAATTGAAGGACTATCTGCTGTGCAGATGACGACATATGTAGCAGTTTCCTGGATGGCGCGCGCCTTTTATTTTAATAATATTGACCGTGAAATTGCTTTGGAAATTAAGGAAGGGAAGGTAGCGGTTGAACTTATTAGACCTTATAACTATTTAGGAATGAAAACGATGGCAGCCTTTGGTGAAGGGATATTTCGCTTAGTATTTTTCTCTGTTCCCGGAATGGTGATCGTCGGTCTCGTGTTTCCGATGGAGTTTTCATCAAATGGGACAACATGGCTGTTATTTGCGTGCTCGCTTTTATTTAGCTTCATTATTAATACACAGATTAACTTAATTACAGGGATGCTCACGTTTTTCTTATTTAATAATGATGGGTTAATGAGAGCAAAACGTGTGATTATTGATTTATTTTCTGGACTTCTTTTACCGATTAGCTTTTATCCAATGTGGGCTCAGGAGATCATGAATTATCTTCCGTTCCAGGCAATTAGCTATATTCCAAGTATGATATTTACTGAGGGGATAACAGGAAACGAGGTTCTATACAAGATTTTATTACAAGGCTTGTGGGCAATTGTGTTGCTCATCCCAATTCAAATGCTTTGGTCATTAGCGAAAAAACAAATGATTATACAGGGGGGATGAGGGAATGTTTTACTTTTCAATGTTTACCCAATATGTTGGTCAATATATGAAAACAAGGCTTCAATACCGCGCAGATATGGTTGTCGAGCTTTTATCAGATATGCTGTTTCAAGTAACAAATCTCGTGTTTATCCTCGTTGTATTTGGTCATACACAGTTTTTAAACGGCTGGAATCGTGATGAAATTATTTTTATTTATGGCTTTTTTCTCGTTCCATATGCAATATTCGGTGCATTTTTTAATATTTGGGATTTTAATGAGCGTTATATCGTTAAGGGAGAAATGGATCGGATTTTGACGCGGCCGATTCATAGTCTATTCCAGGTTGTGCTCGAACGTATGGAATTGGAATCTTTATTCGGGGCTTTCACCGGTATCATTATAATGGCCTATGCAGCAATACAGCTGCAATTGACGTTCCAATGGTATGATGTTTTGTTATTTATTGTCTTTGTGATAAGTGGTGCTCTTGTGTATGCCGGGATTTTTGTATCGTTAGCAAGCATTGGCTTTTGGTCTGATGCAAGAACATCACTTATGCCGATGATGTACAATATCGGGAACTATGGTCGTTATCCGGTTGATATTTATAATTCCGTAATTCGTTTCGTATTGACGTGGATTCTGCCATTCGCGTTTGTTGGGGTTTATCCGGCAGCGTTTTTCTTAGAAAAGGAAGAATGGTATGTTTATTCATTTTTGACACCTGTAATCGGAATTGTCTTTTTTACAATTTCTGTTCTGCTTTGGAATGCAGGGGTGAAAAAGTATCGTGGAGCGGGTAATTAAATCGGTGCAATAAGAGAGGCTTGATATGAAATCAAGCCTTTTTTGTCGTTTAATGGATTTGTACCTCCAACCTAAAATTATGTTCCCTCAGTCAAAATATAAGTGCTTACATCTCTCGAAAAACTTCACTATGATAGACGTAACGAAAGAGTAGATGCTGAAGGCTGAGGTGGAGAAATGAAAACGGATACAAAAATAACAAAGGAAAGTAGCCACCTGGTTATACGAGAAACACGAAAAGGAAGGCTACGAAAACTAGTAAAGCAAGTAATCGCCCAACGGCAGCTACAAGTAATGGCATTGCTAGGTATATTGTGGATGATTATTTTTAATTACATCCCAATGTATGGGTTAATTATCGCCTTTAAAGAATACAGTGTCATTCGGACGATTGCAGAGGCACCGTGGGTAGGGCTAGCGCATTTTAAGGAATTTATTGAGGATGATGCGTTTTGGGTCGTGCTGAAAAACACGCTTGGAATTAGTGTCATTAAACTAATCATTGGCTTTCCCTTACCAATTATCTTTGCTCTATTTATGAATGAACTAACGTCGTTAAAATTTAAAAGAGCCGTGCAAACAATTACTTATTTACCCCACTTTTTATCATGGGTTGTTTTAGGGGGAATTTTAACGACTTGGCTCGCAGATGTTGGAATTATCAATGATATTCTAATAGGATTAGGGCTAACAAATGAACGGTTGAGCTTTTTAGCGGAGCCGGACTATTTCTGGGGTATTGTGATTATTTCAGATATTTGGAAGGAGCTTGGATGGTCAGCAATTATTTATCTAGCAGCCATTACAAGTGTATCACCTGAGCTGTATGAGGCTGCGACGATTGATGGGGCAACGAAATTTCAAAAAATGTGGCATGTCACACTACCAGCAATTAGACCAACGATTACAATCTTATTTATTTTAGCAGTCGGGAATGTGTTAAATACGAACTTTGATCAAATTCTCGTCCTGCGAAATGCGCTAAATGAAAGTGCTAGTAATGTAATTGATATATATGTTTATCAGGTTGGGATTCAAAATGCCCGATATTCTTATGCAACAGCCGTTGGGCTATTAAAGTCTATTATTGCATTTATTCTCTTATTGGCAGCCAATAAAATTACGAAAAAGCTAGATGGAACTTCACTATTTTAGAAAGGAGGAGACCATATGTTTAACTTGTTTAAACGAAATAGACGAACGACAAGCGAGTATATTTTTGACAATTTGAATGTGCTAATTATGCTGTTCATTTGCTTTATTACGTTATATCCGATTTGGTATGTGCTCGTTAATTCCTTAAATGAGGGCTTGGATGCAATGAAGGGTGGCATTTATTGGTGGCCACGAGATTTTACCTTTGATAACTATAAAGCGGTTTTTGCTAATGAAGGAATTGTGACATCATATGGAGTGACAATTGCTAAAACCGTCATTGGTACTGTGGCTCACGTTTTTTTCACGGCAATGGTTGCCTATGCGTTATCACGTAAAGATTTACGCGGCAGAAAACTCTATATGTTTATTGGTATTGTCACGATGTTCTTCAGCGGAGGACTAATTCCACAATTCCTTTTATATCGTGAGTTAGGTTTACTAGATAGCTTCTTTGTTTACATCATTCCAGCCTTATTTAGTTTCTTTGATTTAATCATCTTTGTCTCCTTTTTTAGAGCTTTGCCAACCTCTTTAGAGGAAGCGGCTAAAATCGATGGTGCGAGTGATATTAAGATTTTTCTTAAGGTAGTCATTCCATTATCAATGCCTGTCATCGCAACGATTGCCCTTTTTCACGGTGTCTATCAATGGAATGATTATTTTGCTGGGGTTATTTTTGTCAATAATCCAGATTTACAGCCGATCCAGACGTATTTATATAAAATCATTGCCGAATCGAGCTCAAATCAAATGATAACAAATGCTCCTGGCGGGGTTGCTAGTAAAACAGTTACATCACAGTCTATTAAACTAGCTACAATGGTCGTCACGACATTGCCGATCGTCATTGTCTATCCGTTCCTACAAAAGTACTTTGTGAAAGGAATGTTAATTGGTTCGATTAAAGGGTAAGAATACTGGTTGCTAGATACTAGCTTGCCTTTCCTAGTGCAAGGGGAGGCAAGTTGTTAAGGTTAAAAACGAAAGGGGTAAAAACAATGGGGAGAATGAAACTGAGGAGAGCTTTCTATTTAGCATTTATTATTTCAATTATGGCTAGTCTTATGGTCGCTTGTTCAGCAAATAAAAAGGAAGAGGCATCATCAACCGAAAAGCCAAAATCAAATCTATCTGCGGATGAGCCTGGCTGGAAGGAGGACACATCACCAATTACGTTTGATTGGTATATTAACTTCTCATGGTTTGCGAACAAATGGGGAAATGATGCAACCTCAAAATATATTACGGAAAAAACAGGTGTATCGTTAAATATTATGACACCTGCAGGGAATGAAGCAGAGAAAATGAATACGATGATCGCCTCTGGTAGTTTACCAGACTTTATTACATTAGGCTGGGGGGAAGAGGCTGTTAAGCAAATGATTGAAGGAGAGCTTGTTCTTCCGTTGAATGAGCTTGCTGATCAATATGATCCATACTTTTTCAATGTTTCTGATCCGGCAAAGCTTGAATGGTATCGACAGGAGGATGGGAACGTATATGGCTATCCAAATGCTTCCTCATCACCGGCAAACTTTGAGAAATATAAGGAATTGAAGCCATCAAACCAAACGTTTTTAGTTAGAAAGGATATATATGAGGCAATTGGTAGCCCTGATATGCGGACACCTGAAGGGTTCTTAAATGCATTAAAGGCTGCAAAGGAAAAATTCCCTGAAGTAAATGGAGCGCCGTTAATCCCGTTAGGCTTGCATGAATTTACTGATACAGGAAACAGCTCACTTGAATGGTATTTGCAAAACTTTTTAGCGATTCCGATGGAGAAGGATGGAGAGCTTTATGACCGTTCAACAGACCCGGAATATTTGAAATGGTTAAAGGTATTTAGAGAAGCAAATGAAGAAGGATTATTGGCGAAGGATATTTTCATCGATAAACGTCCGCAAATGGAAGAAAAAATTGCCCAGGGTCGTTACTTTGCAATGCTTTATCAGCGCAGTGATATGCAGGCACAGCAATTATCGCTTTACGCAAATGATCCGAATTCTGTCTACATTGCTGTCGACGGACCAGCAAACGAACAATTAGACCAGCCGACATTAGCAGGTGATAGCTTAGCTGGTTGGACTATTACATTGATTTCTAAGGATGTAAAGGACCCTGAAAGAGCGATTCGTTTCATGAGTTATTTGCTTAGTGAAGAAGGACAAAAGGATATGTATCTTGGTCCAGAAGGAGTTGTACATGAAGTTGTTAATGGTAAACCACAATTCACGAAGGAAGCATATGAATTATTAACAACCGATCGCACCGCATTTGACAAAAAATATGGGGCTTCACACACGTTTTGGATGCTAATGGACACAGATATGCAGCTGCAATGGCAAACACCAACTGAAGAGCCATTTAAACAAATGGAAGACTGGACGAAAGGAAAAACGAAAAGCTTTGCAGTATATGATGATATTAACCCGCAAGGAACCTCTGAGGCAGGGATTGCTAATAGCAAAATTGCCCAGGAGTGGGGGAAAACATTACCAAAGCTCCTATTAGCTAAATCTGAAGAGGAATTTGAAAAAATTTATCAAGAATTCCAAGAAAAACGTGATGAATTAGGATATGACAAGGTTAGGGAATATCAGGAGAAACGCTTTGCAGAGAATAAAGTGAAAATAGAAAAAGCGGAAACGCAAAAAAAGGAATAGGAAAGATTAAGAGAGAATCTGCTTAATTTGCAGATTTTCTCTTTCTAAGACTTTTTTTGTAAAACATTGTAGAGGTTGCTTAGTGCATAAGTGCCGAGACTTTTACGGGGTCTTTGGATGTGACTTGGCAGGTATTTACACCAAGAATGCAATCACCAACCATTAGAAAGCAAG
The DNA here is from genome assembly GCF_902829255.1 of Metabacillus niabensis. Taxonomy (GTDB): domain Bacteria; phylum Bacillota; class Bacilli; order Bacillales; family Bacillaceae; genus Metabacillus; species Metabacillus niabensis. Next base: position 9,570 of record NZ_CADEPK010000011.1, on the reverse strand, counting down.
CATTGCACGATGAAATCTACCAAAAGACTATAATAAAAAGCAACAAAGTTTACGGAAACGGTCTATAAAAAGACAGCGCTTTCATACATCCTATGTCATAATAGAAATACGAAACCTTTCACCTATTAGGATGTGTTGTTTATGCTGCTCAAAAGGATGATAAAACGAATCTATCGTTGGTTTAGTCGGTTGTCTTTACAAAACAAACTAGTCTTTCTATACACAACGCTTTTTATGATTCCAGTTTTCGTACTTGTTTTTGTCCTCTCACATGAGTTTTATGAAAATGTGATTTCTGATACTATACGAGAAAATGAATATTTAATTGAAATGGAGAAAATCCAGGTTCAAAAAAATATTGAAGCGATGCGAGAAGCAGCGCAAACGTTAATTTCAGATGATCAACTAATTCATTTTGTTAGTGATCGGCGTGATAAAAGTGTGCGTGAGTTAATAGAATTTCAGAACGAGCATATTGACTCAAAGGAGCTGCAATCCGTCAATCCACTCATTGATTATTCACAGTTTTATATTGATGATCCTTCATTAATAGAGATGTGGCCATTGTTATTTCGGGAAAATCGAATAAAAAGTAGGCCTTGGTACGAAAGGGTGATGAAGCAGAATGGGACAGAGCTTTGGTGGTTGAAAAGACAGGATTATCGACTGCTTTCAAATGTTCCTGACGATAACCCGAAAATATCATTATTTAGGGAAGTAAAGGATAGTCAAAATAACCATTTAGGAATGATCGAAATTTCAATGCTCCAACGAAACTTTTTTCCGAAAATGTACAGTCCAATTACTGATGGGCAATCAGAAATATTTATCATTGATCAGGAGAAGGAAGTATTTACGAATCCAGCAAACAAATTTCTCCGCGAGCATAAATTTAAAAAGAAACACTTTCAAGAGCTTATTCAACAATTAACTCAGAATGGTAAAAATCGTTTTATTTATATGAACAACAGCATTCCTTATTTAATAGCTTCCACAGAAATTGAGGAATTAAATATGAAAATGGTTAACGTTGTTTCTTTAGAGAAAATAGATTCAGAGACGAGAAAAGTAAGATATATGACAATTATCATCGCTATTGTGCTGCTCGCGATTTTATCAACATTGACATATGTCATTACATCCTTATTGTTAAAAAAGATGTATAAGCTCATTGAAAATATGAAGCAAGTAGAAAAGGGTGATTTTACAACGAAAATTGACATTGATGGACGTGATGAGTTTTCAACTTTAGCGTTTCATTTTCGGAATATGCTAAGTAAAATCAATCATCTCATTGCTGAAGCCGTTAATAAACAGGCAGTCTCAAAGGATACTGAGCTTAGAGCGTTGAAAACCCAAATTGACTCACATTTTCTTTATAATACATTAGAGAATATTAAAATGATGGCAGAGGTTGAGGGGAAATACGAGATTTCTGACGCACTTACTTCATTAGGCTCAATGATGAGATACAATATAAAATGGAAAAATGAATTTGTTGTCATAGGTGAGGAAATAGCACATATTAAGCATTACGTGATGATTATGAATCTGCGGTTAGATCGAGAGCTTGTATTAGAAGTAGTCATACCAAATGAACTTTTAAATCAAGAAATGTTAAAGCTATCTTTACAACCAATTGTTGAGAATGCAATTAAACATGGAATTGAACCGAGTAAGGCTGCAACGAGAGGGAGAATAATTGTAAACGCATACAAAGATGACCAATTCGTTTTTGTTGAAATAACAGACAATGGTATAGGGATGGATGAGACAGATCTTGCTATGTTAAATCGTAAAATCCTTCATGATGAAGGTTATAGTGACAGGCAATCTCAATCAGGCAACGGAATAGGCTTGAAAAATGTTCATGAACGAATTGTCTTATTTTACGGGAAAGAGTTTGGCTTGAACGTGAGAAGTGTCAAAGGTAAGTACACATCAGTTGTCATCAAACTACCTTATTTATTAATAAGGGGGGCAAATGGAAATGTATAAGCTATTAATTGTTGATGATGAGAGAAATATTCGTCTCGGAATTCGGGCGATGATATCGAGGGAATTTCCAGAATCCTTTACATTTATGCTAGCAAGTAATGGTGAAGAGGCTCTTACGCTATTAAAAAATGAGCAGATTGATATTATGTTTACAGATATTAAAATGCCTACTATGGATGGCATAGCTCTTGTACAAGAAATTCAAAAATTGGATCGAAAGCCAGAGGTTGTGATGATTAGTGGTTATGATGATTTTGAATATGCAAAGGAAGCGATAAAATATCGTGTAAAGGATTATTTACTTAAGCCGATTAATCGAGATGAGTTAAAGAATACAGTGAATCAGGTTTTAAATGAGCTAATCACAGATAAGCAGAACCAATTTGACTTTGATGAATATACGTCAAATCAATTAAACTATATTTTTTTAAACCCGAAAATCTCTGAGGATGAAATCGAAGCGATTGCGGCGAGACTACCGATAGCTCTATTTGGAGATGGTTATTATGTTGGGGCACTTACATGTTTGAAAAGTGATGCTGAAGATCAGGCTTCTTGGGTGAAAGGAATTCTTACTAATTATTGTAATGAACCACCGCAAAACATTCTGTGTTTTCATGATAAAGACGGAAATGTTGTGATGATAACGACAGAGGATTCAGTGTTTACTGAATTAATCAACCATCTTCCATTAAGAAATGTCTCAATTGGTGTTAGCGGAAAGGAGAATTCGATTAGGAAAATTAAAACAGCCTATGAACAAGCTATATTTTCTTTAAAAAGTCATTTCATTTTACCAGGAAGGTCAATGATTTGGTTTGAAGAGGTAAGCAATCACTTCATAGGAGATGTTCAGCCACCACCAATTGATGAATTAAAGAAAATCTCGAATATGATTGGGACGAATCGTGATCAGGAAATTCGGATTCACTTATTAGAAGTGCTGAATATCGACGTTATTTCAGCCTACGGGCTTAAATACATGGAGGCTCTTCATGATGCGATCAATCGGATTATTCTTGACGAAGCATTTAAGAGACTTGGAGAAGAATCAATTGAAATCCTTAAACGGTATGATAAGGTCGGGGATATTTATCATTTTGAAAGGTTTTACGACTATGTCTATGAGCTTGAAAATCTCATCCTGCTATTACATGAATATAACAAACAGCTTAAGCTAGTCTATTCTGAGCAAAAATATATGGAGAAGGCAATAAAATATATTCATGAAAATTACAATAAGGATTTAAATCTAGCTGTCGTATCAAACTATGTTTCCCTTAACTATTCTTATTTTAGCCATATGTTTAAGGTATACACAGGGCAGAATTTTGTCGACTATTTAAAAAAGATTCGGATCGAGCAAGCGAAGATTCTCTTAAAAAACCTAGAGTTGAAAATATTTGAGGTAGGAACGATTGTTGGATACAAAAACCCAAAGCGTTTCACAAAAGTGTTCAGGGAATTAGAGGGGATTTCTCCAAAGGAATATCAAGAGGGATTTTTATTAAAGGATTATAGTTGAACTTATATATAAATAAAATATTATGAAAGAGCAGGCTCGCTACGATTAAGGTAGCGAGTTTTTTCGTCTTGACCCAACTTTGGCTGAACTGTACAAGGAGCTTGCTCTTTTCTAGTTTAGCTATCCTGCTTTTTTTAGGATACGAAGGATTCAGTTGAATATCATCACAACTGCTTGTATATATTTGTACAAAGCGAAGGCTCAAGTAGGGTGGGATGGTTGTGGAAATAATATTTTGCTTGTTTATCGCCATTTGTATTTTTATGAGCTTTAAAAGTGTTGTAGAAGCATGCTTTCAGAAAAATTTCTTTTCCTTTGAAACAATTCTTATTTTTTCTTATCTTTATATTACATTGCTAATTGGCTTTGGAATGATTTATTTAATTTGTATGCAAAGTAATTTAACTGTTTTAACAGAGTCAGATGTTCCGGTTGCAGGGACCTATTTCGAAAAGTTAATTATGTCGATGTATTTTAGTGCTGTTACCTTGTTTTCCGTTGGCTACGGCGACCTTGTTCCGATCGGTATTGGCAGGCTGTTAGCTGTTGTTGAGGCGTTAATTGGCTATGTGCTACCAGCAGTTTTCCTCGCTCGAACATTTATCGGGGTAGATAAGTAGAATTAGTTGTATGTTGAGCAAAAGTTGGATACGCTTAAGTTAGACAATCTTTTAGGAGGAGTTTACATGACAATAGAAGTAGGCAGCAAAGTACCTAATATGAAGCTATTAGCAGACAATGGCGAGCAGGTTAGCTTAACCGATTATCAAGGAAAGTACATTGTCTTATATTTTTACCCAAAGGATATGACACCTGGTTGTACGACAGAGGCATGTGATTTCAGAGACCAGCATCAAAGCTTTTCAGAGTTAAATGCCGTTATTATCGGAGTTAGCCCAGACCCGCAGGATAAACATCAGAAGTTTAAGGAAAAACATGAGCTTCCTTTTCAATTACTTGTTGATGATGAGCATAAATTAGCAGAGGAATTCGGTGTTTGGACATTGAAAAAGAATTTCGGCAAAGAATATATGGGAATTGAACGGTCGACGTTTATTATTAATCCTGAAGGGGAAGTAGTAAAGGAATGGCGAAAGGTTAAAGTAAAGGATCATGTTGAAGAAGCGCTGCAATATATTAAAGATATTCAAAACTAAATAAGCGGGTGACTAAATGAGGGATGAGAGAATAACGAAACTAGCCACGATCTTGCTTACACATTCAGTAAAGATAAAAAAGGCAGAAAAGGTTTTAATAAGGGGTCATCTAAATACGAAGCCTTTAATAACAGAGCTTATTGATCAAGCATATGAGCTAGGGGCTTATCCATATGTTGATTTATTTGACGATGAAATCAATCTCCATTTAGCGAAAAATTACAAGCGTGACCAACTGACGGCACAAGCACAATGGCAAATGCAGATTTATCAAGATGTCGATGCGGTGATTATCATTATTGGGGAAGAAAATGATGCGGAAATGGTCGAGGTTCCAAAGGAAATGCATCGCTTACGTGGAGAAATTATGAAGCCAGTCTCTGAGTTTTATGTGAATAACCGTAAATGGGTGCTTCTCAATTATCCTACGAAGGGGTTAGCGCAGAAAGCAGGGATGAGCACTAGAGCCTTTGAAGACTACTTATTTAAGGTATGCACGGTTGATTACGATAAAATGGCAGCAGCAGTTTCCCCGTTAAAGCAGCTGATGGAAAAAACGGACAAGGTCCGAATCGTAAGCCCTGGTACAGATTTGCAATTTTCGATTAAGAATATTCCTGCGATTCCTTGTACTGGTGAAGCAAATGTTCCAGATGGTGAAATATTTACTGCACCAATAAAGGACTCTGTTAACGGAACGATTCTGTTTAATACACCATGTCCATATCATGGGACAACATTTAAAAATGTTAAATTAACTTTTGAAAATGGGAAAATCATTGAAGCAACAGCAGATAATACGAACAAATTAAATGAAATTCTCGATACGGATGAAGGAGCGAGATTTATCGGAGAGTTTGCGCTTGGCTTTCATCCATATATTGAAGAACCGATCGGCGATATATTATTTGATGAAAAAATATGTGGCAGTCTTCACTTTACACCAGGCGAAGCATATGAGGAAGCAGATAATGGAAATAAATCAGCGATCCATTGGGATATGGTGCTGATTCAACGTCCAGAATACGGGGGTGGGGAAATTTATTTTGATGATGTTCTAATCCGAAAAGATGGGGAATTCGTTCTAGCAGATCTCAAAGGTTTAAATCAAGAGAATCTTAGAAAGTAGCCTATTTTTTCGAAGCAAGGCAAACGTCCAGACAAACTAGGTGAATTTTCGTATCTTATAGGGAAGGCATTACCTCCTCAAATGTTAGCGCCGGACTAGTGCGGAAATTGTTCCGCACTCTTTTTTATCCATATAGAAAATACATAGAGCATGGAGGGTGACAACCTATGAACATATTATCTACAGTGAAGCTCCCGACTGTACTGAAACAGCAAATTGAGAGCAAATTTCCGACAGTGACATTTTACCATGATAAAAAAATAGATGAAGCACTGGATATTTTAGCTGAGGCAGATATTTTGTTTACGTATGGAGAGGACTTAACAGCTAGCCATATACAGGCTGCAACAAAACTGAAATGGATTATGGTCGGATCAGCCGGAATTGAAAAGCTTCCATTTGATGAAATTGAAAAAAGAGGGATTCTCGTTACGAATTCAAAAGGGGTACATGCGATTCCGATGGCAGAGTATTGCTTAGCCATGATGCTCCAGGTTTCACGTCAATCGAAGGCGCTCATTGAAAATGAAAAAGCTCATAAATGGGACAGAACGGTAAGAATGATGGAATTATACGGGAAAACAGTCTATATACTAGGTGCAGGAGCAATCGGACAGGAAACAGCAAAGCTTACTCAGGCGTTTAGTATGAAGGTGTTAGGGATGAACCAGGATGGCAGACCTGTCGAATACTTTCAGGAAATGTACACATATAAAGAGCTGGAAGAAACGATTAAAGAAGCGGATTTTGTTATCTCTGTTTTACCAAGCACAGAGCAAACGAAAGGCCTACTAAACTATGAACTTTTTAAAGAAATGAAGCGAGAGGCAGTCTTTATTAATATCGGCCGTGGTGATGTCGTCAATGAAAAGGACTTATTAAAGGTTTTAGATGAAGGGCTAATTAGCCATGCTGTATTAGATGTATTCGAGCATGAACCTCTCGATGAGCACCATCCATTTTGGGATATGGAAAATGTGACGATCACACCACATTTATCTGGCATTACCAAAAACTACCTTCCGAGAGTCATGCCAATCTTCGAGGACAACCTTGAAAGGTTTAGAAATGGTGAATTATCAATGATGCGGAACATCATTGATTTGAGAAAACGATATTAAAAGCATAACAGAAGGTAAAAAGTAAACAATATCCTATATATTGAGGTTTGACAAAACTATTTGTCACAATGTACACTAATTATAAACATTATAAAGTAATAATATTTATTGAAGTGAGGTGCATGGCGGATGTCTGAACATCAATTGAAGGATGCTTTAGATGCTTTAAAACAAACTGGAGTACGTATCACACCTCAGCGTCATGCTATACTTGAATTCTTAGTTGGTTCCATGACACACCCTACAGCTGATGATATATATAAAGCGTTAGAAGGAAAATTCCCTAATATGAGTGTTGCAACTGTGTACAATAACTTAAGGGTATTTCGTGAGGTTGGACTTGTAAAGGAATTAACGTATGGCGATGCATCAAGTCGATTTGACTTTGTAACGTCAGATCATTATCACTGTATATGTGAAAGCTGTGGTAAAATTGTAGACTTTCACTATCCAGGACTAGATGAAGTTGAGGCGTTAGCGGCTCATGTAACAGGCTTTAAAGTAAGTCACCATCGTATGGAGATTTACGGTAAATGCGCTGAATGCGATAAAAAGGAAACGCATTAAGACAAGCTCAGGACCAATTCTGCGCTTGTTTTTTTGTGTAGAGAACGAAAAAAGAGGCTTCTTATTATGGGAGTATTCCTATATAGAGGCCTCGTCTTTTTTTGAAGAGGTAGTTTTGTACATAGTTTTGAGGATAAGCATAGCCCTCGGAGGTCACAAGACGCAAAAGAATTGAAGGTAAAGAACACCTTCATTTCTTTTGCGTCTTATGCTAGTCGGGGCTGAACAAGGCGCTTCCGCTTTTCGAAATTACACTTTTATATTTTTACGGTTATAATTTTCGTCGAATTCTTTACCTTCTAGTTCTTTATCTAATGTGAGTGGTTCTTTGCAGTGCATGCACATATCGACTCGACCGAGTATTTTCGTTGGTTTTTCGCAGGTTGGACAAATTACCTGAACGGCTCTTGTTGATAGCATTCCGATCCAGAAGTAAACAACAGTACTAGCGATAATCGATAACATCCCTAGCAGCATGAAAATCGTCATAATCCAAATGTTTGTTCGGAAAAAGATACCTAAATACATAATGATAAACCCGACAAAAACTAAACTAAGTGCAAAAGTACGTATCTTATTAATTTTACTAGTATATTTACGAGCCATAATCGTAAACCTCCTTGTTTAAAATATAGCACAGGTTGTTTAAGAGTGACATGATTAATCAAATGAAATGCATCATGTTATAGAAAAGAAAAATCTTAGCAAACTTTTATTTGTTAAACGATATAGATTATTTTATAATTTTCCTCGTGCTATTTTTGAAAAGGGATTTGCCTTTTATATGTAGAAGTAATTAATAAAGTCCTTATATTGGAGGAATAAAATAATGATGGAAAATATTCTCCGTCCTATTTATCAGGAACGGGCTAGTCATTCCGATACATTAGCGATCATTATGATTGAAAAGCGGAATCAAACATCACCTATAACAGATAATTTAGATGCTGTTTTACTCGTTGTTGTGAATGACTCAGATGCAACAACATTAATTAAGCATTATGAATTTGAAGATAAAAAAGCATCTTTAACAGTTATGACGAAAGAAGATTTACAGGAGGCTATCTTACTTGGGACAAATCGACGAATAGTCGAATGGATATTAAATGGACGAGTTCTTTTTGATCGAAATGAATATTTAGTCAAACTTATTGAACGCATTAAAACCTTTCCTTTTGCAGAGCGTAAATTAAAAATAGGAATTGAATATGGAAAACTAATTCGAAGATATATTGAAGGAAAAGCCTTTTTTGAGTCAAATCAGCTACTTGATGCATACAATCATATTGTTCATGCATTACACCATTTAGCGCGATTAGAAGTGATTGATCGTGGGTTTTATCCCGAGGTAACAGTGTGGAATCAGGTTAAGCATATTGAGCCACAAATTTATAAGCTATATAAGGAACTAGTAGAAAGTGATGAAACATTAGAAAAAAGATTAGAGCTTTTATTTTTAGCTAGTGATTTTCTTATTCATTCAAAAACAGAGATTGGTGCTGCTCATATTATATCAATCATGTCTGAAAAGGAATCGTGGTTTTATAATGAATTGTATCACCATCCAGAACTTAAGTATTATTCGGTTGATTTAAGCATTATTTTAGAATTTTTAGTTGAAAGAAAGTACATTTCAACGAAAAGAATTGAAACGAAAGGGAAAGGGATTTTTCATCGAGCATATTTTATTGGAAAAAAGTGTTGACGTGAATAATTGAAGATGATATATTTGTAGACGTCGCTGTTACAGATTAACAAAACGGCGGCCATCATCTCAATTTTCTCTCTCAAAAAAACTTTTTAAAAAAAGTGTTGACAGAGAAAACGAGAAATGTTATATTAAGAAAGTCGCTTCACTGAAAGAAACGACATTGAATGTTCTTTGAAAACTAAACAAAACCAAGCGTGCCAACGTTAATTTCGATTAACAACAAATCGTACTATTAAGTACACAATGAGCAAGTCAAACACTTTATTGGAGAGTTTGATCCTGGCTCAGGACGAACGCTGGCGGCGTGCCTAATACATGCAAGTCGAGCGGATCTGAGGGAGCTTGCTCCCAAAGATTAGCGG
>NZ_CADEPK010000010.1 GCF_902829255.1 Metabacillus niabensis | reverse complement strand
GTTATGGAGGCTTGTTCCAAGGAGTGTTGAAAATTTCCTTATTGAGAATATAAGACGGTTAGCAGGATTTTTTGGGAAATTCAAGAATATTACTAATAAAATAAAAACGTGGTGGCATCGAGATAAAAAATAGCGATAGTAGGGAGGATATGTATGAGTCACGAAAGAACAAAAAAAATTACCGAGTTACAATCACAATATATGAAGCAGCAAGAAAAACAACAACAGCTTTCGAAAAGACGTAGAAAGGGCTTGGTTCGTAGACTTGCGATGCTAGGTATTTTGGCTGTCATCTCCTCCGCTGTTATGATAACCACGATTCATCAACAATCAAATGCAATTGAAGAAAAGCGTGAGGAACAAAAAGAGCTTGAAGAAAAGTTAGCAACTCTAAAAAAAGAGGAAAAGTTATTAAGGGAAGAAATTGTGAAATTAAATGATGACGAATATATTGCAAAGATTGCAAGAAGAGATTACTTTTTATCTGATGATAACGAGATCATCTTTAATATAAAAGACTAGCCTTGTTGACACTCGTTTTTTTATTTATGTATAATGTAATAAAGATTCGAATGATTTTTTATCTGTTTAAGGAGGAGCATTATTTTTATGTCGATTGAAGTTGGCAGCAAGTTACAGGGTAAAGTGACGGGCATTACAAATTTTGGAGCGTTTGTGGAGCTACCAGGAGGCACTACAGGTCTCGTTCACATTAGTGAAGTTGCCGATAATTATGTGAAGGATATTAATGATCACTTAAAAGTCGGAGATGAAGTAACAGTTAAGGTAATAAATGTGGAAAATGATGGTAAGATTGGTCTATCAATTAAAAAAGCAATAGATCGACCAGAGCGCCCAGAACGTCCAGAACGCCCAAGAAACTCAGATCGTCCAAGGCAATCAGATCGCCCGAGACAAAGAGGAAATGATTTCCGCAATAACAATAAAGAAAGTTTTGAACAAAAAATGAGCCGTTTCTTAAAGGATAGTGAAGACCGACTATCTTCACTAAAGCGTAATACAGAATCAAAACGCGGTGGTCGAGGAGCTAGAAGAGGATAGCTTGCTGCCTTCATAATATATAAGAGAAAAGACACCTGTTGGGTGTCTTTTTTTGGTCTTGTGGAAACAAATTAAATGCTAGATGATAAATGTACGGTAAGATTGGGACACTTAAGTAGTCGGACTAGTAATGTTTAAGGAAGTATAAGATGTGGACCTGTGACAATGTAACGATCGTCCAAAGTGAAAGTAAGTTCTTTGGGATTGAATAGGTTTTTCTGAATTATTTTCTAGTGAGCAATTGGAGCTTTGATGTGCTTTAATTGTTGATTTTATTATAGAATATTCCGAAAATATTTTTTCTGTTGACGTAATCATAAAACGATTGTATTATATATCTTGTGCCTAATAAAGGTACTGAATATATGGCGGCGTAGCTCAGCTGGCTAGAGCGTACGGTTCATACCCGTGAGGTCGTGGGTTCGATCCCCTCCGCCGCTACCATATTTTTATAGATTTAATAATGAAAAACCGGCCCGTTGGTCAAGCGGTTAAGACACCGCCCTTTCACGGCGGTAACACGGGTTCGAATCCCGTACGGGTCATACTAAAAACTAGTTGCTAATAGGCAGCTAGTTTTTTTATTTTTAAAAATACTGTCTCACTAATGAATGCGCTAATCTTAATTAAAATGATTTGTAATGCAGACATATTAAACTAGAGAAATAAAAAAATTGCATAGATTTGACACGATCCTGAATAGTCTGACTAACATCTCTAGATTTTTGGCGAATTATAAAATAGATAGTTTCATATCTATGGAGTATTTGTCGCATTCTTCAAAAACAGTCGAACGTTTTTTTGAATAGACACCCTTGTTTTGACAAATTCTTGTCCATACCTTCGCTATAATACAAGCAATATGATTAAGTGGGGGAATGAACATGGAAAAAGTGGAAAGAAGGTTAATGGAGCCGATATCTGATTTTGGCATGCAAAAGACCCAATTCGTAGTCAATCGATTTTTTCAACGACTTTCATCCCGACTACAGCTGTTTCTCTTACATAAGGGATTGATATATGCATTTATTGGATTTTTATTAGGACGGGCTATCATTTTGTCAGAGATTTTGCCATTTGCATTGCCATTCTTTGGTGCGATTTTACTTATGAAAAAGGATAAGGCTGCACTTGCGGGGATTTCATTAATAGCTGGAGGGATGACGGTTTCCCTTAATGTCTCACTAATTATTACGATGTCAATCATTGCGTTTCTTATTTTAAATAGGCTGAGCGGACATATCTTTAAAGATAGATTAAAAATTTTACCGTTTGTTGTATTCAGTACTGTAATGATTACAAGGATTGGTTACTTCTTTTTTATTAAGTCTACATTAACTCTTTATGATTATATGATGGCAGGAGTTGAATCAGGTCTAGCCTTTATATTAACGTTAATTTTCCTTCAAAGTATTCCACTCTTATCGGTGAGAAAGTATAAACAATCATTAAAAATAGAAGAAATCATTTGCATCATGATATTGCTCGCTTCAGTTATGACGGGCCTTGTAGGGGTGACATATCAGAATCTGCAAGCAGAGCATATTTTTTCCCGTTATCTTGTCCTATTATTTGCGTTTATTGGCGGGTCAAGTATTGGGAGTACGGTTGGTGTTGTAATAGGGTTAATTCTAAGCTTAGCCAATGTTGGAAACCTATATCATATGAGCCTTTTAGCATTTTCGGGTTTATTAGGTGGATTGCTCCGAGAAGGGCAAAAGTTTGGAACAGCCATTGGTCTTTTAATAGGAACATTGCTTATCTCCTTATATGGTCAAGGCTCTGCTGATGTCATGACAACTTTAATAGAATCGCTTATCGCTATTCTGTTATTCTTCATAACTCCTAAGGTTGTTACTTCAAGGCTAGCAAAGCATATACCGGGAACGAATGAACACTCTCAAGAGCAGCAGCAATATGTAAGAAAAATCCGCGATGTAACTGCTCAACGGGTTGACCAATTTTCCCAAGTTTTCCAAGCGTTATCTGAAAGCTTTGCCACGTTTTACGAGAAAAATGAACCTGATGATGAGCAAAGGGAAACAGATTTATTTTTAAGTAGCATTACAGAGAGTACTTGTCAGCACTGCTTTAAAAAGGAAAAGTGCTGGGTAGAGAACTTTGATACAACCTATGATCTAATGAAGAAAATTATGCATGAAAATAAACAAAACACGTATCAAAATAACATAAAATTAAAAAAAGAGTTTCAGCGGCATTGTTCAAAATCGACTAGAGTTGAAGAAGCGATTGAGCAAGAAATAAATTATTTCCAGGCGAATCAAAAGTTAAAAAGGGAGGTTCAAGAAAGCAGAAGACTAGTTGCAGAGCAATTGCTCGGCGTTTCCCATGTAATGGAGGACCTTTCAAATGAAATTAAACGGGAGAGGGAAAATCATTTTGTTCAAGAGGAGCAAATTCTAGATGCCCTACAGAATTTTGGGATTGAAATTGTAAATGTAGATATATATAGCCTTGAACAAGGAAATGTTGATATCGAGATGAGCATTCCATTTTGTAATGGCCATGGGGAATGTGAAAAAATCATTGCACCTATGCTATCAGATATTCTTGAGGAATCAATTGTTGTTAAGCATGAAGAATGTGCAAATTATCCGAATGGTTATTGCCATGTATCTTTTGGTTCTGCTAAAAAATTCAGAATTGAAACAGGTGTTGCCCATGCAGCTAAAGGTGGAGGCTTAGTTTCAGGTGATAGCTATTCAATGATCGATTTAGGAGTAGGTAAATATGCTGTTGCGATTAGCGATGGGATGGGAAATGGAGTGAGAGCCCACTTTGAAAGTAATGAAACAATTAAATTGCTTCAAAAAATCCTACAATCTGGTATAGAAGAAAAAGTAGCTATTAAGACGATAAATTCAATTTTATCGCTTCGAACAACTGATGAGATTTTTTCTACGTTAGATTTGGCAATTGTTGATCTCCAAGACGGTAACAGTAAATTTTTAAAAATCGGCTCTACACCAAGCTATGTAAAAAGAGGAGATAAAATTATTAGAATTCAAGCTAGCAATCTTCCGATGGGAATTATCGATGATTTTGATGTTGATGTTGTTGGAGAGAAATTAAAAGCAGGCGATCTTTTGATTATGATGAGCGACGGGATTTTTGAAGGCCCTAAACACGTTGAAAACTATGATTTATGGATGAAACGGAAAATTAGTGAAATTAAGACTGATAACCCTCAGGAAGTAGCGGACTTAATTATGGAGGAGGTCATTAGAACAAGAGCTGGGAAAATTGAGGATGATATGACCGTTGTTGTTTCAGCTATCGAGCACAATACTCCTAAGTGGGCGAGTATCCCTGTATCAGGGTACAAATCAAAGAAGACGGGGTGACGGACGTATAAAATTCCCCCCTTCTGGCGAGGATGTTAAAAATTGAACTCATATATTGAGGTTGTCTGCTCAAGGAATAAGGAGATGACCGAAATTATATGGGATTATCGTCTCTCGAGGAGGGTGAAAAAGATGGTAAAGGGTCATTTAAAACAAATTTTATTAATAACAGATGGATGCTCAAATCATGGAGAAGATCCGATTGCAATGGCAGCGTTGGCTCAAGAACAAGGAATAACAGTGAATGTCATTGGGGTTTTAGAGGAAAATGTGATCGATAATGAAGCGATGCAGGAGATCGAGGGAATTGCGATGTCTGGAGGTGGCGTACACCAAATCGTATATGCACATCAATTATCTCAAACCGTTCAAATGGTAACGAGACAAGCAATGACACAAACGCTTCAAGGGGTTGTTAATAAAGAGCTACAACAAATATTAGGTAAAGACATCTCTATGGAAGAACTTCCTCCAGATAAAAGAGGAGAAGTTATGGAGGTAGTTGATGAATTAGGAGAAACTGCAAGCTTAGAAATTCTTATTTTAGTCGATACAAGTGCAAGTATGAAGCCAAAGCTCCCAACAGTTAAAGAGGCATTATTAGATCTCTCGATTAGCTTAAATTCACGAATTGGTGATAATCAATTTTCTGTCTCAGTATTTCCTGGGAAAAAGGATGAGGTTGAGCAAGTGTTAGATTGGACACCTAGATTAGAATCACTTTCATCGATTTTCCCGAAATTATCGACAGGTGGTATCACTCCAACTGGTCCAGCGATACGAGAAGCCATTCAAAACTTTAAGAAGAAACGTTCTTTAAGGAGCTTTTTAAGAAATGAAGAAGAATACTACGATGAATCAGGGTTGTAATGTTCCTTCTGGAAAAGTAATTAGAGGTAAGTGGAACGGTGAGTCGTATAAAATTGTGAAGCTATTAGGTCAAGGTGCGACTGGTAGCGTCTATTTGGCCGATAGCAGAAAAGGTCGAGTTGCTCTAAAAATAAGTGAAAATAGTATGGCAATTACGTCAGAGGTTAATGTACTAAAACGTTTTTCGATGGTCCAGGGTGCTTCTCTTGGGCCTTCTTTGCTTGATGTCGATGATTGGATTGTGAATGGTAGTAAAATGATCCCGTTTTATGTGATGGAGTATATTCAAGGAAGCAACTTTTTAGAATTTATTCAGCAAAAGGGCAATGAATGGGCAGATGTTTTAATCCTGCAGCTTTTGTCAAATTTAGATAAGCTTCATAGACAAGGTTGGGTATTTGGTGATCTAAAACCGGAAAATCTTCTCGTCTCAGGTCCTCCGCCAAAGATCAGGTGCATTGATGTAGGTGGAACAACGCAGCAAGGACGATCAATTAAAGAGTTCACGGAGTTTTTTGATAGGGGGTATTGGGGGTTAGGCACTCGAAAGGCTGAGCCTTCTTATGATTTATTTGCTGTTGCAATGATACTCATTAATGCAGTTTATCCAAAGCGTTTTACAAAAAAAGGGGAAGGTAATGGGAAAAAGCAACTATTTGAAATGATCGATCGTCACCCATTTTTGCAAAAGCATGAAAGTATTTTACATAACGCGCTGTTAGGGAATTATCATAGCGCACAGGAAATGAAAGAGGATTTCGTTCTCATTATTTCAGAAGGGATGAAAAAGGAAAGGTGTCAACAAAAGGCTGCTACAGCTAAAACGAAAGCGTCAAAGCCAAATCGTACAAACTCTCGTACTAGCTATATGAATCAAACAAGAAAACATGTAAAACAGCGAAAGAAAGTGAATGGTGTACTTGAAACAATTGTGATTCTCATAAGTGTATTTATTATTTATTCATTATACGTCTATCATTATTTATTGTAGTTTCTCTTCATTCAATTGTAAAAATGTTCAAAAAATATGGATTATATGTGAACGAATCCTTCTCTTTTGTCTTTGCTTTTGAAATAATGATAGGATAGTTATGTAAGGAAGCTCGTTTTACGTAAATGGCGAGCTTATCAAGTAAGGTTTTTGGTCCTTATATGAACTTGAATTTTCTATAGAAGAGGGAGAATGGTGAAAAATTTTAGTGCCCTTATTCAAAAGCATCAATTATTCGAAAAAGGTTCAGCAATTGTTATAGGAGTTTCTGGTGGACCTGATTCATTAGCTTTATTACACCTATTAAATAATATGAGAGAAACGTGGCAATTGAAATTAATCGTTGTCCATGTAGACCATATGTTTAGAGGAGAGCAATCAGAAGCTGAAATGAATTTTGTTCTTTCCTATTGTAGGGACCTTGATATTATTTGTGAAGCGAAGCAAATCGACGTGACTGAATATGCTAGGAGGCATCAATTAAGCTCACAGGTCGCTGGTAGGGAATGTCGGTATCAATTTTTTAAAGAGGTACTAGATAAATATCAGGCGCATTATTTAGCTCTTGGTCATCATGGTGATGATCAGATTGAAACAATCCTTATGAGATTAGTAAGAGGAGCTACCGGGACATCTTTAGCAGGAATTCAGATGAAACGGAAATTCCATCATGGATTTATTATTAGACCGTTGCTTCCTTATACTAAGGAGGAAATCCTAAACTACTGCAGGAAACAACAGTTATTGCCAAGGTTTGACCCAAGTAATGAAAAAACAAATTATACAAGAAATCGCTTTAGGAAATATGTACTGCCTTTTCTAAAAAAGGAAAATCCGCTTGTACATGAAAGATTTCAGCATTTTAGTGAAACCTTATTGGAAGATGAAACGTATTTACAGGAATTAACGAAGAAATATTTGAATACAGTATTGAAAAGAAAAGAAAAGTCAAAGGTTGAAATTGAAATCAATGGCTTTTTAGAATTACCAATGCCTTTACAAAGAAGAGCGATTCAACTAATATTAAACTATCTATATGGAACAATTCCGGCTTCTCTTTCTTCAATACATATTGAAAATTTATTGACATTATTGTCACAAAATCATCCTTCAGGCTCACTTGATTACCCAAACGGTCTTAAAGTGATTAAATCTTATCAAAATTGTTTGTTTACATTTGAACAAGAGGAAGTAAAAGCATATTATTATGAACTTGATTTCCCTTCTTCGTTAATACTGCCAAATGGGTATGTAATCAAAAGTGAACTAGTTAGGAATGCTTCAATTAAGAGGGATAGAAACGAAACTTTTTTATTAAATATGGATTCGTTCGATAAGCCTCTCATTGTTCGTACAAGAAAACCAGGTGATAAAATTCAATTGAAAGGCATGATTGGTCGAAAAAAGGTAAAAGATATATTTATTGATGAAAAGATTCCAATACATAATCGATCTTCATGGCCAATTGTCCTTGATGGGAATGGAAGAATTCTCTGGATACCTGGATTAAAGAAATCTATGTATGAAGCAGAAAGTACAGGCAATGGTGTATTTGTTGAATTACAGTATAAGGAGCTATGATCTTCTAGGGGGCACACATTTAATGAGACAAGATATCAAGGAAATTTTAGTTACGGAGGAGCAAATCCAACAAAAGGTAAAAGAGTTAGGAAAGGCGCTTACTGAACAGTATAAAGATGAATTTCCACTCGCTATTGGTGTATTAAAAGGTGCAATGCCATTTATGGGAGACCTTTTAAAAAACATTGATACATACTTAGAAATGGATTTCATGGATGTATCAAGTTATGGTACATCAACCGTTTCTTCTGGAGAGGTTAAGATTATAAAGGATCTTGATACTTCTGTAGAAGGAAGAAATATTTTAATTATTGAGGATATTATTGATAGTGGTTTAACTTTAAGCTACTTAGTGAAGCTTTTCCGTTATCGAAAGGCTAAATCAATAAAAATCGTTACTTTGCTAGATAAACCTACAGGAAGAAAGGCAGATATAGAAGCTGATTTTGTTGGCTTTGAAGTGCCTGACGCATTTGTCGTAGGATATGGCCTTGACTATATGGAAAAATACCGAAACCTTCCATATATTGGAGTGCTAAAGCCTGAAATATACGAATAATTATCGGTTTATCTATAGCTTAATTTGTTGTGTTACCATGATTTACTATGATACTATTTAATTTAGTCGTGTTTACTGTGGGAGGAGGTAAGGAATGAATCGGATCTTCCGTAATACCATATTTTATTTACTTATATTTTTAGTAATTATAGGGGTTGTTAGCTTTTTTACAGGTGCTAATCCAAAGACTGAGCAAATAACCTACAATGAATTCATTTCTGATTTAAACAATGGAAATGTTAAAGAAATGACTGTACAGCCGGTTCGTGGAGTATTTGAAGTTAGAGGTGAGATGAAGGATGCAAAAGATGGTGAATCCTTCTTAACATATATACCTACTGAACAAGGGCTAAACCGAGTTGATGAAGCAGCTGAAGCGAATAAGGTAAATATTATTCCAGCTGAGGAAACAAGTGGATGGGTAACGTTTTTCACATCGATTATTCCATTTGTTATTATTTTCATCCTATTCTTCTTCTTATTAAACCAAGCTCAGGGCGGCGGAAGTCGTGTAATGAATTTTGGTAAAAGTAAAGCTAAGCTTTATAGTGAAGAAAAGAAAAAGGTTAAATTTAAAGACGTAGCAGGTGCTGATGAAGAGAAACAAGAACTTGTTGAGGTTGTTGAGTTCTTAAAGGACCCACGTAAATTTGCGGAACTAGGAGCAAGAATTCCTAAAGGTGTTTTATTAGTTGGACCTCCTGGTACTGGTAAGACATTGCTAGCAAGAGCTGTTGCTGGTGAAGCTGGAGTACCATTCTTCTCTATTAGTGGTTCAGACTTTGTTGAAATGTTCGTCGGTGTCGGTGCATCGCGTGTTCGTGATTTATTTGAAAATGCGAAAAAGAATGCACCATGTATTATCTTCATCGATGAAATTGATGCTGTTGGACGTCAGCGTGGCGCAGGTTTAGGTGGGGGTCATGATGAACGTGAGCAAACATTAAACCAGCTATTAGTTGAAATGGATGGCTTTGGTGCGAATGAAGGTATTATTATTATCGCCGCTACTAACAGACCTGACATTTTAGACCCAGCTTTATTACGTCCAGGTCGATTTGATAGACAAATTACAGTTGATCGCCCAGATGTAACAGGTCGTGAAGCTGTTCTGAAGGTACATGCTCGTAACAAGCCTTTAGATGAATCTGTTGACTTAAAGGCGATTGCTGCCCGTACACCAGGGTTTTCTGGGGCAGACCTAGAAAACTTACTGAACGAAGCAGCCTTGGTCGCAGCTAGACAGGATAAAAAGAAAATTGATAATACTGACCTTGATGAAGCAACAGACCGTGTAATTGCGGGTCCTGCTAAAAAGAGTCGTGTTATTTCTAAGAAAGAACGCAATATTGTTGCTTATCACGAAGCCGGACATACTATCATTGGAGTCGTATTAGATGAAGCTGATATGGTTCATAAAGTAACAATTGTACCTCGTGGTCAAGCTGGCGGTTATGCGGTAATGCTTCCGAAAGAGGATCGTTACTTTATGACAAAGCCAGAACTGTTAGATAAGATAACAGGTTTACTTGGCGGACGTGTTGCAGAGGAAATTATTTTTGGTGAAGTAAGTACTGGTGCTCACAATGATTTCCAAAGAGCAACAGGTATTGCAAGAAAAATGGTTACAGAGTACGGAATGAGTGAAAAGCTTGGGCCGTTACAATTTGGTCAATCACAAGGAGGCCAAGTATTCCTCGGACGTGATATCCATAATGAACAAAACTATAGTGATGCGATTGCACATGAAATTGATATGGAAATCCAACGCTTCATTAAAGAAAGCTATGAGCGTGCTCGTCAAATTTTAACTGAGAACCGCGATAAGCTTGAATTAGTTGCACAAACGTTACTAGAAGTTGAAACACTTGATGCAGCACAAATTCAAAGTCTTGTTGAGCATGGTAAGCTACCTGATCGTCCTGTAGCTACAAATGACGAGAAGAAGGAAGAAAAATCAGAAGACGTGAAAGTGAATATCCAAACGAAAAAAGAAGATGAGGATACTTCTGACAAATCCTAATATATATTCGAAAATCGGTGGCAACTTATGATGCCATCGATTTTTTATTGGGCTCTTTTCTTATAGCTTGTTGTTTTTGCGTTATGTATATATTGGTTGATTGGATTGCAGTGCGAGACTCCTGCGGGGATTTAGTGAATAGGTTAATCTTGGGGAAGTGTTTATACTAAAGGAGGCTCACCACCCAGCCAGCAGAAAGCAATTTCTGTCGCAAAATCAATCAAAAAGACACCTAAGTACATAGCAACAAAGTTTACGAAAACTGTATCGTTATTTGACTTAGGATAATAAGAAGCTTAATCTGAAATGCTTCAATTTTTCTTTACGACCGAAATCTGTGATAAAATGTAACGGAATATGAATACTAGTATTGAATTATTATAAAGTGGTGATATGGATGATTCTTGTATTAGATGTTGGAAATACTAATACCGTATTAGGGGTATATGACCAGGATGTGCTTAAGCACTATTGGCGAATTGAGACAAGCCGTAATAAAACAGAAGATGAATTTGCAATGGTATTAAAAAGTCTTTTCGAGCATGAAGGGATTTTGTTTAATCAAATAGAAGGAATAATCATTTCCTCGGTTGTACCTCCAATAATGTTTGCGTTAGAAAGAATGTGTTTAAAGTATTTTAATGTCAAGCCGTTAATTGTTGGACCTGGAATAAAGACGGGATTAAATATTAAGTATGAAAATCCTCGTGAGGTAGGGGCTGACAGAATTGTAAATGCAGTCGCAGGCATCCAGGACTATGGAAGTCCGATCATTATTGTTGATTTTGGAACAGCGACAACTTATTGCTATATAAATGAGCATAAGCAATATATGGGTGGTGCAATTGCTCCAGGAATAAATATTTCTACAGAAGCGCTTTATTCTAGAGCTGCAAAGCTACCAAGAATTGAAATTACAAGACCTGACAATATTATTGGCAAAAACACAGTAAGTGCGATGCAGTCTGGGATTTTATATGGATATGTAGGTCAGGTTGAAGGGATTGTTAAACGAATTAAAGAACAAGCAGTGGAAGTACCAAAAGTTATTGCAACTGGAGGGTTAGCTTCACTAATTGCGAAAGAATCAGATTGTATTGATGTTGTAGATCCGTTTTTAACACTACGAGGTCTCCAGTTGATTTATGAAAGAAATACAACAAAGTAAAATCGATAAAGCTACATATATGTGTAAAGTGAAGGGAGCATAATAATGGATTATTTAGTTAAGGCGTTGGCATTTGATAATCAAGTCCGCGCTTATGCAACGAGAACGACAGAAACAGTATCTGAGGCGCAAAGAAGACACCAAACGTGGCCGACAGCTTCAGCCGCATTAGGACGTTCTATGACGTTCGGTGTCATGATGGGTTCGATGTTAAAGGGCGATGCGAAGTTAACGATTAAAGTTGAAGGTGGCGGACCAATTGGTGCCATACTTGTTGATAGTAACTCAAAAGGTGAAGTGCGAGGGTATGTAACAAATCCACAAACTCATTTTGAGCTAAATGCTAAAGGAAAGCTTGATGTCGCGAGAGCAGTTGGTACAGAAGGGACTTTAACAATTGTTAAGGATCTTGGCTTAAAGGATCATTTTTCAGGACAAGTTCCAATCGTTTCAGGGGAGCTTGGAGAAGATTTTACTTATTATCTTGTTACTTCAGAGCAGGTTCCTTCATCAGTAGGTGTAGGAGTATTAGTTAATCCTGATAATTCGATTTTAGCTTCTGGTGGCTTTATTATTCAGTTATTACCAGGAACTAGTGATGAAACGATTTCGTTAATTGAAGAAAGATTAAGTAAGATTGATCCGATTTCAAAGCTAATTCAGCGCGGTCTCACACCGGAACAAATACTTGAAGAAGTACTTGGTGATAATAACGTGAGGATTTTAGAAAAACAGCCAGTGGCATTTAAATGTCAATGTTCGAAGGAACGAATTGAAAATGCTGTTATAAGTTTAGGGGCAGATGAGATCCAGGCGATGATTGATGAAGATGGTCAAGCGGAAGCTCAATGTCATTTTTGTAATGAAGTATATTTATTTTCTAGAGAAGACTTAGAGCAACTAAAAATAGAGGCAAAATAGAAACGTTTTTAGGGAGTATTAGGAGATGGGGAAATGAGCGGTAAAACGTTATGGAGCATTATTTTTGCTTTGGTTGTAATAAACTGCTTAACGGTTGGTTACTTTTTAACAAATAATCAAAGAATAAAAGCTAGCTCTGAGAATGAATCTATTGCAACAATTGGTGATTCTCATATTACAAGAGAGCAATGGATGGCTGAACTTGAAGAGAAATATGGCGAAGAAACTCTAAAGGAATTAATCAACATAAAAGTGGTCGAACAATTAGCTGAAAAATATCATATTTCGGTCTCAGATGAGGATGTTGAACGAGAACTAGCTGTTTACAAATCAATGTACAATTCATTTGATGAGGAACAGAATGGGAATGAAGAGGATTGGCGTGAGCAAATTCGCTACAGCATTTTATTAGAAGAGTTACTGACAAAGGATGTAACAGTAACAGAAGAAGAAATAAAAAACTTTTATGAAAATAATAAAGAGCTATATGCAATAGATGAATCCTATCATTTGTCACAAATAATCGTTAATACAAAAGCTGAGGCAAATAAAATGGTTGATGAGCTTAGTGGGGGATCTAGCTTTGAAGCGTTAGCCATTGAGAACTCTATTGATGAGTTTTCGGCTCCCTCTGGTGGCGACATAGGGTTTATTTCTAAAAACAACGAGTATGTTCCTGATGATTATATAAATGTTGCAAAAACCTTAAAGCCAGGGGAATGGAGTGAACCTATAAAAGTAGAAAATGGATATGCTATTCTTTTGCTTCATGAAAAGCTAGAAGGAAAATCGTACTCTTATGACGAAGTAAAGGGACAAGTACGTAGACAAATAGCCCTAGAACAGATGCAAGGCTCTGTATCTGTTGAACCATTGTGGGACGAGTTAAATGTAAAATGGTTTTATGGGAATAATCTAGAAAAATAGGACAAATGAGTTAAAATGTTTTGACAATTTTTCTAGGAATTGATATATTACTTATAAATCCAATAAATTTACTCGGGATAGAGGAGGAAACGTTAATGGCACGTATAGCAAACTCTATACATGAATTAATCGGCGAAACACCGATCGTTAAGTTAAACAGAATAGTAGATGATAATAGTGCAGATGTATATTTGAAGCTTGAATATTTCAATCCAGGAAGCAGTGTTAAAGATCGTATTGGTTTAGCGATGATCGAAACTGCTGAAAAAAGTGGAGTGCTAAAGGCTGGCGATACGATTATTGAGCCAACAAGTGGTAACACAGGGATTGGTTTAGCGATGGTAGCAGCTGCTAAAGGCTTGAAAGCGATTTTAGTAATGCCTGATACGATGAGTTTAGAGCGTAGAAACTTGCTGCGTGCTTATGGTGCAGAATTAGTATTAACACCAGGTTCTGAAGGAATGAACGGAGCTATCCGTAAAGCGGAAGAATTAGCAAAAGAACACGGTTATTTTGTACCTCAACAATTTAAAAATGAAGCAAATCCAGAAATTCACCGCCAAACAACTGGAAAGGAAATTGTTGCACAAATGGGTGACCAACTTGATGCATTTGTTTCTGGTATCGGTACTGGTGGAACAATTACTGGGGCAGGTTCAGTTTTAAAAGAAAACTATCCATCCATTAAAATTTATGCAGTTGAGCCAACGGATTCTCCAGTACTTTCAGGAGGAAAGCCAGGTCCTCATAAGATTCAAGGAATCGGTGCAGGGTTTGTACCTGACGTTTTAAATACAAATATTTATGATGAAGTAATTACGATTAAAAATGAAGAAGCATTCGAAGCAGCGAGAAAAGCAGGTAGAGAAGAAGGAATTCTTGGAGGAATTTCATCTGGTGCTGCGATTGCTGCCGCATTAAAAGTTGCGAAAGAGCTTGGTAAAGGAAAGAAAGTTTTAGCGATTATCCCTGATAATGGTGAACGTTACTTAAGTACTCCTTTATACCAATATGATTGATAAATAACGATTAAATAATGATAAAAGGGGGTGGCGATTTTATGT
>NZ_CADEPK010000009.1 GCF_902829255.1 Metabacillus niabensis | reverse complement strand
TTGCATAGGTTATTTTTTCGGTTTTAGACGTTTCATTTTCAGGTTCTAAAGGTTCCATATTTTTTATTAAGTATTCGACAATGACTTCATTTATTGTTGATTCGATAACAGCCCTCACTGAATCATTATTCCAGATTAGTAAAAAAATGAAGAACATCGATGCACAGGCGAGCAATGCCGGTCTCAATATTGCAGGAATGCTTTTTTTCTTATTAGCGGATAGCGGTATCGCTTCATCCATAAGTAGGACGTCTAGTCCTTCCTCTAATAATAAGTATTGGTCAAAATAGGTTTCACACTTTGCACACGTCTCAATATGGTCTAACAGCTGATTTTGTTCACTCTCTGTTAGCTGGTCAAACATAAGGATTCTATTTTGCTTTCGACAGGTCATTACAACACCCCCTTATCAATTAGATGGTCCATCATTTTTTTTCTTCCACGAAATATTTTTGTTTTTACTTTACCGAGAGAAAGGTTTTTAAGCTGAGCTATTTCCTGGTATGAATACCCTTTATTACGGAGAATAAAGATTTCTCTTGTTTCTTCATCAAGTAAGTGGAAGACTTGATTAATATGCTGGACCTGTTCTTTTGATATAAGTTGTCTCTCCGGTGTATCGAGTGTTTTTTCCTGTTGGTATTCATCACTAACCTGTTGATGTACTTCTTGATGACGTTTTAATTTTCTAAGATGATCATAGGCGGTGTTTTTAGTAAGAATCGTTACCCATGCTTCAATATTTTTAGGAATCTCATAATCCCGTTTTTGAAAGTAAGTGTAGATTTTGATACTTGCATCTTGAACAATATCTTCTACCAGAGAGGGATTTTTGATGATGTTTTTCGTTACCTTAATAATTTTTGCTCGATGTGTCTCGATCAACTGTGTAATTGTCTCTTTGTCCAAAATTGTCTCCCCCCTAGCTTCATTTAAAAGACGTATAAAAATTGCAGATGTTTCGTTTTGTCTTCATAAAAGAGAAAAAAGTAGTGAAACTAAAATGATGGTAAAAACGACTAACAGGTATGAAATTAACGGTTTTATTAGTGGCCTTGTGCCTAAAAGGAACATACATATAATTGAAAAGCCAAAAAAATATTAAGCGAACGTATGTTATATATGTAACTATCTTGATTATGACATATATTTCCTAAATCCCCTTTAGGAAATTTTGTTCGTAATGGGTTTGAGAAAGTAAAACTTAGTTGAGTAAATATAGATTCATGGCTAACAATTTCTATGTAAAGTGATAAAATAGGAATGATTAAACTCGAGGAGGAAGTCTAAAAATGAAAATGAAATTAGGTCTTATCTACGGTGGGAAGTCTGCAGAGCATCAAGTATCATTGCAAACAGCCCTTGCAGTTATAAATGCGTTAGATTTTAACAAGTTTGAAATACATCCTATATATATATCAGATAAAGGTGAGTGGATTAGAGGGGGAGCATTACAAGAGCCAATTAAAGAAGTAAGTGTACTAAAGCTTGAACAAGGAAGTTTGTTTTCCCCAGTCACATTAAACTCAGATTTATTCCCTACAACTGTTGAAGCGGAAAAGCTAGATGTCATTTTCCCATTATTACACGGACCTAATGGAGAGGACGGTACTGTTCAGGGGCTTCTAGAGTTATTGAATATTCCGTATGTTGGGAACGGCGTTTTAGCATCTGCAGCTGGAATGGATAAAGTAGTCATGAAAAATTTATTTGCACAAGCTGGTTTAGCACAAGCAAGTTATGTATCTTTTATTAAGAGCGATTTTGAAAGTAATCAAGAACAAGCCTATAAGGAAGTAGAAGAACAATTAGGTTATCCTTGCTTCGTGAAGCCTGCCAATTTAGGCTCAAGTGTAGGGATTAGCAAATGTAAAGACAGAGCTGAGCTTGAGGCTGCATTCAAAGAAGCGTTTGAATACGATCGGAAAGTCATTATCGAAGAGGGAATTGTTGGTCGGGAAATTGAAATTGCTGTAATTGGAAATGACAATCCACAATGCTCTGTAGTAGGAGAAATTGCCCCTAAAAAAGAATTTTATGATTATAAGGCAAAGTATGAAGATGGCGACACAGATTTAATCATACCTACACAGTTATCTCATGATGAATATGAAACAATTAAAGACATGGCAATTAAAGCCTTTAAAGCAATTGATGGCTCTGGTTTAGTCCGTGCAGACTTTTTCCTTACTGAGGATGGGAAGGCATTAATCAATGAGGTAAACACAATGCCAGGATTTACTCCATATAGTATGTTCCCGTTATTATGGAAAGAGAGTGGTATTAACTATCCTAGCCTTATTGAAAAGCTAG
Organism: Metabacillus niabensis; assembly: GCF_902829255.1. Classification (GTDB taxonomy): domain Bacteria; phylum Bacillota; class Bacilli; order Bacillales; family Bacillaceae; genus Metabacillus; species Metabacillus niabensis. The sequence goes on along the minus strand of NZ_CADEPK010000009.1, from coordinate 89,631 downwards.
TGGACTTAGCGCTTGAACGTTATGAACAAAAACAACAAATCAAATATACTTTTTAATCATCTTTTTATATAGATTTTACAAAAGCTGGAACTGAATAGCGATCATATCAGTTCCTCTTTATTTTGTGAGAAAGAAATGTTGAAAAAGGAGTGAAGAGATTGATACGAAGAACGTTATCTCATATTGAAAAAGTAGTACATGGCTGGGGATTAGCTGAAAAAGATTACAATCTTGAAATTTTTGGAGTCACAACAGATTCCCGTGCAGTAATTAAGGGGAATTTGTTTTTTCCGCTAGTTGGGGAAAAATTTAATGGGCATGAATTTGTTGCAAGTGCATTAGAAAATGGTGCGAGTGCAATTGTATGGCAGGAATCAGAAGGAAACCCTCCAAAAGATGTTCCGGTCATTTTCGTTAAAGATACATTACGTGCATTACAACAACTTGCAGAGGCCTATTTAAATGAAGTGAGGCCAAAAATAGTTGGAATTACGGGAAGTAATGGGAAGACAACAACGAAGGATATGGTCGCAGCTCTTCTTGAAACAACATATAAAGTTCATAAAACAAAAGGGAATTTCAATAACCATATAGGTTTACCATTAACTGTTCTAAATATGGAAGAGGAAACGGAGATAGCCATATTAGAAATGGGCATGAGCGGTAAAGGGGAAATTGAGCTTTTATCAAACATTGCAAAACCAGATGTAGCGATTATAACGAATATTGGTGAATCACATCTGATGGATTTAGGCTCAAGGGAAGGAATAGCTGATGCTAAGCTAGAAATTGTAAAAGGTTTGAAGGAAGACGGCGTCTTAATTTATCATGGTGATGAGCCACTTTTAGAAGAGAGAGTGCAGGCTTTACTAATTAAAACCATTACCTTTGGGGAGCACAGTCAAAACGACTTTGTTGCAACGAACATGAAGCAAGCGATTAACGGCACTAGCTTTCAAGTAAATAATGTTGAATACACAATACCTGTTTTAGGTAAGCATAATGTTCTAAATGCTCTAGCAGCATATGCAGTCGCAAAGCATTTCAAAGTACAAGAAGATGCAATGATTCAAGGATTTAGCCAATTAAAGGTAACGGGAATGAGATTAGAACTCATAGAGACAGAGCAAGGTGTATCTGTCATAAATGATGCGTATAATGCAAGCCCTAGCTCAATGAAGGCGGCAATCAATCTATTAATGGATCTAGACGGTTTTAATCAAAAAATCGTTGTCTTAGGAGATATGCTTGAATTAGGAGAAGCAGAAAAGGAATATCACTATCAAATCGGAGCTTCTATTGATTCCGCTAAAATAGATCATGTGTTTACATATGGCTCTTTAGGGAAAGAAATTGCGAGAGGTGCGGAAGAGAAATTTTCTCCAGATGTAATTCACCATTTTGATGATAAAAATGCGTTAATTAAACAGTTAAAGTCGTATCTGCAGCCTAAGGATATTGTTCTAATTAAAGCATCACGTGGAATGAGGCTTGAAGAAGTAGTCAATGCAATAACTAATTGAAAAACATGTGGATGAAAATTTTATAAAAAGTGAATGATAACATTGTGGAAAAACCATTTCCTTACCTTCGAAAAATGATATGTTGCCATATAAACGTGTCCGTATGCTTTCAAAGGGAGGTTTACATTTCATATGATAGGTTGCCTTTTTATTCATGGCTTTACCGGTGCGCCTTATGAAGTAGATCCATTGGCAAATGATATTAGGGAAAAAACAGGATGGATTGTGAGGGTCCCAACTTTACCTGGGCATGGGGAAACCCTTTCGTTAAAGGGACACACATATGATGAATGGGTTTCCCATGCTGAACAGGAGCTTTTAGCTTTAATGGAGGAAGTTGATGAAGTATATGTTATTGGATTTTCTATGGGGGGAATTATTGCCTCTTATTTAGCGGCAAATTATCAGGTGAAAAAACTCGTTTTACTAAGTGCTGCAGCATATTATGTCAATCCAAAGCAGCTTTTGTTAGATTTTAAAGACATGCTAAAAGATTTCTGGTCAGGGAAGCTAAGTCAAAATGAGCTTTATAACCGTTATAGAAGGAAGCTTTTTGAGACTCCATTACGTGCAACACTTGAATTTCAAAAGCTTGTCAAAAAGGTACGTCCTATTTTAAAGGAATTGACGTTACCTGTCCTAATTATTCAAGGTGAGCGTGATGGGATTGTCCCTGTCAAAAGTGCCTATTATTTATATGAAGTAATTCCTTCCAAGGAAAAGAAGCTTAAGCTACTTCCAACTTCTAAACATCACGTTTGCTATGGAGAAGATTATGAAGTGTTAAGAGAATCTGTAGAAAGATTTCTCTACGAGGAACAAATGAATAACGCCCTATTGTCATAATGATAGTTGAAGTGAAGGTAAGAGACGAAATTTTTCTATCCATGCATATTTTTAGAAGTAGCTGTCTTACATTAAGTTGAAATAAGGGGCTTGTAGTGGTATGATTACTTTTAAAGTGTTTGCGGGCTTTAAATAAGGTAAACTGCTGCCCTTGTAAGAGAATAAAGGGCTTTTTTTGTGTGAAGGTGAGGGAAAGGAAAGCTTAAAGGCGTACTTTAATGATTATGCCACATTTGTTGAGTAAGCTTTGTTTGAATCAATCCCTTTGAATAGACTTCAGCTTTTTATCCTTCTATAACAGGACGTTAAGGAGTACAAGATGAGGATTTAAGGCTGAAATCTGTCCATTACTATCAGAGTGTTCGGCGATAGTTTGTTTTCTTTCAGTTAAATAATGGCAGGTACCATTATTAATTGAACACAATTTTATTTAAGCGGTTTTTTCATCACTGTTTTCATGATGAATCATTATTAAATAATCTTTCTTATAGCTTTTAGATAAAGCTAAGGTTGAATATATAACATCGTTTCATTATGAATACGATTAAGAAACCTATTACCTATAAGGTCTGTAAATATTTACAGCAAACGATATAGAAGGAGTATGAATACATTGACATTAACGTTTCAAGATTTAGGTTTAAGTTCGTCACTTATGCAATCAATAAGTAAAATGGGCTTCGAGGAGCCATCACCAATTCAAGCACAAACCATTCCGTTAGGCTTGCAAAATAAAGACGTAATTGGTCAAGCACAAACAGGAACTGGAAAAACAGCAGCATTCGGAATACCTCTTATCGAAAAGATCGATGTGAAAAAGGAGCATATTCAAGCAGTTGTCGTTGCTCCAACTCGTGAATTAGCGATTCAAGTTTCGGAAGAGCTTTATAAAATTGGATATCATAAACGCACACGCGTTCTTCCAATTTACGGTGGCCAAGATATTAACAGACAGATTCGTTCATTAAAGAAAAACCCGCATATTATTGTCGGAACTCCTGGACGTTTAATTGACCATATTAATCGTAAAACTATTCGTCTTAACGCGGTTCACACAGTTGTCTTAGACGAAGCAGATGAAATGCTAAATATGGGATTCATCGAGGATATTGAATCAATTTTATCAAACGTACCAGAGGAACGTCAGACATTATTATTCTCAGCTACTATGCCAGATCCGATTAGACGCATTGCAGAGAAATTTATGCAAAATCCGGAGTTAGTCAAAGTAAAAGCAAAAGAAATGACGGTTCCGAATATTACACAATATTATTTAGAAACACAAGAAAGAAAGAAATTTGATATTTTAACAAGACTTCTTGATATTCAATCTCCTGAGCTGGCGATTGTCTTTGGACGTACAAAACGTCGTGTAGATGAGTTATCTGAGGCATTAACATTAAGAGGTTATACAGCTGAAGGTATTCACGGTGACTTAACTCAAGCAAAACGTATGTCAACTTTACGTAAATTTAAAGAGGGTGCAATTGAAGTCCTTGTTGCAACAGATGTTGCTGCACGTGGTCTTGATATCTCTGGCGTAACACATGTATATAACTTTGATGTGCCACAAGATCCTGAAAGTTATGTACACAGAATTGGTCGTACTGGACGTGCTGGTAAAACAGGTATGGCGATGACATTCGTTACACCACGTGAATTAGATATTGTTAAAAATATCGAGCGCACAACAAAACGTAAAATGGATCGTATGAAGCCACCAACATTGGATGAGGCAATCGAAAGCCAACAACAAATGACTGTTGAAAAAATCCGCTCAATTATCGAAAGCGATAATTTATCTTTCTATAAGCGTACGGCAGAAGAGCTTTTAGAGGAATTTGATGCTCAAGATGTAGTGGCAGCGGCGATTAAATTTATGACAAAAGAACCTAACTCTGTTGAAGTAAAATTAACGGAAGAGGCTCCATTGTATTCAAAATCAAAAGGTAAAAACCGTTCTTCTAATAACCGTAGACGTGGCGATTATAATCGTAGTGGCGGACAAAAGAAGCCGAATAATCGTTCTTACGGTGATCGTGATCGAAGCAAAGGTAATAATAACAAGCGTCGTTACTCTAATTCAAAATAATGATAAGGTCGAATCCAATCTTTTGGGTTCGGCTTTTTTATTGTGTCATAAAAATGGTTTTATTTTATTTGGGAATGCTAGTGGGGAGAAGAAATTAATAAATATACCAATTATCTCTATTGGTTAAATAGGGGTGCTTTGAGATGACAATTATTCGATTAGGTTATGTTGCGATGAGTATGAATCTACAAAATTGTTCACCTTCCAAAACGATGACTTTTACACAATTTCAAAAAATAAAGGACAGAGAGGCAGCAATTGCAAAGCTTGAAAGAATTGCCCAAATAAATCTTGAGAACTGCCTTCGCTTATTGAAGCATAATGCTGCTCATGACATTCACTTTTTTCGGTTTAGTTCTAAATTAATTCCTTTAGCAAATCATGAAGAGCTTCTTGATTGGGACTATATGGGAAGTTTAATCCCTTCTTTAAAGCGAATTGCTGATTATTTAAAGGAGCATCCTATGAGGGTCGATTTTCATCCAGACCATTTTGTTGTACTTAATTCAACAGATCCATCTATCCTCAAGATGTCTTTAAAGACTTTACAAATGCATGAACGCTTACTAAAGGGGATGGAAATTCCCTCAAGGCACCGATGTGTTTTGCATATAGGTGGTGCCTATAATGATAAGGACAAAGCGTTAGAGCAATTTATCAATAATTGGGGACATATTCCGGTTAAAATTCAGGAGATGTTAATGCTGGAAAATGACGATACTACTTTTCATGTAAATGATGCCTTGTATTTATGTGAAAAGCTAGGGATTCCACAAGTGTTTGATTATCATCATCATTTAGCCTATCATGATGACGAAAACTGGGAGCATAATTGGCAAAGAATTCTTTCGACCTGGAACGGTTCAAGTTTACCACCGAAAATGCATATCTCCAGTCCGAAAAGTGAAAAAGACTTTCGCGCCCATTCTGAGTATGTCGATGACAAAATGTTTATGAAGTTTTTAACAACGATTAAGGGAAGCCTTGATAAGCTTGATTGTATGATTGAAGCAAAGCAAAAAGATAACGCACTCTTTCAGCTTGCAAACGATTTACGCAAGTATTCAGAAATCGAATGGATCGATAAAACAACCTTTAAAATCCATTAAATTATAAAGTTTACATAAAATAGAAAAGGGTAGGGAGCCATTATGATATAATAAATTGAGTTTTTATTGGTTATATCATATGTTATTGGGTGTTTAAAGGGGAGAGTGTCTTGCGAGAATTACCTCGAAATCAAATAAGCTTAAAAGCACTAACTGTTTGGAAAATCAGTGCAGTGATTAGTGCATGTATTTGTTTAATTATCGGCATTGCTATCGGATTCGGTATTTATTTTTTTGAGTTTCCTTTTTGGATTACGGTCGGTTTAGCGGTGGTATGGGTGATTTATTCAATTTTATCAATTTTTATCATCCCTAAGCTGCGACACCGTGTCTGGCGTTATGAAGTTCATGAGCATGAGATTGATCTTCAATACGGTTTTTTCGTTGTCAAACGGGTTCTTATTCCGATGGTAAGAGTACAGCATGTTGATACACATCAAGGTCCTTTATTGAGGAAATACCGTTTAGCCTCCATTGAAATTTCAACAGCTGCTACAACACATGAAATTCCAGCTTTGGATATTAACGAGGCTGAGGTGCTAAGAGATCGAATTTCAAAGCTAGCTAGGGTGACTGATGATGATGTTTGAACCTAAGCGTATTCACCCGGTTGGCATGATATTAAACCTAATCAAGGCGATTAAATCTTATATTGCTTCATTTATTGTTCTATTTTTCGTTGGAGGAAATATAGATTTCAATATCTATTTCTTCCTCGGTATTGTCGCAATTTTTGCCTTCATGCTGTTATCTAGTTTTTTAGAATGGTTAAAATTCAAATATTGGATTGAAGATGGGGAATTTAGAATAGAGCATGGAGTTTTTGTAAAGAAAAAGCGCTATATCCCGATTGAACGGATTCAATCTATTAATATTCGTGCCGGAATTATTCAACAAATCTTCGGACTAGTCAATGTTCAAATAGAAACAGCTAGCGGTGGTATTGAGGCTGAAGCTATCTTAACAGCGATTAAGAAAGAAGATGTACATACTATTGAACAGGCCATTTCAATATATAAAAATGGGGCCTCACTTTCACAAGATGATGAAGAGAAAGAAATTGAACTTCCAACATATAAAATTAGCAAGAAAGAGCTGCTTATTGCAGCATCTACCTCAAGTGGAGTAGGGGTTATTTTATCAGCTATTGCGGCCTTTATATCACAATTTGACGAAATTATCCCATATGAGAAGATATACGAACAGTTTGATTTTTTAGCAAATGCTAGCTTCACAATCTATGCCATTTTAATTTTCATTGCGTTCGTCATTACGTGGATATTAAGCGTTATTGGAGTCTTACTGAAATATGCATATTTTACGGTAACAAAGGATGAAAAGGAAATAAGAATTTCGAAGGGGATATTTGAGAAGCAACAAGTCTCTATTCCAATATCGCGGATTCAAGCAATTAGAATTGTTCAAAATCCATTAAGAGAACTACTGGGCTATTCAACAATTTATATCGAAAGTGCAGGAGGTAGTGCGAGCGATCAAGGACTTTCAACAATACTATTTCCTGTCGTCAATCGAAAAGATGTGCAAATATTGCTTGCTCAGTACCTCCCTTCATTTGCAAACGAGCAAACCGTATACCCTTTGCCTAAAAAATCTTTACAACGATATTTGTTTAGAAAACTATTACCGGCGGTAGTTATTTGCATTCCATTAATTATTGTTTATTTACAGTGGGGATTATTATCAATTGTTTTACTTCCGATAGGCTATTATTGGGGTTACCTTGCCTTTAAAAATGCTGGATGGGTGATTAATGATAATCGACTCCAATTAAGCTTTCGAGTGATTTCGAAAACGACCGTATTAATTCAGCGAAACAAAATACAATCGATGAAAAGTAAAATCTCTTATTTTCAAAGAAGAAATGGGCTGCAAACGATTAGTGTGACAATTAAATCTGGAGTATTGGGTAAATCATTTGTTGTAAAGGATTTAGATGAAAGGGATGCTGATTTGATCGTTGATTGGTACTCTTATTCATAAAGAAGGAAAACAGGCACGAAGACTTTTTCGTGTCTGTTTGTTATGAATACATTCTTCTAATGTAGCTATGAAATCTAATTAAATTGAACGAGAACACCAATTAAGATGAGGATACCAAAAATCATCCATGCAATATGTTTTGCTTTGAATTTATTTATTGAAAAGCTTCGAGACTGTGGACTGTAATATGTTTGATGAACAAACCGGCCGCTTTTTTTGATAAAGAGAGGAGCTATAAGAAAACCGCCAAATAAACCGAATAGATGGGCAACAACATTTGTATTTGAATTAAAAAAGGTCATAATAACACCTATAACTAGGATACTAATAATAACTTGAGAATTTGCTTGGTCAATTAAGCCCTTTCTAAAATAGACAATAAAAAGATAGACTCCGAACAACCCAAATATTGCCCCGGATGCACCTAAATGGGAATAATTGAGCGGTTCAATAAGATAGGTTGCTATGTTTGCGATAATACCGGAAATACAATAGATGAGAATAAATTTAACCTTTTTTAACATTCTTTCTAATGCAGGTGCAAATAAAATGAGAGAGATTGTATTAAAAAATAGATGACTAAAGGTCATGTGAAGAAAAATAGGGGTAATTAACCGCCAATATTCTCCATTTGCAATCCCTGCATTGTAACCGTCTAATAACCCTAAAAAGAGTTGAATAGCTGGAATGGGCAATTGAAATAAAAACCAGAATACAAGATGTATGCAAACAATAAGCGATACGATTGGATACAGGGAAAGGAAAGTGCGGAAATTTTCAGTTCTAGTAAACATTATTCGCCCTCCTGGATTTTGTTAGGTTGTCATCATAATCATTTATATGAAATTTGCCTTTGTTATTAAAAAATGTATGAATCATAAATGGGGAAACTTCTAGTAAATGACTTTATGGTTGAACCACAAAACCTTGTTGTCGTGAATAAACCCACTAATTAAGATCCCAACTTTATACTAACACGAATATGTACAAGTTGGATAAAATAGTACTATAAATGGTTTTGTGGAAGGATGTTACGTTAGATGATAATGGGCATTGGTTTAGATATTATTGAATTAGATAGAATTAGAAGAATTATTGAACGACAGCCTGGATTTATAAAGCGAATTTTAACAATCGGGGAAATTGAGAAGTTTATGACTCTTTCAAAGGAAAGAAAGGTTGAATTTTTAGCAGGACGATTTTCTGTAAAAGAAGCCTTTTCAAAGGCATTAGGTACAGGTATTGGGAAAGAGATAGGATTTTTAGATATTGAGGTCTTGAATGATGAAAGAGGCAAGCCTTTTATCCAGCTGCTAAAGGAAATAGAGGAGCCATTAACGATTCATGTCACGATAACACATACAAGGCAATACGCCGCAGCTCAAGTTATTATAGAAAAATGAAGCTCTAGTAAGATAGATATAGGATTCATTTCACTTTTATTATGAATCAATCCCTAAACTACTTTCTGGACAAAATATCTTGCATATTAGGAAAGTTTGTCTCATATATTTGGTAATGCGATAGGGAAGACAAGTTGTTTTAGAAGTTCATCTTTTAATCTTTGGCTAAGCAAAATAATGTATAACAAGTCTCTTCAGCTGATGAAGGTGAGGTTCTAGCAAAATGATTTCTTCCTTTTTAACGTTATATGAGGCAAAGGGGTTGGACATGTTGAAAAAAAGCTTGGTGTTATTATTAGTAGGGCTTTTAACAGTATTCGTTCTCGCAGCATGTGGCGAGAAATCACAGTCAGATGTAGTTCGGGCGTTAGAAAAGAAGATGGATGAAATGTCAGGGTATAAGGCCAAAGGGAAGATGACGCTTCAAACAGGTAGTGAGCCACAGGAATATGAAATTGAAATATGGTTTAAAGGACCGGAATATTACCGAGTAAATCTTAAAAATTCGCAAAAAGAGCAAAGTCAAATGATTTTGCGTAATGATGAAGGTGTGTTTGTGTTAACTCCGGCATTAAACAAAAGCTTCCGTTTCCAAAGTGAATGGCCGCAAAACAGTAGTCAAGCCTACCTTTATGAATCATTAATTAAAGATATTGTGAATGACCCGGAAGCTACTTTTAGTGCAGCGGAAAACAAATATGTGTTTGAAACTAAAACGAACTATCAAAATAATAAAATGCTGCCTACACAAGAGATTACCTTTAATAAAAAAGATCTATCACCATCTAGTGTGAAAGTGATGGATACAGATAAAAATCCACTTGTTATTGTTGAATTTACGAAATTTGAATTTAATGCATCATTTGACGATAACTCATTCGATGTCGAAAAGAATATGTCTAGTGCGCAAATTGAAGTCCCAACAATGGCATCTGGCGACAATGAGTCATTTGCTGTTAAGTATCCTTTAGAAATGCCAGAAGGATTCTCATTAGTTGAAGAAAATGAAGTGAAAACTGAAAATGGCAAACGAGTTATTGCTACTTTTGAAGGAAATGAAAAATCATTTACTTTAATTCAGGAAAGTGCTGAAATAGCTGCACCAGCTTCAGCCTCAACATCAACATATGTGAACGGTCAACCGACAGATTTAGGATTCACAATTGGAGCGATGTCTGATACAACATTGACGTGGACTCATGACGGTGTTGACTACATGTTAGCGTCTGAAGATTTATCAGAGGATGAAATGCTTATGGTAGCAAAATCAATCCAAGGTCAGGCGGCAAAATAATCATTCGGGTGGCAAAGTCCACCCGTTCTTTCATTTATCCTTTTGGATGTAAGTGGAAGGAACCTTCCTCAATTGCTTATTGTAGTGGAGTAACCTATTAAACTAAGAGCTACGTATCAAATTTTTAAATCTTTGTAAAATCCTTCTATTTTTCCCTCGAAACTATTTGACAATTTTGCATTGTAATCAAATAATAAATGTTGTAGTAAAGTCAGGCTGAGGAAGTGTAATTGTAAATGCAGCAAGAATTTTATCGAGATACGTGGGTTGATATTGATTTAGATGCAATTTCACATAATGTTAAGTCAATGAAAGAGCATGTTGGTAAAAATGTTAAAGTTATTGCAGTTGTTAAGGCAAATGCTTATGGTCATGGCTCCGTTCAGGTAGCAAAAACTGCTATAAAATCTGGAGCATCCATGTTAGCTGTAGCATTTCTTGATGAAGCGATCGCGTTGCGTAACAGTGGGATTGAGGCGCCGATTTTAATCCTCGGTGCAACAAGAGCAAGTGCTATCCAGTTGGCTATTAAGTATGATATTACATTAACGGTGTTTTCTTTAGATTGGCTTGTTGAAGCATCGCAATATATTCAAGAGGGTACTGTGAAAATTCACGTCAAATTAGATACGGGAATGAGTCGATTAGGAGTAAGGGAAGAAAAAAGCCTTTTAGCGATATTCGACTATGTAAAAACATCCTCGTGTTTTCATATTGAAGGAATTTATACTCATTTTGCAACAGCAGATGAGAAAGACGTCACATATTTTAATGAACAATATGAGAAATTCGATGAGTTTTTAGAACTAATTCCACACGATGAATTACTTGTTCATTGTGGGAATAGTGCAACAGGACTGCGGTTTCCAGAGAAGGTATATAATGCTGTAAGACTTGGCATCTCCATGTACGGCTTAACACCTTCACTTGAAATAAAGGATGAATTGCCATATACACTTAAAGAGGCTTTTTCTTTAAAAACCAAATTAGTGAATGTTAAGAAGGTTCCAAAGGGAACAAAAGTAAGCTATGGTGCAACATATGAAGCGAAATCAGAGGAATGGATTGGGACGATTCCAATTGGATATGCCGATGGTTGGATTAGGGCCTTAAGGGATGTAGATGTACTTGTAGCAGGTCAACGGGCTCCATTGGTTGGGCGAATTTGTATGGATCAATGTATGATCAAGTTGCCATATGAGTTACCAATTGGTGAAACAGTCACACTAATTGGTAGACAAAATAATGAAAAAATCTCTGTTGATGAAATTGCAAGTCATTTAAATACAATAAATTATGAAATAACATGTATGATCTCTATGAGAGTGCCGCGAATTTTTTGGGAAAATGGACAGAAAATCAGTGTAGATAATCCGATCATAAATAACCTTTAACATAAAAACCTAAACTGATCTAAATGTTCCAAATAAAATGAATAAATAACATGTATATGTCGATAATAGAGAAGGGTTAACAAACAAGGTTGTTGAATAATAAAATAGTTCATTATGGTTCTTGCTTTTTATTGTAGACTGGCTAACCACCGCACTTTGCTTATAATCTTCATATGTTAAAGTCAAAGTGAAGATATCCAAGGTAAATAAGCCAATCATGAATAGAGGGTAATGAATTCCTTTGTTTTGATTGGCTTATTTATCTGTGGTTAGTGTTTTTGTTCAATCTTTCTTATTAGCTGAAAACGGACGTTTAGTCACAAATCTTTTTTAGCAAAGGATTATTTAAAGTTTTTTATTTTCCAGTGCACCCCCTAGCATACAAAGAACACACAATCCTCCTTATGATAAGCTAACATCGAAAAGATCGCTCTTCGTGTTTTTATCTCAGATGGATTGCTCTGGTTCATTCTCGATGACCAAACGGTTCCACTTTTCTAGGGAAAATGCTTTGCTTATTGGGAAGTAAATGTTATTATTAAACTTGGAATGAATTATAGGATGGTAAGTTTTGTGGAGGTGTGTGTTTGTGTCTGAATCCAGCGCAACAACAGAAATCTTAATTCAGTTACCTCAAGCATTAGTTTCAGAATTAGATGGACTGGTTAAACAGGAAAACGGAAACAGAAACGAGCTTATTTATCAAGCAACAAAGATGTATATTCGTGAGCGTAAAATGCGCCATATTCGCGAATCTATGAGACGTGGTTACATGGAAATGGCGAAAATTAATTTAAATATTGCATCTGAAGCATTTCTGGCAGAATCTGAGGCTGATCATACCGTTGAACGCTTAGTAAGCGGGGGTTAATCATTTGATTGTTAAACGCGGCGACGTATATTTTGCTGATCTTTCCCCTGTTGTAGGCTCGGAGCAAGGTGGCGTACGTCCTGTATTAATTATTCAAAATGATATCGGAAACCGCTTTAGTCCTACAGTTATTATAGCGGCAATAACGGCCCAAATTCAAAAAGCAAAATTGCCAACTCATGTTGAGATTGATGCAAAGCGTTACGGATTTGAACGGGATTCAGTAATACTCCTTGAACAGATTCGAACGATTGATAAGCAAAGGCTAACAGATAAAATTACCCATCTTGACGATGAAATGATGGATAAGGTGGACGAAGCCTTACAGATAAGCTTAGGACTCATTGATTTTTAGGGAAAAATAAATTTAGTTACAATAAAGAAAAAGGTTGCTGAACTGGCAACCTTTTTTATTTATACTAATTTAAGATATGATACCTTGAAATGTAAGAATAGAAAAAATTATAAGCTATTTAGCGTATTTCTTTTTCTAGAATAAAATCGATATAATGAAGAGGAAACAAAGTGGTTTTACATTATAGGGGAGATTAATATGCAGGAATCATTAAACCCGTTATATAAATTTATTCTTATTAATAAAAATGAAATTTTAAATAATTGGGTAAACGTAATGGAAGAAACCGTGTTACTAAAAGCATCAAATCCCAATAACTCTGAAGTGATTTTTACTATTTATAATGAATATATCAATATAGTAGTCCAGTATTTACAAAACCCAAAAGAAGATATGGTTAGCACAATCAGTGATTTTTCAAAAAAAATTGTGCAAATAGGGTGGTCATTACAGCTAGTTTCCATGAGCCTAATAGAATTTAACAAAATCTTATTTGATTTGATGACAATAGATCAATCAGATGAAGAAAAAATGAAGCTTGTATTTGATTTCGATAAATGGTTAACACCTCTGAATTATGAGGTACTTAATCAATATGCCGAGTCGTGGGAAAAAATTGTAGCACTTCAAAAACTAGCATTAAAAGAATTATCAGCACCATTAATACCAATTTTTGATAATATTAGTGTTCTTCCGTTAGTTGGGACGATTGATACAGAGCGAGCAAGGAACATTATGGAGAATTTGCTATTTGGTGTCGTTAAGCATCGCTCAGAGGTTGTATTAATAGATATTACTGGTGTTCCGATTGTTGATACGATGGTGGCTCATCACATCATTCAAGCTTCTGAAGCGGTTAGACTCGTCGGTGCTAAATGTTTACTCGTAGGAATTAGGCCTGAAATAGCCCAAACGATCGTAAACCTTGAGATTGATTTAAGAAAAATCATTACGAAAAACAGCTTACAAGCTGGCATTGAATATGCACTACAATTAACGAATCGTAAAATTGTTACATTGGGGGATAGAAAATGAACACCAGAATACCGATTTTAAAATTAGGAAATTGTTTACTCATTTCAATTCAATGGGAGCTTGATGATCAAACTGCACTTCAATTCCAAGAGGACTTATTACATAGAATATATGAAACTGGTGCAAACGGAGTAGTGATTGATTTAACGTCACTAGATGTCATTGACTCCTTTATTGCGAAAGTACTTGGGGATGTAATAAATATGTCAAAATTAATGGGAGCAAAGGTTGTGTTAACGGGGATACAGCCTGCTGTAGCAATCACTTTAATTGAACTTGGGATTCAGCTAGAGGGAGTGCAAACAGCTTTAGATTTAGAAAAAGGCCTCGAAACATTACGGCGGGAGTTGGGGGAGTAAGCATGGAGAACCAATCCTGTGTGAAGATTACCACTGAGTGGGATATTGTGGCGGCACGTCAATTAGGACGTAGCGCAGCAAAAGAGATCGGTTTCGGTCCGGTAGATCAAGCAAGAATTACAACAGCGATATCAGAACTAGCCCGTAATATTTACTTATATGCAGGACGTGGTGAAATACAAATTGAACTTATTGAGCAAAATGGCAAAAAAGGATTGAAGATAATCGCGGATGATAAAGGTCCTGGAATACAAGATATTCGCCAAGTTATGGAGGATGGTTATTCGACATCAGGTGGGTTAGGTGCTGGGTTACCTGGTGTTAAGCGCTTAATGGATAATTTTGATATTAACTCCGAGGTTGGAATTGGTACAACGATTCATGCGGTGAAATGGTTGCGGTAGGAGGGGTTGAATGGATTTTAGACATTTTTTAGAGGAAAAGTATGTAAGTCTTTTAAGAAATTACATAAATAATCAAACGGAAACAGCTTTGTATCAGGGACAAAAGTTTAGTAGAAAATCGATTGAGCACCAAGTACCCCCTGAGGAAATTATTAGTACACATCGTAAAGCTCTTCAGGAATTATATCCGCAAATCCAGAGTGAAGTCCTCACCTCTTTGGACTTTTTACTAGAGGTCATGATGGGGTATGGCTTAGCTTATCAAGAGCATCAAAGTTTACGAGATCAACAATTAGAAATTAAGTCAGAAATTCAAATCGCTGCAAATGTTCAACGTTCCTTATTAGAAACATCTATACCACATGTAGATTCATTAGATATAGGAGTTATAAGTGTTCCTGCCAAGCAGATGAACGGAGATTTTCATCACTTTGTACAGGATGATGAGGCAATAAGTGTTGCAGTAGCTGATGTGATTGGGAAAGGGATTCCTGCGGCACTTTGTATGTCGATGATTAAGTATGCGATGGATAGCTTGCCAGAATCACGAAAAAGCCCAAATCAGGTTTTAGAAAATTTAAATAGAGTTGTTGAGAGAAATGTAGACCCAAGCATGTTTATTACGATGTTTTATGGAATGTATAACATTGAAAAACATATATTTACATATGCATCTGCTGGTCATGAGCCAGGCTTTTATTATTTCGCAGAGACGGATACATTTGAGGATTTAAACTCAAAAGGACTTGTTTTAGGTGTAAATAAACAAGTAACGTATGAGCGGTATGAAAGACAAATTGAAGTGGGAGATATGATTGTATTATTGACTGATGGAGTAACTGAATTAAGAACGGAAAGTGGTTTTGTTGAAAGGTCGTTTATCACCAGCTTAATACAAAAATATAAACATTATTCTTCGCAGAAATTAGTGGAAAAAATATTTAAACATTTTGAAAAGATGCAGGACTTTCAATTAAGGGATGACTTTACTTTAATAATACTAAGAAGAGTGGTTTAATCTATTGATTTTTCGGGTATGGAAAGGATACAAAAGCTCTTTCTGAGGTGAAGAAGGATGGACATTAAAATTGAAATTACGAATAATAGTGATGAAACGAATATATCGATTACAGGTGAAATTGATGTATATACAGCTCCAAAATTGAGGGAGTCAATTTTCCCGCTTGCACAAATGCCGAATCCTTCTATTGTTGTAAGTCTTGCAAATGTTTCTTATATGGATAGTACAGGATTAGGAGTGTTTATCGGTTTGTTAAAAATGGTTAGAAAAAATGAAGGTCAGCTCAGACTAATTGAGCTGTCAGAACGATTGGTACGCTTATTTAGAATAACAGGCTTAAATGACATCATTGATATATCTTCTAAATCAAAGGGTGGAGTACAATGAATCAATTAGTGGATTATATAGAAATGAGGATTCCCGCAAAGCCAGAGTATGTAGGAATTATACGATTAACCCTTTCAGGAATTGCCAGTAGAATGGGATATTCATATGATGAAATTGAGGATTTAAAAATTGCCACTAGTGAAGCGTGTACAAACGCAGTACAGCATGCCTACAAACATGATGAGGGTGGAGATATTGTTGTAGGGTTTGGCCTTTATGAAGATCGCCTGGAGGTAATCATTGCAGACGATGGTAACAGCTTTGATTTTGAACAAGTGAAAAGTGAACTCGGCCCCTTTTCTGCTTCAAGTCCTATAGATCAGCTGCCTGAAGGTGGATTAGGTCTGTATTTGATGGAAACGCTTATGGATGAAGTCCGTATCCTTGATAAATCAGGTGTTACAGTCTTCATGATTAAGTATTTAAGTGAGGGGCGAATCAAACATGGCGCAACCATCTCAAACTTCGAAGCTAACTAAAGAGGACATAAATAAGCTCATCTTACAATTTCAACAGAATGAAGAAGAAATGGCTCAAACTGTTCTTGTTGAATACTATTCGGGCTTAGTCGATACGTTAGCGAAAAAGTATTCTAAAGGGAAAGGGTTCCATGAAGACTTAAAGCAAGTGGGGATTATTGGATTGCTAGGGGCGATTCGGAGGTATGATCCTTCTATTGGAAAGCCATTTGAGGCTTTTGCGATTCCAACGATTATCGGAGAAATAAAACGATTTCTTAGAGATAAAACATGGAGTGTCCATGTGCCAAGACGGATCAAGGAATTAGGACCGAAAATGAAAGCCGCGGTTGATGCTTTAACAAATGAAAAGCAACGCTCTCCTAGAGTCGAAGAGATAGCAGAGTATTTGGATGTTACAGAAGAAGAAGTGTTAGAAACGATGGAAATGAGTAAAAGTTATCATGCTTTATCTGTTGATCATCCAATCGATGCTGATGCCGAAGGAAGTACGGTGACAATTCTTGATATAGTAGGTGCGGAAGATCAAGGCTATGAAAAGGTAAATCAAAGGCTCATGTTAGAAAGTGTTCTTCATGTTTTAACAGAACGTGAAAAGGAAATTATTGATTATACGTTTATTATGAATAAAAGCCAAAAGGAGACGGGCAAAAAGCTGGGGATTTCGCAAATGCATGTTTCGCGGATACAGAGGAGGGCTATCCAAAAATTGAAAGAAGCGATCGATGGAGATTTGTTTAACTCGGAGATGGAAAAATGATAATTCAGGAGTCAAATAGTTTTGTTCGGACGTTAGCATATCAAATACCTAAACAAGGAAAGGATTGCTGT
This sequence comes from Metabacillus niabensis, assembly GCF_902829255.1. Classification (GTDB taxonomy): domain Bacteria; phylum Bacillota; class Bacilli; order Bacillales; family Bacillaceae; genus Metabacillus; species Metabacillus niabensis. The sequence continues at coordinate 72,227 of NZ_CADEPK010000009.1, read as the reverse complement.
GGGGATAGTTTTTTTCTAAAGGCAACAGATGAATATTTGATTTGTGCCTTGGCTGACGGACTAGGAAGTGGTGAACGTGCAAATGAGTCATCCTCTGCGATAAGTACGTTAGTTGAAGAGAAACATGATGAAAAAGTTGAAGTGTTAATTGAGCTATGTAATAAGGAATTAAAAAATAAACGTGGCGCAACAGTTTCTATATTAAAGATAGAATTCCAGACAAAGCAGTTCACATATAGCTCAGTAGGTAATATTCGCTTTGTTTTTTCTTTGCCCTCAGGCTCATATATTTATCCGATACCGATTTTAGGATATTTATCAGGGAAACCCCAGAAATATCGCACTCAAACGTATTCCTATGAACAAGGGTCTAAATTTATCATTTATACAGATGGTCTTGTATTACCTGCTGTTAAAGCATTGTTAGAAAAAAGCCATTCTGTTGAGGAATTATCACAATCCTTGAAACAGTATACAAACAATCGTAATGATGATTTAACCTATATAGTCGGTCAACTATTTTAGTATTAGGAATGGTTGAACGGCTTTTATTTTTATTTAATCGTAGCTCTTAGCAGCAGATTAGCGAATTATCCTCTCTAAGTGCTTAGGTGGAATGAAAGGTAAGGAGCAAATTTTTGGCTTTAGGCTTACTAAGTCCACTGTTTTCCTTTGTTTGGAAAACGAATTTAAGATAAAATGATATGAGAATGCTGAAATATATTGGAGGCTTATGATGATCGATAAACAGGATTATATCATGCAACATATTAGTAAAGAGCTTTCTATAAATGTAAAACAAATAGCGAATGTTATATCGTTATTAGAGGAAGGGAATACAGTTCCGTTTATAGCTAGATATCGGAAAGAGCAAACTGGTGCACTTGATGAGGTGCAAATTCGCGATATTTCAGAAAAGTGGACATACATACAGAATTTAGAGAATCGTAAAGAGGAAGTCCTTCGCTTAATAGAAGAACAAGGAAAACTAACAGAACAGCTTGCTGCAGAAATAAAAAGCGCAATGAAGCTTCAACAAGTTGAAGATTTATATCGACCATACAAACAAAAAAGACGTACTAAAGCAACGGTTGCAAAGGAAAAGGGATTAGAACCGCTTGCTAAGTGGATTTTACAATTGCCAACTGAAGGAGATGTTTTTGATAAGGCAAAGGAATTTATAAATGAAGAAAAAGAGGTTCACACGGCTGAAGAGGCAATACAAGGTGCAAAGGACATTATTGCTGAGCAAATTTCTGATGAGCCAAAGTACCGTCAATGGATTCGCGATGTGACATTTAGAAAAGGGAAAATAGCTTCTGTCGTAAAAGATGAAGAAAAAGATGAGAAAAATGTTTACGAAATGTATTACGAATATGAAGAGCCTATCTTAAAAATTGTTCCGCATCGTGTGCTTGCGATAAATCGTGGTGAGAAAGAAGAAATTCTTCGCGTATCAATATTGCCACCTTATGAGCAAATCGTAGAATATCTTCAGAAGCAGGAACTGAATAAAGCGACGATAGTGAGGGATCTTATCGTTGAAACAATTGAAGATGCGTATAAAAGGTTAATTCAGCCTTCAATTGAAAGAGAAATACGAAAAGAGTTATCTGAAAAAGCAGAGGACCGTGCCATTCATATTTTCTCTGAAAATCTAAGAAATCTATTATTACAGCCGCCTTTAAAAGGAAAAATGGTATTAGGTGTAGACCCTGCATATCGGACAGGCTGTAAATTAGCAGTAGTTGACCAAACGGGGAAAATGCTACATATCGGTGTTGTATATCCACATCCGCCAGTAAATAAAACAGAACAAGCAAAGACTACTGTCATAGAGATTCTTAAAAAATATAATATTGAAGTAATAGCAATCGGAAATGGAACAGCGTCAAGAGAAACAGAACAATTTATCTCTGATATTTTAAAAGATAGCAAAAGTGAAGCCTCATATTTAATTGTTAACGAGGCAGGTGCAAGTGTATATTCTGCATCTGATTTAGCGAGAGAGGAATTCCCTGACCTTCAAGTAGAGGAACGAAGTGCAGTTTCTATTGCGCGAAGATTGCAGGATCCTTTAGCAGAGCTAGTGAAAATTGACCCGAAATCAGTTGGAGTTGGCCAATATCAACATGATGTTTCTCAAAAGAAGCTAAATGAATCATTAACATTTGTTGTTGAGACTGTAGTTAACCAAGTTGGAGTTAACGTCAATACCGCATCGTCTTCATTGCTTCAATATGTTGCTGGCCTTAGTAAATCGGTAGCAAATAATATTGTAAAAAGAAGAGAAGAGCTTGGTGGGTTCTCCAATCGTAAGCAATTAAAGGACATACCAAGACTAGGTGCAAAAACATACGAACAGTGTATAGGTTTCTTAAGGGTGTTAGAAGGTGATCAACCTTTAGATCGTACAAGTATCCATCCTGAGCATTACAATGAGGTGAAGAAACTACTAAAGCAACTTGGTGTAACAGAGTCAGATTTAGGTAGTGATAAATTAAAGGAACAAGTAAAAAACCTGAATTTAAAAGAAACCTCATCAATACTTGAAATTGGTGAATTAACTTTAAAAGATATATGTGATGCGCTTATTCGTCCTGAAAGAGATCCGCGCGATGATGTTCCTAAGCCGCTATTAAAGAAGGATGTTCTGAAGCTGGAGGACCTTAAGGAAGGTATGGAGCTCCAAGGAACGGTACGTAATGTTGTAGATTTTGGAGCATTTATTGATGTCGGAGTAAAACAGGACGGACTTGTTCATATATCAAAGTTAAGTAATAGCTTTGTTAAACATCCACTAGATATCGTATCTGTTGGTGATGTTGTAACGGTATGGGTAGATAGCGTTGATTTTAAAAAAGGAAGAGTAGCATTAACAATGGTAAAAGAATAAAAAGAAACACTGCCTACGAGCAGTGTTTTTCTCTATAGAAAAACCAACACTGATTAAGTAATCTGATTTGATATCGATTTTTTTCTAAGAAAGCACGTCGCATTTGGCTTTGTAACCATGAGGGCATTGCTCATACCTCCTTATCCATTATAATGGAGTATGGGTGTTTATAATGTATGCATAAGACTAGGCTGATGTTACTAAAAAAGTGAGGAAATAATTTTGGATGATAAAAAGCTGCAACAACTAGTTGAGGAAATTTCATTAAGGTTTTTTAATAAAAAATTTACCCACAAAGCAACATTCAATAAAAGACTTAGAACTACTGGTGGACGTTACATATTGAATACCCACAACATAGATATTAATCCGAAATATTTAGAAGAGCACGGACTTGATGAAGTGATAGGTATTATTAAACATGAGCTCTGTCATTATCATCTTCATATAGAAGGAAAAGGATATAAGCATCGTGACAACGATTTTAGAGATTTGTTAAAGAAGGTTGGTGCACCAAGATTTTGTACACCTTTAAAATCCGAACCCAAAAGCGTGAGAAAAATCCTTAAATATCAATGTAAAAGCTGTCAGCAAATATTTAATCGGAAGAAAAAAGTGGATACGACTAAATATGTATGCGGGAAATGTGGTGGGAAAATCTATCTGATGAAATAGGGTTGACGAAAGAGGTAAAGCTATGATAAATTATAAAAGCCGTCGCTGATGGCATGTAATTGAATAAAAAATAGATAGTATTGACATGATAAGTGATACTAACTATAATAAAAGAAGTCTTTTATATTGTTCCGCAGTAGCTCAGTGGTAGAGCTATCGGCTGTTAACCGATCGGTCGTAGGTTCGAGTCCTACCTGCGGAGCCATATGGGGAAGTACTCAAGTGGCTGAAGAGGCGCCCCTGCTAAGGGTGTAGGTCGTGTAAGCGGCGCGAGGGTTCAAATCCCTCCTTCTCCGCCATACATTATGGCCCGTTGGTCAAGCGGTTAAGACACCGCCCTTTCACGGCGGTAACACGGGTTCGAATCCCGTACGGGTCATTTTTCATATGTGGAATCTAATAGGAAGTGGACATATCTTATTTCCATGATTCGTCCACCTCCTATTTATTTCCTTGATTTCGTTTGGTCCGGTAGTTCAGTTGGTTAGAATGCCTGCCTGTCACGCAGGAGGTCGCGGGTTCGAGTCCCGTCCGGACCGCCATTTTACTTTTTGGCAATAATTACAACTTGAAGTTGTAGTTGAGACGTGGTATTATATAATTCTTGTTGTTTAATTTACTCAAAACATAATATTCGATGGGCTATAGCCAAGTGGTAAGGCAACGGACTTTGACTCCGTCACTCGTTGGTTCGAATCCAGCTAGCCCAGCCATTTTTATTTTTTGTTTAAAATACTATATTTCATTATTGTAATGAGCCATTAGCTCAGTTGGTAGAGCACGTTCGAGTAAGCTGCGAAGCGAAACATCAGCGCACAAATCGAGCTTCTACTTGAATAAACATACTGAGATTTGGGCGTCGGTTACAAGTAGTAAAAAGAATAGTAGTACTCATTGATAAAATGAGCCATTAGCTCAGTTGGTAGAGCATCTGACTTTTAATCAGAGGGTCGAAGGTTCGAGTCCTTCATGGCTCACCATTTACACACCTTGCGGGTGTGGCGGAATTGGCAGACGCGCTAGACTTAGGATCTAGTGTCCTTGTGACGTGGGGGTTCAAGTCCCTTCACCCGCACCATTGATTCGTTCGCGGTCGTGGCGGAATGGCAGACGCGCTAGGTTGAGGGCCTAGTGGGGGCAACCCCGTGGAGGTTCAAGTCCTCTCGGCCGCACCAAAATAAATCAAAAAAATCCTTGACTTTACGTATTCTACTTGATATAATATTCTAGTCGCTTTAAAACGATATAAATTGCGCCCGTAGCTCAATTGGATAGAGCGTTTGACTACGGATCAAAAGGTTAGGGGTTCGACTCCTCTCGGGCGCGCCATAATAACGGGAAGTAGCTCAGCTTGGTAGAGCACTTGGTTTGGGACCAAGGGGTCGCAGGTTCGAATCCTGTCTTCCCGACCATCTTTTAAAATCATTTGGGGCCTTAGCTCAGCTGGGAGAGCGCCTGCTTTGCACGCAGGAGGTCAGCGGTTCGATCCCGCTAGGCTCCACCAAGTAATTTAATATAATAATCAATATGGCGGCGTAGCTCAGCTGGCTAGAGCGTACGGTTCATACCCGTGAGGTCGTGGGTTCGATCCCCTCCGCCGCTACCATATTGTGGACCTTTAGCTCAGCTGGTTAGAGCAGACGGCTCATAACCGTCCGGTCGTAGGTTCGAGTCCTACAAGGTCCACCATATCTTAAATAATTCAAATGGAGGAATACCCAAGTCCGGCTGAAGGGATCGGTCTTGAAAACCGACAGGGGTGTCAAAGCCCGCGGGGGTTCGAATCCCCCTTCCTCCTCCAGATTATTTTTAGATAAATAATTTACTTTCTATTATCGCGGGGTGGAGCAGTCTGGTAGCTCGTCGGGCTCATAACCCGAAGGTCGCAGGTTCAAATCCTGTCCCCGCAACCAATTAAGTTAAAATTAAATGGTCCGGTAGTTCAGTTGGTTAGAATGCCTGCCTGTCACGCAGGAGGTCGCGGGTTCGAGTCCCGTCCGGACCGCCATTTAGTTTTAAAAATAATTATGGCTCGGTAGCTCAGTTGGTAGAGCACGCTCGAATAAACTGCGAAGCATTACATCAGCGCACACGTCGAGCAACATCTTGAATCATCTTTCTGAGATGTGGCGATGGACTGTTCTCAAAGAGTGAATACACACAAAGTAAGCAATAAATATTTAATACTTGAAAAGCAAGATGATAGTAAGTAGAAAACTACTTTTCAAATAATGGCTCGGTAGCTCAGTTGGTAGAGCAATGGACTGAAAATCCATGTGTCGGCGGTTCGATTCCGTCCCGAGCCACCTTTCACTTAAATTGTTAATCCATATGGCGGCTGTGGCGAAGTGGTTAACGCATCGGATTGTGGTTCCGACATTCGTGGGTTCGATTCCCATCAGCCGCCCCATCTTTATATTGCGGGTGTAGTTTAGTGGTAAAACCTCAGCCTTCCAAGCTGATGATGAGGGTTCGATTCCCTTCACCCGCTCCAAGTAAATGGGCCTATAGCTCAGCTGGTTAGAGCGCACGCCTGATAAGCGTGAGGTCGATGGTTCAAGTCCATTTAGGCCCACCATTTCTATTATTCCGCAGTAGCTCAGTGGTAGAGCTATCGGCTGTTAACCGATCGGTCGTAGGTTCGAATCCTACCTGCGGAGCCATATGGGGAAGTACTCAAGTGGCTGAAGAGGCGCCCCTGCTAAGGGTGTAGGTCGTGTAAGCGGCGCGAGGGTTCAAATCCCTCCTTCTCCGCCATTGCGATACATATATTTTTTGGCCCGTTGGTCAAGCGGTTAAGACACCGCCCTTTCACGGCGGTAACACGGGTTCGAATCCCGTACGGGTCATAAAAAAACACTACAAATATGTAGTGTTTTTTATTTTGTCTTTCATAAGCTACGTTAAAGTTGCCCCTATTAAATTTCCATTTACTCAAAAATTCTACAGTTCTAGTATTAATGAACAAAAGCTCTCTTACATCCTCTTAATATGATATGAAATGAGATTCATCTTTCCATATAGTTCAATAAAGCAAAGAAGATAAACTAGATTTTAAATTTCTATCATTTGATGGGAACACTTATTATTAGTATTATTGATTTAATTAGTCTATTAATATGAAATAAGTCATAGTTCATTCTTTTACTTCTATCATACAGAACTTTCTCAAAAACCTCTAGAGCTTTTAGAACAGGTCATGTAGCTATTAATATATGAACAAATAGCTCATCCTTTAACAAAAATTAATAATATCATTATACCCATGGATATTTCTGCTAGTCATTGTTATGAAAAAAATATTAAAAAAGTTAAAAACATGTCTTTTTTAAAAATGGACATAGTATAAATGGAGGTGTCCTAACATGGCAGAAGACAAAGAATTAAAAGAACATGTTGACAAGGATGACAAGAGGTTAGAGCAAAATAACATAGAGCCTAAAATGTCACAAGTAAGCAAGGTCGTTACAACAGGGTTGTTTGGCGGGATTTTTTGGAGTTTCATTGCTTATATTGCATTTGTATTAAATTTTATTGAAATTAGTCCTAAGCTTATTTTACAACCGATTGCTTTAGGTAGTTGGAAAAATCATACTCTTGGTGAGTTTATTGGCATTATCCTTATAGGCTTAATTTCTATCGGTGTTGCATTTGTTTATTATGCTGTATTTAAACGATTTCGTTCGATGTGGATAGGGATTTTATATGGTGCAATCTTATGGGGAATTGTTTTTTTTATCCTTAATCCGATGTTTCCCGATTTAAAAGAAATTTTTGAATTGTCAAGAGGTACAATCGTAACTTCCGTTTGCATTTATATACTGTATGGATTATTTGTTGGGTATTCAATTTCCTTTGATTATAATGAATTAACAGCTGCTGATAAGAGCATAAAATGAAATCATAGTACCTTACTGTAGAGATATGATAGAATGTTCATAAACTGAACATTCTTTTTTCTAGTTTAAAAATATTTTTGGAATGAGGTGAGGAAATTGAAGTTTTTAGTGCTTAATGGACCAAATTTAAACCTGTTAGGGCTAAGGGAGCCAGGAATATACGGTTCGAAGACTTTAACAGATTTAGAACAGGATTTACTGGCATTTGCTGAAAATGAGCAAATAGAAATCGTTTGTTTCCAATCTAATCATGAAGGTGATTTAATCGACGCGATTCATGAAGCTGTGAATCAATACGATGGAATCGTGATAAATCCTGGAGCTTTTACACATTATAGTTATGCAATTCGTGATGCGATTGCAAGTATTCAATTACCTGTAATTGAAGTACATATATCAAATGTTCATACTCGGGAAGAATTTCGTCATACATCTGTTACAGCACCTGTTACAATGGGACAGATTATTGGGTTAGGCTTTATAGGATATATCCTTGCTATACGAGCATTAATGGATAAAGTAGGAGGGAAACAAGGATGAAATTAGATAAGATTCGTAATCGGTTTAAAGAGCTATCGATTGATGGCTTGTTAATTACAAGTGAATATAATCGTAGATACATGACAGGCTTTACTGGAACTTCAGGTATAGCTTTAATTTCAGAAGATAAAGCCGTTTTTATGACAGATTTTCGCTACACTGAGCAGGCGGCAAAGCAAGTAAAAGAATATGAAATTGTTCAGCATACAGGCCCCTTAAGTGAAGAGGTTGCTCAGCTTGTAAGTAAGTTAGGGATAAAAAAGCTTGGCTTTGAGCAGGATCATCTTACATATCAGGAGTATTCAAACTATAAAAAGGTGTTAAATTCAGTTGAATTTATTCCTGTATCAGGAGCTGTAGAAAAGTTACGCTTGATTAAGTCTCCAGCAGAGATTAAGATATTAAAGGAAGCAGCAGAGATTGCAGATGCAGCATATAAACATATTTTAACTTTCGTAAAACCTGGAGTAAGGGAAATTGACGTATCAAATGAACTTGAATTTTTTATGAGAAAAAATGGTGCTGTGTCTTCGTCCTTTGATATCATCGTTGCGTCTGGTTATCGTTCCGCATTACCGCACGGTGTCGCGAGTGAAAAAGAAATCGAAAAAGGCGATTTTGTTACGTTAGATTTTGGTGCATACTACAAAGGGTATTGCTCAGATATTACGAGAACATTTGCTGTTGGGCAGCCAAGTGATGAATTGAAAAAGATTTATTCAATCGTTCTTGAGGCACAACTCCGTGGGATGAAGGGTATAAAACCAGGTATGACAGGAAAAGAGGCGGATGCTTTAACTCGCGATTATATTTCTGAACATGGTTATGGAGAATATTTTGGTCATTCAACAGGACATGGGCTTGGTATGGAAGTTCATGAAGGGCCAGCATTGTCTTATCGCTCAGACACTATTCTTCAACCAGGTATGGTTGTAACAGTTGAACCAGGTATCTATATACCAGATCTTGGTGGGGTAAGAATAGAGGATGATACAGTTATTACGGAAAATGGAAATGAATCATTAACACATTCTTCAAAAGAATTAATTATTTTATAATCGGTAGGGAAGACTTGTTCTTTACATATAAATTTTATTTAATGAAGTGTAGACAAGATATTTGTTTTCATTTCAAATCCCTTATTTAAGCTATTAGGAGGACTTTTTTCATGATTTCAGTAAATGATTTTCGTACAGGTTTAACAATTGAAGTGGATAATGGCATTTGGCGTGTAATGGACTTCCAACACGTTAAACCTGGAAAAGGAGCTGCATTTGTTCGCTCAAAACTTCGTAACCTTCGCACAGGAGCAGTTCAAGAAAAAACATTCCGTGCAGGTGAAAAAGTAGCTAAAGCACAAATTGAAACACGTAGAATGCAGTATTTATATGCAAATGGTGATCAACATGCTTTCATGGATACTGAAACATATGACCAAATCGAACTTTCTTCATCTCAAATTGAGTATGAATTAAAGTTTTTAAAGGAAAATATGGAAGTGCAAATCATCATGTTTGGTACAGAAACATTAGGGGTTGAATTGCCAAATACAGTTGAATTAGAAGTTGTTGACACAGAACCAGGTATTAAAGGTGATACTGCTTCAGGTGGAACAAAACCTGCAACATTAGAAACAGGATTAACTGTACAAGTGCCATTCTTTATAAACCAAGGGGATCGCCTTATTATTAATACAAGTGAAGCATCTTACGTTTCAAGAGCATAACATAAAATTCAATCATAGTCTCATTAAATAAGTTTAAAAGCGGTTATTGAAGATCTTACTTTCATTAACCGCTTTTAATTTTGTGGATGTATTAAGGGAAAAGCAAAATTATTTAACATATAGTTGTTCAAAAATATCAAGTTATATTAGTTTATAGACCTATAAAATGTTGAATATTGTTGAATGGTACAGACGTGTTCTTAATAAGAAACGTTTGTCAGGAATATCAAATGGAACTCACAAGGAATGATCTGTAGCATTGAGAGGAAAGGGTATCCTTTTTAAGATTTTCTTTACTCATATGTTTTTTTATATTACTTTTTTCCAGATCTTACTTTTTCACCAACATATCCAATTTTACTCTTTCCTCGGTTATTACTCATATGTATAGAAGCTTCTTACATTATAAATATAATTTATAATCCCATCATAAGTTTTGGATAAAATTATATCTGAAAGAGGAAAACTTAATAGAAGCAAAAATGGCATAAGAAAAAGGGAGATTCATTCCTTTTTTCTTTTTTAATTTAGCGAATAATAAATGTTTCTATAACCTTTATTGTCTAAAAAACTTTTCTACCGCATATGTTGTACAAACAGTTATTTAGGAGGTAGTTATGAGACGTTTGTTTTCACATATTGATTCGACAGTATTAACTATGGCAGGCTTACGTTTTTTGTCTGCATCAATTGAATTAACAGCAGCGATTCTAATGTTAGTAGTTAATGATGTAAAAAAGGCGGTCACAATAAATTCATTATTGGCTATCGTTGGTCCTGTGATTTTTATTGTCACAATGACCATCGGAATCTTTCAAATTGCAGATCAGTTATCATATGCAAAGCTACTTTTTATCGGTCTAGGCGTCTTCTTCATCCTTTTTGGTATTTATAAATAAAGAAGTAGTGAAGATAGAAACGATAAAAAGGATAGAACAAATGAGTCATGAATGTGGTCAAGCATGCATACATTGAAAGTAATGAACCGGAATTTAGGGGGAAGCGAAATGAAGGAAATTATCGAGATGCTTCCAGAATCTATAAGTTATCAAATCAAACTGCTCCATCCAAAAAGTATGTCCCGTATTGAAGAAATTCGCATTCGAATTAGGAAAAGAGTAGAGGTAATAATTGCTGGAAAGCCCATATACCTTTCGTATGAAGTCACACATGATGACACAATAAATTTGTTGAATGAATTAAGCAACTATTCAATTTATACGTTGGAAGAGGAATTAAGGAAGGGATATATAACCGTTAAAGGTGGGCACCGAGTTGGTCTTTCTGGAAGAGTCATAACAGAAAATGGACGAGTTAAGGCGATTCGTGATGTAACATCGTTTAATATTCGAATAGCAAAAGAAAGAATCGGTATTTCGGAAAGGTATATTCCATATCTATATGATGGGAATTGGTTAAATACATTGATAATTGGACCACCACAAACTGGTAAGACTACACTCCTAAGAGATTTTGCAAGGGTAATAAGTAGCGGTTATAAGCAGATTGAAGCAAAAAAAGTTTGCATCGTTGATGAGAGATCTGAAATTGCAGGATGTGTCCAAGGTGTTCCTCAACATCAATTTGGTGAAAGAGTAGATGTTCTTGATGCGTGTCCAAAGGCAGAAGGAATGATGATGATGATTCGCTCCATGAGTCCTGATGTGTTAATAGTCGATGAGATTGGAACGAAGGAGGATGCTGTCGCAGTAATGGAAGCTGTTCATGCAGGAGTGCAATTGTTGGTCTCAGTTCATGGTCATCATGCAAGTGAATTGAAAAATCGTCCCTCTTTAAAAATGCTATTTGAAGCAAAGGTTTTTGATAGATTTTTAGAGTTATCAAGAAAAGATGGACCTGGAACGGTTCAGCAAATTCTTGATCAAAATGGTGGAGATTTTACGTTGGAAAGAAGAGTGCGTTAAATGATGAAATTAATTGGAGCTTTTCTCATCATTATAACAACGACATGGGCTGGGTTTGAAGCTGCTAAGCATTTAAGTCAGCGAACCAGACAACTAAGACAGTTAAAAGTTGCGTTTCAATCCCTTGAGGCTGAGATTATGTATGGTCACACATCGTTAATTGTTGCTTCACAAAATATTTCAAAGCAAATGCCAAAGCCGTTATCGACGTTTTTTGAACAATTTTCTAAAAAGCTACTTAAAGGGCGTACGAATGTAAAGGATGCCTGGGAAGAATCTCTTAAAGATGTATGGCGTTCTACAGCGTTAAAGCAAGGCGAATATGAAGTGCTTAAGCAATTTGGTGAAACACTTGGTAAGCATGACCGCATATCTCAGCAAAAACATATAAAGCTGGCACTTACACATCTTGAACGTGAAGAAATGGATGCAGTTGATCGGCAAAATAGGTATGAAAAAATGGTGAAAAGTTTAGGTGTTCTATCTGGTCTACTCTTAGTGATTTTATTGATGTAGCAGTTGAAGGGAGTTATAGCAATGGGCGTTGATATAAATACGATCTTTCAAATTGCCGGGATAGGAATCGTCGTTGCATTCCTTCACACAATTTTAGATCAAATGGGTAAAAAGGAATATGCGCAATGGGTAACCCTTATAGGTTTTATTTACATATTATTTATGGTCGCATCCATTGTTGATGATTTATTCCAAAAGATTAAATCAGTCTTTCTTTTTCAAGGATAAGGGGGTGGCTTCTTATCGAAATTATACAAATTGTTGGGTTAGGACTAATTGCCACCTTTCTCGCTCTCATCATAAAAGAACAAAAGCCAACGTTTGCCTATCTACTTGTCGTTTTTGTAGGCTGTGTCATATTTTTATTTTTAATTGATAAAGTATATGAAATCATCCGGATGGTGGAAAGAATCGCCGCAAATGCAAATGTAAACCTCATATACGTAGAAACTATCTTAAAAATCATTGGAATTGCCTATATAGCAGAGTTTGGTGCACAAATAACGAAAGATGCTGGACAAGGTGCGATTGCATCAAAGATTGAATTAGGAGGTAAAATCCTCATTTTGACAATGGCAATTCCGATTTTAACCGTCATTATCGAAACAATACTTAGCATGATTCCCGGTACTTGAATGATTTTCAGTTTTGTATACTGTTGGAGGTGTATAAATGCGTTTATCTCTCTTTTCAATTGTACTCGTTCTATTTCTAGTAAACCCAATAAATGTACAAGCTAATGAAACACCCCAACCTCAATCTCAACAAAATGAAGAGGAAGCATCGGTTGATCCTAGCGTGATTGTAGAGGAACAAGTTGAAAAACTTGAAATCAGTGATATTAAGACGTATTGGGATCGAGTTATGACAGAATACGGAGGTTTTTTGCCAGAGAGTCAAAAGGGAAGCCTTCTTCAATTTTTAAGTGGAGAAAAAGAATTAAGTATCCAAGAATGGCTAAAAGCATTTTTAAAATACTTATTTCATGAACTCATAGCAAATGGAAAACTATTAGGAACTTTAATTCTTTTAACAGTTTTTAGCATGCTTTTACAGCTTTTACAAAACGCATTTAATCAAAGTACGGTTAGTAAAGTGGCTTATGCACTTGTTTATATGGCTCCTAAGGAAGCTGTAGCACCTGATCCCATCGAAATAATAATTTGTTTATAAGCACTATCTGTACAGTCACCTGCAGCAAATACTCCAGGAATATTTGTAGCACCATGCTTATCAACAATAATTTCACCGAAGCGCGTACGTTCAACTGTGTCACCTAACCAATCAGTATTAGGGACAAGACCGATTTGAACAAATACACCTTGAAGTTCAATATGATGTTCTTCTCCTGTTTCGCGGTCAATGTAAGAAATACCGTTCACTTTATCAGTACCTGTAATTTCTTTCGTTTGAACATTTTTAAGGACTGTTACATTTGGTAAGCTATTTAGACGATCTTGTAATACAGAGTCAGCCTTCAACTCTGGCATGAATTCTAGTACTGTAACATGCTTGACTATTCCAGCTAGATCAATCGCTGCTTCAATACCAGAATTACCTCCGCCGATAACAGCAACATGCTTACCTTCAAATAATGGACCATCACAGTGAGGACAGTATGCCACACCTTTATTTTTGAACTCTGCTTCACCAGGAACGCCGATATTACGCCAGCGTGCACCAGTTGAAATGATAACAGTTTTACTCTTAAGAACTGCACCATTTTCAAGCTCTACTTCAATGAGGTCTTTCTTTTCTAAGCCCTTAGCACGTTGTAAGTTCATGACATCGATATCATAGTCTTTGACATGTTCTTCAAGACTTGCTACGAGTTTAGGACCTTCAGTATATTTGTTACCGATAAAGTTCTCAATGCCCATCGTATCCATAACTTGACCACCGAAGCGTTCAGCAACGATACCAGTACGAATACCTTTACGTGCTGCATAAATCGCTGCACTAGCACCAGCTGGTCCGCCACCAACAACAAGTACATCATAAGGATCCTTATTAGCAAACTCGGATGCATCTGGTGTGCTTCCTAACTTAGAAAGGATTTCCTCTAATGACATACGACCACTACCGAACGTTTCGCCGTTTAGAAATACAGTAGGTACAGCCATGATATTTTTGCTTTCTACTTCTTCTTTAAACGCTGCACCATCAATCATTGTATGTGTGATTCCTGGGTTAAGAACGCTCATAACGTTAAGAGCTTGAACGACATCAGGACAGTTATGACAAGTTAAGCTAACATATGTCTCAAAATGATATTCGCCCTTAATATTCTTAATTTGGTCAATAAGTTTTTGATCAACCTTTGGCGCTCTTCCACTTACTTGCAGTAAAGCAAGCACTAATGAAGTGAATTCATGGCCAAGTGGAATACCTGCAAAAGTTACACCTGTATCTTCTCCGATACGGTTTACACTAAAGCTAGGTGTTTTCTGTAATTGTGCGTGTTCAACTTTAATTCTTTGTGACATAGTAGCTAATTCATCAACTAAAGCAAGCATGTCACGTGATACATTATCGTCTCCCGCGCTAACTTTAAGTAGCACATCGCCTTCCATCATTTGTAGATATTGGGCTAATTGTGCTTTTATATCTGCTTCTAAAATCATTGATTGCACTCCTTAAATTTTACCTACTAAATCAAGGCTTGGCTTAAGTGTTTCAGAACCTTCTTGCCATTTAGCTGGACAAACTTCACCTGGGTTGTTACGAACATATTGTGCTGCTTTAATTTTGTTTACAAGTGTACTTGCGTCACGGCCGATTCCACCTGCATTAATTTCAACAGTTTGAATGATACCATCTGGGTCGATGATGAAAGTACCGCGGTCTGCTAATCCTTCTTCTTCGTTAAGAACATCAAAGTTACGAGAAATTCTTTGAGAAGGGTCACCGATCATTATGTACTCGATTTTGCTAATTGCTTCTGAATGGTCATGCCATGCTTTATGCGTAAAGTGTGTATCAGTTGAAACTGAATATACTTCAACACCAAGTTCTTTCAAAGTTGCATATTCGTTTTGTAAATCTTCAAGTTCAGTAGGGCAAACGAATGTAAAGTCAGCTGGGTAGAAGCAAACAACGCTCCATTTACCTTTGAAGTTTTTCTCAGTTACCTCGATGAACTCACCGTTGTGAAATGCTTGTGCTGTGAATGGTAATACTTCTTTTCCAATTAAAGACATAATATCTTCCTCCTAATATGATAAATTTTAGTATTTGATAATAATAATTCTAATTCAATATTTATTATTATATGAACATTAATATTTTGTCAAGGATAATGCTCATATTTATTATGAGTTATTATCTTTAAATTAAACCTAGTAGTCACTTTCTAATTATGATAATTTTTATAGGTAGATAGTCAATGTAATCTAGAATTATCTTTTTTAGAGGAATTACCTTTTAATAAAGGCAATCTCAAAGAGTAGTGTGGGGGGAACCATGAGACTTCTGCTTAGAGAAGCTTGTGAAAGGGTACCTAAAAGGCATTCAGCTACAAGTGTCTTTCGGATCACCTGTGGATGACGATTTCCTTGTACTGAAATCAACAACAAAGTATAACAGGTTTTAAAAAAAGTTTTTTTCTACAATTTTTTATAAGATTTTATATATTTAATACAGTAATGGTAGTAAATAATAGTATAAATTTTGCTATTTAAGTGAATGATTAATTGTTCTTTAGAGGTGGGGAAATTGGATCAACTGATATATACACTTTTAGCATATTTAAATAATTCCCTAAATAAGGATATTAATTATGATTTAGCTAAGAGCTTTTTAAAACATATCGATAAGTTAGAGAGTTTTTCATTAGATAGCGTTGCTGAGGCATGTCATGTATCTCCATCTACGATTAACCGTTTTTGCAAGAGAATCGGGTTTAAAAATTTCTCCTCCTTGCGAAACAGCATTGCCTTCTCAAATGAAATGGCCAACCAAGAAAGTCACGACTCAGAGTTACATACACATACTTTTTTGAAACAATTAAATGAGAATATTGAGCTAATTGAGAAAATACCTTTGGAACAAATTGATCGGATTGTCAATCAACTAAAGCAATCGAGAAGAATCGTTATATTAGGCTTTGAAAAACATCAGGTTCAGGCGGTGGAGCTGCAAAAGAAGTTATTTCTTTTAGGAAAGCTTTGTGAATGTGGAACAAATTTATTTAAACAAATTGATACATTAGATAGTATTTCTGATGAAGATATGATTATTACTATTTCGATTCAAGGAAACCTCGTTTCGGAAAATTCCCCGATCGTGGAAAAAATCAAAAAAGCTAAAGGACATAAATTGCTAATTACTTTTTCACATAAAACTCAAGAATTGGGAATATTTGATGAAATATTACAATGTGGGAAAATTGAAAATAGCAGTGTTAGTAGCTATACGCTTTTACGGATATTTGATGTATTGACATATCGTTTTCAGCATGTACATAGTCCTAACTAGCCTTCAAACTGGTCTTAAAGAGACCAGTTTATTTTGTTTCCTAGTAGTATGATGAATTTATGTTAAAGCTTTTCCCTTAATTTAAGCAGATGTTGATTGGAGTTGGAGCAAAGAGACTCTTGTAAGGGAAACATTGTCAAAGATATCCCGAATGCTAAGAACGTCAGCGGAAAGCGAGTATCTGTTGAATATTCCTTTTTTGGGTGTGTCTTTATAGTGAGCGCAGTGAAGAATAAGAGGCTTAAAAACTCTTCCGCTTTCGCTCAGTAATTGAATGTATTCAACACTGTTTATGAGTGGGAAATTGAAAAAGTTAAAACAGCCAAACTTATTGACTAGGAGGTAATAAAATGAAAAATAGTCGTTTTCCTGAAGGGTTTTTATGGGGTGGAGCAACAGCTGCCAATCAATTAGAAGGTGCCTACAATGAAGGTGGTAAAGGATTATCGATTTTTGATATGGTCACATTTGTTCCTAAAGATAAGAGAGGAAATAACATCGAAATGGATGTTAAAAGTGAACAAGAATTAGAAGAGCTTTTAGCGGGCAAAGGTGGAGATAATTTCCCGAAACGCCGTGGGATTGACTTTTATCATCGCTATAAAGAAGATATTGCGTTATTTGCGGAAATGGGTTTTAAAACATTTCGGTTGTCTATTTCTTGGCCACGAATTTTTCCAAACGGTGATGACCATGAACCAAACGAAGAAGGCTTGGCGTTTTACGACAAAGTGTTCGATGAGTTATTAAAATATGATATTGAACCGTTAGTAACCTTATCTCATTATGAAATGCCACTTCATTTAGTGCAAAAGTATAATGGCTGGACTGATCGTCGTTTAGTTGATTTCTTTGTTCATTATGCGGAAACTGTTTTTAATCGTTATAAGAACAAGGTTAAATACTGGTTAACATTTAATGAAATTAACGTCTCAACATTTTCTCCGTATATCGGTAGCGGAATTCTTGTAGACCGTGTTGAGCATAAGGAACAGGCTATTTATCAAGCTCTTCATCATCAATTTGTGGCAAGTGCAAGAGCGGTAAAAGCATGTCATGAAATCATTCCAGATTCAAAAATCGGTTGTATGCTTGCTCGCATGGAAGTTTACCCGGAAACGTGCAGTCCTGATGATGTTTTAGCTGCATTAGAAGAAGATCAAAAGAATCTATTCTTTACAGATGTACAAGTTCGTGGCTACTATCCAAGCTATATGTTAAGTTATTTCGAGAAAAATAATATTCATATTCATATGCTACCAGGTGATGAAGAAATATTGTTGCAACATCCTGTAGACTTTTTATCATTCAGCTATTATATGTCAATGGTTGCAAGTGGATCACCTGATAAAGAGAAGGAAAAAGGGAATTTCTTCAGTGGAATTAAAAACCCTTATTTAGAAACATCTGATTGGGGATGGCAAATCGACCCTAAGGGCTTACGTATTACCTTAAAGAAAATGTATGATCGTTATCAAGTGCCATTATTCATTGTTGAAAATGGATTAGGTGCCTATGATAAAGTAGAAGAAGATGGCTCTATCAATGATGATTATCGCATTGAATACTTACGTGCCCATATTGATCAAATGGGAGAAGCTATCGTAGATGGAGTAGAAATTATGGGCTATACAAGCTGGGGATGTATTGATTTAATCAGTGCTGGAACTTCAGAAATGTCAAAGCGTTACGGCTTCATCTATGTCGACCAAGATGATTACGGTAATGGAACATTAGAAAGAAGAAAGAAAAAGTCGTTTGATTGGTATAAACAAGTAATTGCTACTAATGGTGCACAATTGTAAGTGAAAAGGGTAAAAAAATAGAAGTGCCACACTTATTTTGTGAGGCGCTTCTATTCAATAAAATATGAAGGCTAGGTAAGATAGGAAGCTAACTTTCTCTCGAATTCTTCATTCAAAAAGATAAGAGTCTCCGTCATCAGGTACTAACACATTTGACGAGATTCCTTTTTCTATTATAAAGCCTTTTAATTCATTTCTTGATAATGTCCAATGGTTAACAGCTTCCATATGAACAGAAATGATTTTTGCATGAGGTGCAGCTTTACACACTTCATAAATATCATCTTTGCCCATTACGAGTGAACCTCCTTCGAGGAATTGATTATCTCCACCATTAACAACAATTATATCTGGATGATATGTTTCGATTACATCTTGAACACCATCATACCAAACAGTATCTCCAGCAACGTATAGCGTTTTTTCGCTTTGATGACGAAAGACAATGCCACACACAAGACCAGCTAATTTTAAGATATCTCCTCTACCATGCTCACCCTTTGTTTTCGTTAAATGAATTCCTTCGAAAACAGTATTTTCTTCTAGAACCTCTACATTGTGAAAACCAGCATTTTGTATTTCTTTAGCATCATCATCATTTTGGACGAACATTTTGATTTCCTTTGGCAGCACCTCTTTGGCAACTTCATCCCAGTGATCTAAATGCAAATGAGTAACAATGACAGCATCTACCTGATCAATAATTTTGTTAGTGGGCATTGGTAACTGTACTAAAGGATTTCTCTGATCCTGTCTTAAAGAATTAGGAAACGCTGGATAGGCTCCCTTCTCAGCTAAAAATGGATCAATTAAAAATTTTTTATTTGCATATTGGACAACAAGTGTTGCATTTCGAATGAGTTGTATTTTCATTTTCATGTACTCCTTTTCTTTGAACTACGTATAGTTTATACTAGGACCAATTACGAGATACATAGATCAAATCAAGTCTTTTTTGCATTTAACTTGATTAATGAAAGGAGTTTATCATGTTAGATCACACTGATTTACGAATTATCGAAGAACTATCAAAGAACAGTCGTATTAAAATGAAAGAATTGGGTGAAAAAGTCCATTTAACAGGACAAGCGACTTCAGCTCGAGTAGCAAAATTAGAGGATAACGGAATCATTGAGGGGTATACAATTAAGGTCAATCACATAAAACTTGGACTGATTATTCATGCATTTATTCATATTTATACAAAAAGTGCAGTCCATGATCCATATCATACATATTTAAAAGAACATGAGAAGTATGTAATTAATAATTATAAAATTGGCGGAGATAGCTGTTACCTTCTCGAATGTAAATTTCCTTCAAATGAACAATTGGATGAATTTTTAAAAGGGCTAAATAAATATGTAAACTATAAACTGTCAATTGTCATTAGTAAATAGCTGCTTTGAAAACAAATTCTGTTGTACAGAAGCTCCTTACATGTTATGATGAAGCTTTTAAAAGATGCCCTAGTGAACGGCGTTTAATCTCATTCTTAATTAGTTCTATAAAATCATCATTAAGCTTCATTTCCGTTGCTTTATAATAAGACTCGATTAATAATTCGTCAGAAAGTTTACGCATGGTTGTTGGCCAACTATTTTGGCTCTCCACCTCCTAACTTTTTTCCGGTTAAATAATTCATCTGTTTTTCTCTTGTTGCTATTAATCTAACATGAATAACCATACAGAACAACCGTTCTCTTATCCACAGTGAATAGTGGATAAGTTGTGGGTAGGTTGTTTGTAAAGTCAAAAAAAACAGTT
This sequence comes from Metabacillus niabensis, assembly GCF_902829255.1. GTDB lineage: Bacteria > Bacillota > Bacilli > Bacillales > Bacillaceae > Metabacillus > Metabacillus niabensis. The sequence goes on along the minus strand of NZ_CADEPK010000009.1, from coordinate 52,002 downwards.
GTGACAAGGGGAATAATGTGTATAATATTATCCACAACTGTTGAAGAGGATCAGAATTTGTCGAAAAGTTTTTTTAATTATTCGTAGACAGTTTGCATACTATATAAGTTTCTTTTGAAAGTATGCGATAATTTAGTTATGATGTAAGTTGGCAAAATAAGAATGTTGAGGTGTTAAAACTCATGCTACGTTTATTTTTACCAGGTGAGTATGTTAAAAGTATTTTTCATATATCACCTAAGAAATTAAAAGAACAAGGAATTAAAGGAATTATTACAGATTTAGACAACACTTTAGTTGAGTGGGACCGACCGAATGCAACGCCACAATTAATTGAGTGGTTCAAAGAAGTAAAAGAAAACGGGATGGATATAACGATCGTATCTAATAATAACGAAAAACGAGTAAAAGATTTCTCTGATCCGTTAGATATTAAGTTTATATACAAGGCGAGAAAACCTATGGGAAAGGCCTTTTTAAAAGCAATTAAAGGGATGAACTTAAAAAAGGAAGAGGTTGTCGTCATTGGTGATCAACTTTTAACTGATGTACTAGGTGGGAATCGTAACGGCTTTCAAACAATCTTAGTTGTCCCAGTAGCATCAACCGATGGATTTTTCACGAGAATAAACCGAAAAATTGAACGTAGAATCATGCAAAGTCTAAAACGAAAAGGAATGATTCAGTGGGAGGAATAAAATCGTGTCAGAAGAAAAAATTTCATGCATTGGATGTGGAGTAACGATCCAAACCGAGGATCCGGAAAAGTTAGGATATGCTCCTGAAAGTGCTATAGAAAAAGAAGATATAATTTGTCAAAGATGTTTTCGTTTGAAAAATTATAACGAAATTCAAGATGTATCACTTACAGATGATGATTTTCTTAAAATATTACATGGAATTGGTGAATCTAAGGGTCTAATTGTTAAGATTGTTGATATTTTCGACTTTAGCGGTAGCTGGTTACAAGGAATTCAACGATTTGTCGGAGGAAATCCAATTCTTTTAGTCGGCAATAAAAGTGATATACTACCTAAATCAGTTAAGCATCAAAAGCTAATAAATTGGATGAAACGAGAGGCTAAGGAATTAGGTTTAATGCCTATTGATGTCTGTTTAGTTAGTTCAGCAAGAGGCCATGGGATTAGAGAGGCTGCTGAACTAATTGAAAAATATAGAAATGGACAAGATGTTTATGTAGTAGGCTGCACAAATGTTGGTAAATCAACCTTTATTAATCGGATGATAAAAGAAGTTGCAGATGTTCAGGACGTGATTACAACATCATATTATCCTGGAACTACTTTAGATCTGATTGAGATTCCTCTTGATAATGGTGCATCGCTTTATGATACACCAGGAATCATTAACCATCATCAGATGGCTCATTTTGTTGATAAGCGTGATTTAAAGCTCCTAAGTCCAAAAAAAGAGCTGAAGCCGAAAGTATTTCAATTAAATGAAAAACAAACGCTCTATTTAGGTGGGTTGGCAAGATTTGATTATGTAAAGGGTGGGAGAGAATCTTTTGTGTGCTACATTCCAAATGAGATTACGATCCACCGAACAAAAATGGAAAATGCCCAAGCTCTATATGAAAAACATATTGGAGAATTATTAACACCACCTAGGAAAGAGAATGTTGATACATTTCCAAAATTAATCCCACACGAATTTACAATTAGTGAGGGGAAAACAGATATTGTCTTTTCAGGGTTAGGATGGGTAACGGTCAATAATCCGGGGAAAACGATTATTGCCTATGCACCCCAAGGTGTAAATGTTACGTTGAGAAAATCGTTAATTTAAGTGGGGGGAACAGAATGGGGAATTTATATGGTGTAATTGGATGTCCAATTAGTCATTCTATGTCACCAGATATCCATAATCATGCTTTTCATGTTTTGAAAATAGATAGCCATTATCATGCTTTTCATATAGAAAAAGAGCAACTTAGTGATGCTGTTAATTCATTGAAATTGTTAGGGGTTAAGGGCTATAATGTTACAATTCCTCATAAAGTAGCAATTATTCCTTACTTAGACGAGTTGGATGAAACAGCGAGAATTGCCGGTGCAGTTAATACAGTTGTAAATGATGATGGTAAATTAATTGGATATAATACAGATGGAAATGGCTATATGCAATCGTTATTAGGGCTATTAGAAAGGCCAATTAATGAATATAACATGTTAATTATCGGTGCAGGTGGAGCGGCGAAGGGCATATATTATACGCTTGCATATAATGGGTGTATCAATTTAGATATAGCAAATCGGACGATAACGAAAGCAGAAGATTTAATTAACAACTGTCCTTTCGATAACAACAGCATGGCAATTACTTTAGAAGAAGCAGAGCTTAAGCTAGAAAAGTATGATATTATCATTCAGACAACCGCAGTCGGACTTCATCCGAATATTGATGAAAAACCACTTTCTTTGAAAAATGCAAAGAAATCTGCAATCGTAAGTGATATTGTTTATAACCCAATTAAAACGGCTTTATTAAAGGAAGCAGAACAATCTCAATTAACAATACATAATGGTGTCGGCATGTTTGTTCATCAAGCTGCAATTGCTTTTTCCTTATGGACAGGGCAAACTCCACCAATAAATGAAATGACTGATATCGTGTACAAAAAATTAGGAGGGAAATCATGTTAACTGGCAAGCAAAAACGATTTTTACGAGCAGAGGCTCATCATTTAAACCCAATCTTTCAAGTTGGAAAGGGTGGAGTAAATGAAAATATGATTAAGCAAATTTCTGATGCATTAGAAGCTCGTGAGTTATTTAAAATATCTATACTCCAAAATTGTGAGGAAGATAAGGATACTGTAGCTGAGCAACTAGTAAAGGGAACAGGTGCTGAAGTTGTTCAAATAATTGGAAATACGATTGTGTTATATAAAGAATCAAAAGAAAATAAGCAAATTCAACTACCATAATGATATATGGGAGGGCAATATGACAAAGAAAATAGGGATACTTGGCGGTACATTTGATCCGCCACATTTTGGTCATCTGCTAATTGCAAGTGAAGTATTAACTGAGCTTCAATTAGATGAAATTTGGTTCATGCCAAATCAAATCCCCCCTCATAAACAAGATAAAAAATTTACGACAAGTGAACATCGTTTTAATATGCTTAAGCTAGCAGTAAATTCGCATGAGCAATTTCATATTGAAACAATTGAATTACTACGCGAGGGACCATCCTATACATATGAAACATTAAAAATTTTGTGTGAAAAATTTCCAACGTATTCTTTTTATTTTATCATTGGAGCGGATATGATTGAATATTTACCTAAATGGTATCGAGTCGAAGAGGTTGTTAAGCTTGTAACATTTGTAGGAGTAAAACGTCCTGGCTATCTTATGGAAACGAAATACCCGATCATAGAAGTGGAAGTTCCACAGTTTGATATTTCATCTTCTTTATTAAGGGAAAAGCTGAGATTAAATAAAAATACAGCTTATCTTCTACCAGAAGAAGTAAAAAGATATATAGAGGAGAATCATTTATATGGAACGTGAAGTGGCGCTAAAAATTGTATCTGAACAACTGACAGAGCGTAGATACATTCACACATTAGGTGTAATGGAAACAGCTATAGAACTAGCTGATTTATATGGAGAAGATGTTAAGAAGGCAGAAATAGCTGCAATCTTTCATGATTATGCTAAATTTCGTCCAAAGGATGAAATGAAGAATATAATCAAAGAACAAAAAATGCCGAATATCCTTCTTGAGCATAACAGTGAACTTTGGCATGCACCAGTTGGAGCCTATTTAGTGGAAAAAGAAGTTGGAATTCATGATGAAGACATACTTTCGGCAATTAAATATCATACATCTGGGCGACCAAATATGGCGTTGTTAGAAAAAATAATTTATGTGGCAGACTATATAGAACCAGGTAGACAATTTCCTGGAGTTGAAGAAGTACGTGATATCGCAAAACATAATTTGGATCAGGCATTAGTTAAAGCTATTCAAAATACAATTGTTTTTTTATTGAAAAAGAATCAAACCATTTATCCAGATACAATTGAAACATATAATTTCTTAGTATTAAAAGGAGGAAGTGCAAGTTAATGAATGGAAGAGAAATATTAACAATCGTAGCTAAAGCAGCAGATAGTAAGCGAGCTGAAGACTTAATCGCACTAAATATGAAAGGAATATCACTAATCGCCGATTATTTTCTCATTTGTCATGGGAATTCTGATAAACAAGTGCAAGCGATAGCAAGAGAAGTGAAGGAACAAGCAGCTGAAAGAAATATACATGTAAATCGACTAGAAGGTTTTGATGAAGCTAGATGGGTATTAATTGACCTTGGTGATGTTGTAGCTCATATTTTTCATAAGGATGAGAGAAGTTACTATAACCTTGAACGTTTATGGGGAGATGCTCCAACTGAAGATTTAACAAGTGAGCTAAATCAATGATTTATCAAGGATTTGCTTATCTTTATGATCAGCTCATGAGTGATGCTCCTTATGATGAATGGGTTGATCTTATTAGTGCATCAATCAGTAACTATCTCCCTCATGCAAAGGAAATTTTAGATGTTGGTTGTGGGACTGGTGCGGTGACTATTCGTTTAGCAGCAAAACAATTTGATGTAACAGGTGTCGATTTAAGTGAGGATATGCTGACTGTCGCACAGGCAAAATGTAATGAAGCGAATGTACAGGTGCGTTTATTGCAGCAGGACATGAGAGAGCTTGCAGGCTTTACACAACCATTCGATGTTGTGACAATATGTTGTGACTCATTAAATTATTTGGAGAATGAAAAGGATGTTAAATCAACATTCCATGCGGTGAATCAACAATTAAAACCTGGTGGTCTCTTTATATTTGATGTTCATTCAATTTTTAAAATAAATGAAATTTTTGCTGGTGCGACATTTGCTGAGCAGGATGAAGATATCAGTTATATTTGGAAGTCATATAATGGTGATAAACCAAATACTGTTGAACATGATTTAACATTTTTTGTTTTACAAAATGGGTATTATGAACGCTACGATGAACTTCATAGACAACGTACCTTTTCCATAACAGATTATTCTAACTGGCTTAAAGAAGCCTCTTTTGATATTTTGACTATTTGTGCGGATTTTAATATAGATAATACTCCATCTGAAACATCTGAACGAATCTTTTTTGTTGCGCGAAAAAAGTGAATTTATTAAGTAAAAGGGTGACTCAAAACCAAAGGTTCAGACCCCTCAAGCACAATATATAGACTAATGATCAGGTTAGTTTGCTATATACCTGTGTTTGTTGGAGGGGTCTGAACCTTTTGAGTCACCCTCTATTTGTTTCAAAGGTAACAAGAGCTAATTTTTCGCATCAATTATTTTTAAAAAAATTTCAATTTAATTGCAGGAATAAAGACATTAACATTGAATTATTTGTTTGGGATACTTTCGAATTGAAGGTTGACCTCTTCGATATCTTCGTTGTATTTTTCATGTGTTACTTGGAAAATCCTTTTAAACATATCTCCAACCTCTTCTTCTAATACCTCTATACCTTTTCCGGTAACTCCACCCTTTACGCATACTTTATTTTGAAGAGTTGGAAGTGTGTACATATCTGATTCCAATAATTTTCCCATTCCAATAATCATTTCACTAGCTAGTAATACTGCTTGCTCCTTAGTAATCGCTGTTTCTTCCACAGCTCCATCAACAAATCTTTGCAGCAAATAACTAAAAAAGGCTGGCCCACAGCTAACAATATCCGATGATACCCTTGTTACATCATTCCGAATTTGAACAGGCTTTGAAATCTTTTTTAAAAGCTCATCAATTTTATTTTTGGTTTCCTCATAACATGATTTACCATAAGAAACTAATGAAACACCAGAAAATGCACGGTTGGTAATGCTTGGAATGACACGGGCGACTTGGCATTTGACTACTGATTCTAGCTGCTCAACTTGTATAGGACTTGTAATTGAAATTAAGCATTTATTCGGTAATAAAAGATAATCAAGTTCTTTTATAAGGGGGTGAATCTCTAATGGTTTTACACAGATAAAAACTAAGTCAGATTGCTTTACTACTTCCTCAGCAGTTTCACAAACATGCACATCTTGATATATCTCTTTAATTAAAAGTGCTTTTTCAATCGTTCGATTCGTCATATAAATGAATGAGGGTCTAATTGCTCCCGACTCAATAAACGACTCAATAAGTATTCTTCCCATATTTCCTGTTCCAATAAAACCTACATTCAAAGTATATCCCCTCCTTAGAATGCATATCTCTCATAAACAATATGAACATTCACTTATTTTTATGAATTAAATAATAAGGATGTGTAAAAAAGTGGGAAACTTATTAACAAATAAAAAAGTACTAATTTTTATTCCTTTAGGAGCCTTACTGATATATTTATTTGCAAAAAATTTAATGTTAAATCAAGAGCTAAATAGAGAAGGTGAGGAAGATTCGTTTGTTTTAGAGGAAATGGAACAGACATTAGAAGACGAGGAAGAAGTGAGCGGTGAAAGGACTACGACCTTAGTTATTGATGTAAAAGGAGCAGTTCAAACACCAGGTGTATATGAGATGGAGAGTGGCTCGAGAGTTCATGATGTGATTGATGAAGCGGGTGGACTTGTTAAGGAGGCTGATGAACTTGCGGTGAATTTAGCTGCACCACTTGAGGATGGAATGGTGATTTATATTCCAAGGAAAGGAGAAATTAAGGAAAATCCATATGTTCTTCCAACTGAGCAGAAAACTACCCAAGAAGGAACGAATGAAAAAATTAATATTAATCTAGCAACTCTAGAAGAATTGCAAACTTTACCTGGAATTGGGCCGAGTAAAGCAAGTTCGATCATTGCCTATCGTGAAGAAAATGGACCTTTTTCAAAAATTGAAGATTTATTAGAGGTTTCCGGCATCGGAGAAAAATCTCTTGATAAGATCAAGGAGGAGATTGTAGTGAAGTAGTAAAGGAAATTCGACTATTATAGTTGGAATTTTAAATTTATTGTCTAAAAAGAAAAAATAATAAATTGACGATTGTTCTATTTTCTCGATACACTACTAACTAGAGAGAAACATGTCATAGTTGGGGGTAGCGAAATGAATAGAATTTCTTGGGATCAATACTTTATGTCTCAAAGTCATTTACTTGCATTACGTAGTACATGTACAAGGTTAGCTGTAGGTGCAACAATTGTAAGAGATAAGCGAATTATTGCTGGGGGCTACAATGGATCGATTGCTGGTGGAGTTCACTGCTCTGATGAAGGGTGTTATGTGATTGATAATCACTGTGTAAGAACAATCCATGCAGAAATGAATGCATTGCTACAATGTGCTAAATTCGGTGTTCCGACGGAAGGTGCAGAAATATATGTTACACATTTTCCATGTCTACAATGCTGTAAAGCAATAATTCAAAGTGGAATAAAAACAGTTTATTATGCTGTTGATTATAAAAACCACCCATATGCAATTGAGCTTTTTGAACAAGCAAATGTTAAAGTAGAGCATGTGGAATTCGACAATATGCCAAACGAAGCGAAAGAACAGGAAAAACGAGCATTTGTAACAGATTTAATTGAGAAACTAGCTGATACGATGAATGAATCAGAGATAAAAAGGCTATATAACGAATCAGATAAATTATTTTCATAACCGTCTAAAAATCCTGAGGGTGAACTGCTATTTAAGTTTGCTCTCGGGAGATTAGGGGTGAACGTTGTTTGAAAGATAAGCTAATTTTTTTAGTAATTTCCGCAAGTCTAGGTATACTTTTGCCTCGATTTCAGTTTCATCCACTACTTTTCTTCTTAATAACATGCCTTCATATATTTTTATTCTTTAAAAAGAAAGCTTCACTTTTTTTGTTTTGTTTACTTACTAAATTAATCTTTATGAGCACTTATTTAATTGTTGATTATTATAATCAAACATCGTTAAAAGAAGGAGAATACAATGGGGAAGTTGTATTTTCATCGATCCCTGTCATAAATGGAGATCAGTTTAAAGGAGAAATTGTTAATTCTTTCAATGAAAAGTTGACTTTCTACTATAGGATTAAATCTCCTGAAGAAAAAATCTCTCTCGAAAAAATCAATCCAGGAATGAGCTGTCGATTTTCAGGGGAGCTAGAAATGCCGAAATTACCTACTGTGCCAAATGCTTTTAACTATAAGCAATATCTTTATGAGCATAAAATTCATTGGCAATATTGGGTTGATGAAATTAGTCAGTGTAAAAGCGAAGAAAACAACTGGTATGAAAAATTACTAATCATTCGAAAAAAAAGCTTAGAGTTTATTGAAGAGCATTTTCCTAAAGAGTCTGCTGGTATCGTTCAAGCATTATTATTTGGGGAAAGAAGCTTGTTACAGCAAGAGATAGAAATAGCATACCAGGAGCTTGGGATAGTTCATTTACTCGCGATCTCTGGCCTCCACGTAGCACTTCTTGTTAGTGCCTTTTATTATATGCTCGTTATTTGTGGTGTTACCCATGAAAAGGCAAGGTTGATCATGCTAATTATTTTACCGGTATATACAATTTTGACTGGTGCCACACCATCTGTTATTAGAGCTTCCTTTATGGTCATTGTATATTTACTTATTAAGCATTTTAAGATGAAATTTTCTTCGGTTGATGTTATTAGTTTTACATGCTTAGTTCTTCTTTTAATAAATCCATACTACTTATTCCAAGTTGGGTTTCAATTATCTTATGTAGTAAGCTATGGTTTATTGCTTTCATTTAAAATGGTCGAACAGTTTACTCATTCAATTGTAAAGCTCGGATTAATCTCACTTGTTGCTCAGTTATGTTCAATGCCCATAATCCTTTATAACTTTTATGAAATTTCGTTACTAAGCTTACCAATGAATATGCTTTTTGTTCCTCTATATTCATATGTAATTTTGCCTTTTGCTATTTTCTCTACTGTAATTACCGTTTTTTCAACTACTGTTGGAGAATCAATCATACACTTATTTAATCAATTCCTACAATTTACTCATCACATTGTACTCTTTAGTAAGAAAATCCCTTATACAACTGTAACAACTGGTAAACCGCCAATCCTGTTTATTATTGCACTTACTCTGTCCACGATATATTTTTTTTATCAGCTTGAGTGTACAAAAAAACAAGTTTACAAATCTGTTACCATATTATTTTTAGTTATAGCAATACAACTAGCAACTCCTTATATCAATCCTAATGGGAAGGTCGTTGTCCTTGATGTTGGACAAGGGGATGCGATTTTTATTCAAAGACCATTTAACAAAGGGAATTATTTAATTGATACTGGAGGAAAGGTAACGTTTCAGGAAGAGGAATGGCAAAAAACGAACAATCAATATTCAATAGCAAATAAAGTAATTATTCCATATATGAAGTCATTAGGTGTTACAAAGCTAGATGCACTGTTTTTAACTCATGGAGATATGGATCATATCGGTGAAGCAGTTCCATTAATGGAAGGAATGGCGGTTAATCAACTGATAATTCCAGAGGGCTTTATTAGAGGCGAATTAGAGGAAGCGGTTATACGAAAAGCACAAGAGAAGCAAATGAACATTTTAATAGCGAAAGCTGGAGATAAAATCAGCTTAAATCAATTTTTTATTCACGTTTTATCGCCAATTACGCTATCGGATAGTAAAAATGATGATTCGTTAGTTTTATTGATGGACATTGGGGGGCTTAGCTGGTTATTTACAGGAGATGCTGAATTAGAAGCGGAGAAGAGGATGATTAAACGATTTCCATCTTTAAAAGTAGATATTCTTAAGTTGGGCCATCATGGGAGTAAAGGTTCTTCATCAGAGCTATTTTTAGATAAATTAGAACCAGCATTAGCTCTCGTATCTGTAGGCTTAAATAATCGATATCAGCATCCGCATACCGAGGTGTTGGACAAGTTAAAGGAAAGAAATATCCCTCTATTACGAACAGATTTACAAGGTTCTATTTTATATCAATTTAAAGGGAATCGAGGAACCTTTTCTACACATCCACCATACGATAAAGTAAAAGTCGAAAAGGAAAAAGAGACCACTAAATCGTAGCCTCTATGTAGGACTGCAATATGACATTATGCTCCAATTAATTTAATTGCAGTAGCAATAATGAAGATTATCGCAAAAAAACCAAAGGATACAATAAAACCAACTCCAGAATCTACCGCGTCATTACGCTTGCTTTGGACACTTTTCTCAAATTCGTTCACAGTTACCCCTCCTATATCAGTTTTAGTATAAGTGATTCAAATAAAAAAATCTACAACTTCACTATGTTCTTAATGAATTTTAAAAACCCTTACATGATACCTAACATTTATAATGTAAAAAATACTGATAGAAAAGCTTTATTCATTATTTTAAGTAAACTACTTGCTTTCAATTCGTGGTATCGCTTCGAATTAGATAACCTAGGGTCTGAAACGAAGCGTTAACATAGATCAGAGGGGATTGATAGTCGTACTTTCACTATCAATTCCCTTTTTAGCTTGCCAAACCATCATTTTCATTTTACGATTAAGGAGTGAAAAGAACGATTGGAGAGCAACTTACATGATTTTTAATGTTTGGAAAGAGATTAAACAAAAGAAATTACAATCAATTTACCTGCTACTTGGAAAAGAAGCATTCTTAATGCAAGAAACAGTGCAATTAATTATAAATGCAGCGCTTAATGATGAAGAAAAAGACTTCAATTTGTCAATTTATGATATGGAAGAGACGAGTATTGATACTGCAATAGAAGATGCAGAAACACTTCCATTTATGGGCGAAAAAAGGGTTGTAATTATAAAAAATCCCTTCTTCTTAACAAGTGAAAAGAAAAAAGAAAAGGTTGAACATAAGCTTGATAAATTAGAACAATATTTAAATTCTCCAGCGCCATATACGATTCTTCTATTCGTGGCTCCATATGAAAAGCTTGATGAGCGGAAAAAAATAACAAAGCTATTGAAAAAACAATCAATTGTGCTCGAAATGACTTCTATATCTGAAAAAGACACAATTGAATGGATTACCGAAATGGCGGAACAAGAGGTAGTTTATTTCTCAAAAGAAGCGATAGATGAACTAATGGTATTAACAGCTGGTGATTTAATGATTTTGAATCAGGAGCTAAAAAAGATTAGTACGTATGTTGGTGAAGGAGGACAAGTATCCCCAGATATTATAAGGCTTCTTGTTCCCAGAACGTTAGAGCAAAATATATTTGAGTTAATTGACAATGTTATTCATCGGAGAAGTGGTGAAGCATTGAGAATCTTTTATGATTTACTAAAAAATAATGAAGAACCAATTAAAATTTTATCATTGCTTGTAAATCAATTTAGACTGATTTTACAAGTAAAGGAACTGTCAGGTACTGGTTATGGGCAACAGCAAATAGCCAATACAGTCAAGGTACATCCGTTTCGAGTGAAATTAGCCTTGCAGCAAGCAAAGTTATTTACTTCTGATGAGTTAGCTAATATACTGTTGGAATTAGCAGAGGCAGATTATCAAATGAAGACAGGGAAAAAGGACAAGCAATTAGTTTTGGAACTATTCTTGTTAAAACTTTTTGAACAATAAAAAAACGATCCTAATATGGGATCGTTTCTTTTTAATGATAAGAAAAGTTTCATTCTAGTATTGCTATCCTTTGATAAGCAAAAGAAATCAAGCTTCCTTCATTATATGCAGATTATCCGTTAACTTTTTTAGCTAAACGAGATTTGTAACGAGCAGCAGTGTTTTTATGAACTAAACCACTTTGTGCAGCTTTATCAATTCGTTTATTCGCCTCAACAAGTGCCGCTTTCGCATTCTCAACATCGTTAGATACAGCTAAAGCATCTACTTTTTTAATAGCAGAACGCATAGCAGATTTGATTGCAGAGTTATGAGCATTACGATCATTGCTAGTTTTTACGCGTTTAATTGCAGATTTAATATTTGGCATACTTTCACCTCCTAAGAAATAAATCGAGACTATTTATCCTCGACATTTCTTTACATGAACAAAAGATATTCTATCAAACGACCACTGATATTGCAATACTAATGTAAAGGAAAATCCATTGAAACCTTTTTTATTTGATTAATTTTGAAAAAAAATGAAGAAAATCAATTCATCTGCCCCTTCTAAGCATGATTCCTTCTAGAAATGGTAACCATACTTAACAGGAATAACATCGGAGGGATGAAAATGGGAAAATCTTTAGACTTAAGCAATTATTCGGTTCGTACAGATTTAGCAGTAGAAGCTAGGGCGATGGCTTTGGAAAATACGACACCAACAGTTACTCCTGATGACACTAGTAATATAGCGGGAGTCATAATGAAGGAATGGGAAGAAGAAGGAGTTAAGCTTTCATCAATGGAGATTGAAGATGAAGGTGCAAAGATTATTGGAAAAAAACCAGGAAAATACTTAACCCTTGAAGTTCAGGGGATTCGTCAAAAGGATAGTGAGCTTCAAGAAAAAGTAATAGAAATTTTTGCGAAGCAATTTAGTAAATTTTTAGATGAGCTAAATATAAAAAAAGATGCGAGCTGTTTAGTTGTAGGCTTAGGAAACTGGAATGTGACTCCGGATGCACTAGGACCTCTTGCAGTTGAAAATTTATTAATAACGAGACATTTATTTAAACTTCAACCTGAAAATGTTCAAGAAGGATTTCGTCCTGTTAGTGCAATTGCTCCAGGAGTTATGGGGCTAACAGGTATTGAAACAAGTGATATTATCTCAGGTGTAATCGAGCAATCAAAACCGGATTTTGTTATTGCAATTGATGCTCTAGCGTCACGATCAATTGAACGTGTAAATACGACAATTCAAATTTCTGATACTGGCATTCACCCTGGTTCGGGGGTTGGAAACAAAAGAAAGGCATTAAGTAAAGAAACTTTTGGTATTCCTGTAATAGCAATTGGTATTCCAACTGTTGTTGATGCTGTTTCGATAACAAGTGATACGATTGATTTCATTTTAAAGCATTTTGGCAGAGAACTAAGAGAAGGGGATAAGCCTTCCCGCTCGCTAACACCAGCAGGGATGACGTTTGGAGAAAAAAGAGTGCTAACAGACGAAGATATACCTAGTGATGAACATCGAAAACAATTTTTAGGAATTGTTGGAGGTCTTGAGGAAGATGAAAAGCGAAAACTTATTCACGAAGTTTTAGCACCATTAGGACATAATTTAATGGTGACACCTAAGGAAGTAGATATCTTTATTGATGACATGGCAAATGTAATTGCAAGTGGGCTGAATACTGCACTTCATCAACAAGTTGATCAAGGAAATGCAGGTTCATATACTCATTAAATTTTAAAGCTTCTACATGTTGGCTATATTAAAGAATTTGGTTGATTTATAAACACTTTGTTGTTGAACCGATACATGAGAATCCTGCTTAGAGTAGCGTGTCAAAGGGTGTCCCCACAAGTGGGTAAAAACAAGAAGGTTCTCGGACCGACGCTCGAAAGCGAATGGTTAAAATGTTTGAAAGAAACAACAAAACAGAGTCAAAAATGTTAAAAGTAGAAAGTCTATCAAATTTAAAATGATAGAGAAATTACAGAGAAAAAATAGTGATAGAGTTCTATCTCCTTATGTTTGTTCATAGAAATTAATAGACAAGCATAAGGAGGTTAACAGTGAATGAAGCGTTCGCGAACTAGACGGAATATGATTGTTGCAGTGGATGGGACAAGTATTAAAAAAGGAATTGTATTAAGCTTCATCACCCTGTTAGTGATCTTTTTACTTTCGGGCTTTTTAACATCCCTTAAACCTGAATATCGTTTGACCTCTTCTTCGATCAATGATTTAACAAAGACTATTGATAGTGAAGCATTTTTACAACTATTAGGAGCTGAGAACCGATATTTTGTATCTGCATTACCACCGGAAAAGACGGAGCCAATAAAGTTGTCTACAATCATGTTTAAAGTAGCCACTAGCATTAATCCTGACGATCCGCGCAGTCTATTAGGTAGGGAATTACCAGGATTTTCTTTATATGATAGTGAAATTGTTGTTGCTGGTGATGGGACAAACTATACGAATATGCCATATGAATCACCGCCACCAACTGAGGTATTAGAGCAAGAAAGAGAGGCGTCGATTGATAAAAATGAAGTAGTTAATGCAGAAGATGATGAGCCGAAAACACCTCCAAGTCTTACAACTGGAGATAAAAAAGTTGTCTATATATATAATACGCATAATACAGAATCATATTTACCTTTACTTGAGGGGGAAACAGATCCGGATCGGGCAATTCATTCGAAAGCGAATGTTACTATCGTAAGTGAGTTACTTGGTAAAGCGCTTGAAGAGAAAGGAATTGGAGCGCAAGTGGATTCGACGGATATTCAAGCGAATTTAAAGCAAAAAGGCTGGAATTATGCAAAATCGTATGCAGCATCACGACCAATTGTTGAAAGTGCAATGGCTAATAATCGTGAATTGAATTATTTAATTGATATTCATCGTGACGCTCAAAGAAAAGGCGTTACAACGATTTCAATAAATAATAAATCTTACGCAAAATTAGCATTTGTCGTTGGAAGGGATAATCCATCAGCGGAAAAAAATGAAAAGGTTGCAAATGAACTACATGAATTATTACAAAAAAAATATCCAGGACTAAGCCGAGGGATATTTAAGCAAGGTGGAAAAGGAAATAACGGAGTATATAACCAAGACCTTTCTGGGAATGCTATGCTTATTGAATTTGGTGGAGTAGATAATAATTTGGAAGAATTAAAAAATACAGTAGCTGCGGTGGCAGATGTTTTCAGTGAATACTATTGGCAGGCTGAAAAAGTAAATGGGACTGGAACTGCAGAATAATTGCAAAACAATGTGAGGGAAGAAAGATGATGAAATTTATGTTGAAATGCTTTGTTCTATGCACAATCCTCCTTTTTGGTGTATTAATAGGGATGCAACAAGCTAATCAAGGGATAATTAAAATGAAGGGTTACCAAGATCCTGACCTTCAAAGTGCTTTCCAAGTTGAAAATGAAACAGGAGATGTTCAAGCATCAATTCTTGGAAATAACGTTACTAGCCAAGATCTTCAGGAGAAACAAGAGCAATTAGAACAAATAGAGGCATTTAATTTCTTCTCTCAAATCGGAAAACAATTCGCAACACTTGTAAGCAATGGTGTATCATCACTTCTTGAATCAATAGCAACTTTACTTAATCGAAATTAACAATAGCAGAAGGGTAAGGTTCTTCTTTTTAAAAAAGAGTATCTTATTTCTTTCTGTTTTTTATTTTGGCAGCTTTTGTAAACAGTAGGCTGTACTGGAAGATTTATCTCCTCCTTCAGATACACACTTTTTAAGTACGAGCTGAGACTACATTCGCGTATACACGCTGCATAATTCTCGGTAACCCTCCTACGCTCCTCGGAAGTGGGAGTACACAATTAGTTTCAACTATAGCGACTACAATTAAAAGCAACAAATTTTACAAGAACAGCCTAAATAAACTAAATGGCTAGAGTTGAACACTTACTTTATTCATTGAATGTTGAAAAGGCAATTGATATAATGAAGAATAGTGTACTTGTAAGCTATGTAGGAGTGAAAATAGATATGAATAGAGAAGAAAAACTAAAAAGGCAATCGAAAATCCGAAATTTCTCGATTATTGCTCATATTGATCACGGTAAATCAACATTAGCTGATCGTATTTTAGAAAAGACATCAGCTTTAACACAACGAGAAATGAAAAATCAATTACTAGATTCAATGGATTTAGAGAGAGAACGAGGAATTACAATAAAGCTAAATGCAGTTCAATTAAAATATAGAGCAAAAGATGGCGAGGACTATACGTTTCACTTAATCGATACACCAGGACACGTCGATTTCACTTATGAAGTTTCACGAAGTCTTGCTGCATGTGAGGGGGCTGTCTTAGTTGTTGATGCTGCACAAGGGATTGAAGCACAAACGTTAGCAAACGTGTATTTAGCTCTTGATAACGATTTAGAAATTCTACCTGTCATTAACAAAATCGATTTGCCTAGTGCTGATCCGGAACGTGTTCGTAATGAAGTGGAAGAAGTAATTGGATTAGATGCTTCAGAAGCTGTGTTGGCGTCAGCGAAAGCAGGGATTGGTATTGAAGAAATACTAGAGCAAATAGTTGAAAAAGTACCAGCACCTGAAGGAGATCCAGAAGGGCCTTTAAAAGCGCTTATTTTTGACTCATTATATGATGCTTATCGAGGAGTCGTTGCATATATTCGAGTTATGGAAGGTTCTGTTAAAGTTGGTCAGAAAATAAAAATGATGGCCACTGGGAAAGAGTTTGAGGTAACTGAAGTAGGTGTATTTAATCCAAAACCGGTTCAATTAAAGGAACTTAATGTTGGAGATGTTGGATTTTTAACAGCGGCTATTAAAAATGTCGGTGATACTCGAGTCGGTGATACGATTACAGACGCAAAAAATGGCGCGACAGAACCACTTCCAGGCTACAGAAAGCTAAATCCAATGGTTTTCTGTGGATTATACCCAATCGATACAGCAAAATACAATGATTTACGAGAAGCATTAGAGAAGCTTGAATTAAATGATTCATCACTTCAATTTGAACCAGAAACATCGCAGGCGCTTGGCTTTGGTTTCAGATGTGGCTTTTTAGGTTTACTTCACATGGAAATAATACAAGAGCGAATTGAGCGTGAATTTAAAATTGACCTAATTACAACTGCTCCGAGTGTTATTTATGACGTTCACTTAACAGATGGGGAAACATTAAAGGTTGATAATCCTTCTAATATGCCTGATCCACAAAAGATAGACCATATTGAAGAACCTTACGTAAAGGCCTCAATTATGGTACCAAACGATTATGTTGGAGCAGTAATGGAGCTTTGTCAGAAAAAACGTGGTATTTTTATTGATATGCAATATTTAGATGAAACACGGGTAAGCATTAATTATGAAATCCCGCTTTCTGAAATTGTTTATGACTTCTTTGATCAATTAAAGTCAAATACAAAAGGCTATGCATCATTTGATTATGAACTTATTGGATACAAAGCTTCTTCATTAGTGAAAATGGATATATTATTAAATGGTGAAAAAATTGACGCACTATCGTTTATCGTTCACCGTGATTCTGCTTATGACCGAGGGAAGAATATCGTTGAGAAATTAAAGGAATTAATTCCGCGTCAACAATTCGAAGTCCCTATTCAAGCAGCAATCGGTCAAAAAATTGTTGCGAGATCGACAATAAAAGCAATGCGTAAAAACGTCCTTGCGAAATGTTATGGTGGAGATATATCTCGTAAACGTAAATTGTTAGAAAAACAAAAAGAAGGGAAAAAACGGATGAAGCAAGTTGGTTCGGTTGAAGTACCTCAAGAGGCGTTTATGGCCGTACTTCGAATGGACGAAAGCTAAAAAAGCTTGAAAGTTAGGCTTGTCCTAATTATTAATAGAATGGAACCAATGCCGCAGCTGATAACTGCGGCATCTTAATTAGAGGGTGAAAATAAATGATAGAATCAGCATACATCCATATCCCGTTTTGTCATCATATATGTCACTATTGTGACTTTAATAAAGTGTTTTTTAAACAACAACCAGTAGATGAATATATTGAAATGGTTATAAAAGAAATGCATGCTGCAAAGCATCATTCGAGAGAACCTTTAAAAACAATTTTTATCGGTGGTGGAACTCCTACTGCGTTAACAACAAAGCAATTGGATCGCTTATTAGAAGGGATTCATCAAGAATTAATTATGTCAAATCAACTGATTGAATTTGCGGTTGAAGCTAATCCAGGTGAATTGACCTTTGATAAACTAAAGGTTCTAAAAAATGCTGGAGTTAATCGGTTGAGTATCGGGGTTCAAAGCTTTAATGATGAGTTATTACAGCGAATTGGTCGGGTTCATCGTAAAGAAGATGTTTTTCGAACGATAGATGCTGCAGAAAAAATTGGCTTTGATAATATGAGTATTGACTTAATGTATGGCTTGCCAGGACAATCAATAGCTGACTTTAAGTCTTCACTAGAAACAGCCTTCACATTAAATATGAAGCATTTCTCGGCTTATTCATTAATAGTAGAACCAAAAACGGTGTTTTATAATTTAATGCAAAAGGGAAAATTATCATTACCACCACAAGAGCAAGAAGCGCAAATGTATGAAATTTCAATGGAAGAAATGGATAAGCACGGGTACAAGCAATATGAAATAAGCAATTACGCAAAACCAGGCTTTGAAAGCCATCATAATCTTACCTATTGGAATAATGAGCATTATTATGGCTTTGGTGCAGGAGCTCATGGATATATTGATGGAAATCGCACATCAAATATTGGTCCAATAAAAAAATATATTGAACAAATAAAGCAAAGCGGCCAAGCTTATCAAAGTATGCATAAGGTAACTTTAGAGGAAAAAATAGAAGAAGAAATGTTTCTTGGTCTAAGAAAAATTGCAGGTGTCGATAAAGCGATTTTTTATAAAAAGTATGGCACTAAAATAGAAGACATTTTTGGTGAACAAATGATGAAGTTGGAGAAACAAGGGTTAATCTCAAACAGCGAAAATGCAGTTAAGCTTACACATAATGGAAAGCTTTTAGGGAATGAGGTTTTTCAAGAATTTTTGTCACTATCTTAATGGCGTTTTTTATAAGCTTGTTAGACATAGTGAAATAATCTTGTTACGATGTTGATGTGGTATTTATGCTAAAAATTCTCGAAAAATATTCCAAATAACCTTTCTTAAGGATGAAACGATTTAATAATTGACAATTTATTTAGGTTTTGATAACTTTTTATATATATTTAGCACTCGCACACATAGAGTGCTAACAGAGGTGATGATAGTTGCTTACAGATCGCCAATTGTTGATTCTACAAGTAATTATTGATGATTTTATTCACTCAGCTCAGCCTGTTGGTTCGAGAACATTAGCGAAAAAAAATGAAATTACTTTTAGTTCGGCTACAATTAGAAACGATATGGCTGATTTAGAAGATTTGGGATTTATAGAGAAAACACATAGTTCTTCAGGGCGTGTCCCTTCGGAAAAGGGCTATCGTTATTATGTTGATCATCTGTTGTCACCGCAACGGCTGACAAAAACAGAAGTAAACCAAATAAAATCAATTTATGCCGAAAAAATATTTGAACTTGAAAAAGTTGTTCAGAAATCCGCTCAAATCCTATCGGAATTAACGAATTATACTTCGATCGTTCTTGGACCAAAAGTGAAAGAAAATCGTTTGAAGAGAATTCAAATTGTGCCAATTAATAACGACACAGCAGTAGCGATTATTGTAACAAATACAGGGCATGTAGAAAATCGGACTATTAGCTTTCCTGGAACGCTTGATCCTTCAGATATCGAAAAAATGGTCAATATTCTTAATGAACGGCTAACTGGGGTACCGTTAGTTGAACTACAAGACAAGATTTATAAAGAAGTTGTCTCTGTATTAAAGGATCACATTAAAAATTATGATATGATGCTAAAAATAATGGCTGGTACTCTAAAGGTCAATCCAAGTGAAAAAATTTACTTTGGCGGTAAAACGAATATGTTAAGCCAGCCAGAATTTTCAGATATCAATAGAATTCGTTCTTTGCTTACAATGATTGAGCAAGAGAAAGAACTATATGGCCTTTTACAATCGAATAAAGCAGGAATATCGATTAAAATTGGCAAGGAAAATGAAAATATAGCAATGGAAAATTGTAGTTTAATTACTGCAACTTATTCGCTTGGTGATAATCAATTAGGGACGATAGCTGTATTAGGACCAACAAGGATGGAATATTCACGAGTTATAAGCTTGTTAAATCACATGGCACATGATTTGTCGAAAACATTAACTGATTTGTATCATGGCTGATAACGTTGGTTATTATGGGAAAGATGGGATAGATAAATTCTATCCCAAACAAACGATATCTTTGTTTAATGAGAATAAAGACTCTTTTTCGTAGAACGTTGCAGTTTTTAGCAAGCAACACCAAATATAACAAATCCTTTAAGGAGGTGAACAATTGTGTCAAACGAAAAAAATATTGCAGAACAAGAAGAAGTAATTGAAGAACAAAATGCAGCAGAGGTTGAAGTGGAAGGTGAAACAGTTAATCCTGATACGACTACTGAAACTGAAGAAGCATCGGAATCTGGTAATGTTGCAGAACAAAGAATAGCTGAACTTGAAGCAAAATTAGAAGAGGCTGAAAACAAGGTATTACGTGCACAAGCTGATTTTGATAATTTTAGAAGACGTACTCGACTTGATCAAGAAGCAGCACAAAAATACCGAGCTCAAAGTTTAGTATCTGAGATTATTCCTGCTCTGGATAATTTTGAAAGAGCATTACAAATAGAAGCAGATAACGACCAAACAAAATCATTGCTACAAGGAATGAATATGGTTTATAACCAGCTAATTCAAGCATTGCAAAATGAGGGAGTGGAAGCAATCAAATCTGTTGGAGAACAATTTGATCCCCACATCCATCAAGCAGTAATGCAAGTAGAGGATGAAAATTTCGAATCCAATACAGTTATTGAAGAATTACAAAAGGGTTATAAGCTAAAAGACCGAGTGATTCGACCAGCAATGGTTAAGGTAAATCAATAATAAAATTATCACATTACATACTTTAGGAGGTTCATTTCTAATGAGTAAAATTATCGGTATCGACTTAGGTACAACAAACTCATGTGTCGCAGTTTTAGAAGGCGGAGAACCAAAAGTTATTCCAAACCCAGAAGGAAACCGTACAACGCCTTCAGTAGTTGCATTTAAAAATGGGGAACGTCAAGTTGGTGAAGTTGCGAAACGTCAAGCAATTACTAACCCTAATACAATCATTTCGATTAAACGTCATATGGGTACTGACTATAAAGTGGAAATTGAAGGGAAAAACTATACACCACAAGAAATTTCTGCAATTATTCTTCAACATTTAAAATCATATGCTGAGGAATATTTAGGAGAGCCTGTTACAAAAGCTGTTATTACAGTACCAGCATACTTTAATGATGCTGAACGTCAAGCAACAAAAGACGCTGGTAAAATTGCTGGTTTAGAAGTAGAGCGTATTATTAATGAACCAACAGCTGCAGCATTAGCATATGGTTTAGATAAAACAGATGAAGACCAAACAATTTTAGTTTATGACTTAGGTGGAGGTACATTTGACGTATCTGTACTTGAATTAGGTGACGGTGTATTTGAAGTTCGTTCGACAGCAGGTGATAATCGTCTTGGTGGAGATGACTTTGACCAAGTGATTATTGATTATTTAGTTTCAGAATTCAAAAAAGAGAATGGTATTGATCTTTCAAAAGATAAAATGGCTCTTCAACGTCTAAAAGATGCAGCAGAAAAGGCGAAAAAGGATTTATCAGGAGTTACATCAACACAAATTTCATTACCATTTATCACTGCTGGTGAGGCAGGTCCACTTCATTTAGAAGTTACATTGACTCGTGCAAAATTTGATGAGCTTTCTTCAGATCTTGTTGAAAGAACAATGGGACCTGTACGTCAAGCGTTAAGTGATGCTGATTTAACAGCAAGTGAAATTGATAAAGTTATTCTTGTAGGTGGTTCTACTCGTATTCCTGCTGTTCAGGAAGCAATTAAAAAAGCGCTTGGAAAAGAGCCACATAAAGGTGTTAACCCTGATGAAGTCGTTGCACTTGGTGCTTCTATCCAAGGTGGGGTTATCACTGGTGATGTTAAGGATGTTGTATTACTTGACGTAACACCACTTTCATTAGGTATTGAAACAATGGGTGGCGTGTTTACGAAATTAATTGACCGTAACACTACAATTCCAACAAGTAAATCACAAGTATTCTCAACTGCAGCTGATAACCAAACTGCTGTTGATATTCATGTATTACAAGGTGAGCGTCAAATGGCAGCAGACAACAAAACATTAGGTCGCTTCCAATTGACTGATATTCCACCAGCTCCACGTGGAGTACCACAAATTGAAGTATCATTTGATATTGATAAAAACGGTATCGTAAATGTCCGTGCAAAAGATTTAGGAACAAATAAAGAACAACAAATTACGATTAAATCATCTACTGGCTTATCAGATGAAGAAATCGAACGTATGGTAAGAGAAGCAGAAGAAAATGCAGATGCTGATAAAAAGCGAAAAGAAGAAGTTGAACTTCGTAACGAGGCAGATCAATTAGTGTTTACAACTGAAAAAACATTAAAAGACCTTGAAGGAAAAGTAGACGAAGCACAAGTAACAAAAGCTAACGAAGCGAAGGACGCTTTAAAAGCTGCGATTGAAAAAAATGATTTAGATGAAATCAAAGCTAAGAAGGAAGAACTCCAAACGATTGTACAAGAGCTTTCTGTTAAATTATATGAAGAAGCAGCAAAACAAGCACAAGCAGGACAAGGTGGAGAAGCTGCAGGCGGAAAAGCAAATGACGATGTAGTCGATGCTGAATTTGAAGAAGTAAAAGATGAGGATAATAAATAATTGTTCTTGTTAAGAAGTCAAAGTCAGGCTTGTCTTGGCTTTGACTTTTTTGGTGTGATTTTTTCAAGGGAATGATGAAGAAATAGAGGTCTCTAACAACAATTAGTTGCTAATAGACTAATGAGAGTGATACAATTTACCTTATGTGAGAAAATCGGGAGTGAGAAATTATGAGCAAGCGTGATTACTATGAGGTACTTGGGTTAAGTAAGAACGCGTCAAAAGATGAGATTAAAAAAGCTTATCGTAAATTATCAAAACAATACCATCCTGATATAAATAAAGAAGCAGATGCTGCTGATAAATTTAAGGAAATTAAAGAAGCTTATGAAACATTAAGTGATGACCAAAAGAAAGCCCACTATGATCAATTTGGTCATACAGATCCAAATCAAGGCTTTGGTGGCGGTGCTGGCTTTGGTGGAGATGGTTTTGGCTTTGAAGATATATTCAGCTCAATCTTTGGCGGTGGAACAAGACGACGTGACCCAAATGCACCACGACAAGGTGCAGATTTACAATATACGATGACTCTCAATTTTGAAGAGGCTGTATTTGGTAAAGAAACGACTATTGAAATACCAAAGGAAGAAACATGTGAGACATGTCATGGATCAGGTGCTCAAAAAGGCACAAAACCTGAAACCTGTTCACATTGTGGCGGAAGTGGTCAATTAAATGTTGAACAAAATACTCCTTTTGGACGAATCGTAAATCGACGAGTTTGTCATCACTGTGAAGGTACAGGCAAAATCATTAAGCATAAATGTGGAACATGTCGTGGAACCGGTAAAGTGAAAAAACGCAAAAAAATCCAAGTGAAAATACCTGCTGGTGTTGACGATGGACAACAATTGCGTGTATCTGGACAAGGTGAACCAGGTGTAAATGGTGGACCTCCAGGTGATTTATATGTCGTCTTCCATGTAAAAGAGCATGAGTTCTTTGAAAGAGATGGTGACGATATTTACTGTGAAATGCCATTAACGTTTGCACAGGCCGCATTAGGTGATGAAATTGAAGTTCCAACATTACATGGGAAAGTTAAATTAAAAGTGCCTGCTGGAACACAAACTGGAAAGAAATTCCGCTTATCAGGGAAAGGTGTTCCGAATGTTCGGGGATATGGACAGGGTGATCAATACGTCATTTTACGAGTATTAACACCTACAAACCTAACTGAGAAACAAAAGGATTTATTGCGTGAATTTGCTGAAATAAGCGGATCAAAGCCTGATGAACATGAAGAAAGCTTTTTCGATAAAGTAAAGCGAGCTTTTAAAGGTGAATAAGAATATTATTAGATAAAGATTGGAGAGTTGGTAGATATGAAGTGGTCAGAATTTAGTATCCATACAACACAAGAAGCGGTTGAACCCATTTCAAATATTTTACATGAGGCAGGAGCTAGTGGTGTCGTAATAGAGGATATTGCTGATTTATTCAAAGAGCGAAGTACAGAACTCGGTGAAATCTACCAACTAAATCCAACTGATTACCCAGAAGAAGGGGTAATTATCAAAGCTTACTTACCTGTAAACAGCTTCTTAGGAGAGACGGTTGAAGCGATTAAAGATTCCATCAATAACTTGTTAATATATGATATTGATTTAGGTCGAAATCATGTAACCATTAGCGAGGTAAATGAAGAGGAATGGGCAACTGCTTGGAAAAAATATTACCACCCAGTGAAGATATCAGAAAAATTCACAATCGTTCCGACGTGGGAGATCTATGAACCGGTTAGTTCAGACGAACTTATTATCGAGCTTGATCCAGGAATGGCATTTGGCACGGGGACACATCCGACAACAGTACTATGTATTCAAGCATTAGAGGATACAGTTAAAAAAGGTGATAAAGTCATTGATGTTGGAACAGGTTCTGGTGTACTAAGTATTGCAGCTGGATTACTTGGTGCTAAACAGGTAGTAGCACTTGATTTAGACCAGGTTGCTGTTGAAAGTGCACGTTTAAATTGTAAGTTAAACAAAGTACAAAATGTAGTAACTGTTTCACAAAATAATTTGTTAGATGGTATCGAGGGACCTGTTGATTTAATCGTTTCTAATATTCTTGCCGAAATTATTGTTAGGTTTATTGATAAAGCCTATGAAACACTAAAAGTAAACGGAACATTTATCACTTCTGGTATTATTCAAAATAAAAAGCAAGAAGTAAAAGATGCGTTGCTTAAAGCTGGTTTTATTATCGAGGAAACAATGGTCATGGAAGATTGGGTAGCGTTTATTGCAAAGAAAAAATAGATTTTTCTATTTAAGGTGAATGTCATGCAAAGATATTTTATAAATAATAATAAATCAGAATTAACCTCTAATATTCAAATAACTGGTGATGACGTACATCATATTTCACGTGTCCTTCGCATGACACAGGGGAATAAAATTGTATGTTGTACAAAAGATGGATATGAAGCTCTATGTGAAATTGCTGAAATTACCAGTGATCAAGTGAACTGTTTTATATTAGAATGGATGACAGTTAATCGTGAATTACCTGTTTCTATTTCCATTGCGAGCGGGTTGCCTAAAGGGGATAAGCTTGAATGGATTATACAAAAGGGTACCGAATTAGGTGCTTCTTCCTTTATCCCTTTTAATGCTGCCCGTTCTATTGTGAAAATTGAAGATAAAAAGGTTCAAAAAAAGCTTGAACGTTGGCAAAAGATAGCGAAGGAAGCGTCAGAACAATCATATCGCAATAAGGTGCCAGATGTTTCTGAACCTTTGCAATTTAATCGTTTATTAGAGATTTCTAACAACTACGATGTAAAAATCGTTGCATACGAAGAAACAGCTAAACAAGGTGAAAGTAAAAATCTTGCTAAATCACTTTCTGCTTTAGAAGAAGGTGGATCATTAATCGCTGTATTTGGTCCTGAAGGTGGATTAACGGAAAAGGAAGTAGCAAGTCTTGAAGAGATAGGTTTTGTAACCTGTAGCTTTGGACCTAGAATTTTAAGAACTGAAACAGCCCCTTTATATTTATTATCAGCTGTTTCTTATTATTTCGAACTATCGAGGTGAGAACATGCCTACTGTTGCATTTCATACTTTAGGTTGTAAAGTAAATCATTATGAAACAGAAGCTATATGGCAATTGTTTAAAGAAGCAGGCTATGAAAGAACTGATTTTGAACGAATTGCTGATGTATATGTAATTAATACTTGTACTGTTACGAATACAGGCGATAAGAAAAGTCGTCAAGTTATCCGTAGAGCGATCCGGAAAAACCCAGATGGTGTTATTTGTGTAACGGGTTGTTATGCTCAAACATCTCCTGCAGAAATTATGGCAATTCCAGGAGTTGACATAGTTGTTGGTACTCAAGACCGTGTGAAAATGTTGGAATATATTGAGCAATATAAACAGGAACGCCAACCAATTAATGGTGTGCGAAATATTATGAAAACAAGAGTATACGAAGAGCTTGATGTTCCGGCTTTCACAGACCGTACAAGAGCTTCGTTAAAAATCCAAGAGGGTTGTAACAATTTCTGTACGTTTTGCATAATCCCTTGGGCTCGTGGTTTAATGCGTTCAAGAGATCCGAAGGAAGTTGTATCACAAGCAAAACAATTAGTACAAGCCGGTTATAAAGAAATTGTATTGACAGGAATCCATACTGGTGGATATGGTGAGGATTTAAAGGAT
This sequence comes from Metabacillus niabensis, assembly GCF_902829255.1. GTDB lineage: Bacteria > Bacillota > Bacilli > Bacillales > Bacillaceae > Metabacillus > Metabacillus niabensis. Next base: position 25,768 of record NZ_CADEPK010000009.1, on the reverse strand, counting down.
TATAACTTGGCAATGCTTTTACGTGACTTAGAGGAGCAAGTGGATGGCTTAAAACGGATACGTATTTCTTCAATTGAAGCTAGCCAAATTTCTGATGAGGTCATTGAAGTATTAAAGAATTCTAAAAAAGTAGTTAGACACCTTCATATTCCAATTCAATCAGGATCTGATACGGTATTAAAACGTATGCGCAGAAAATATACAATGGAATTTTTTGCAGAAAGAATTGAACGCCTAAAAGAGGCATTGCCTGGATTAGCAATTACTTCTGATGTTATTGTAGGCTTTCCTGGTGAGACTGAAGAGGAATTTATGGAAACGTACAATTTTATTCAAAAACATAAATTTTCTGAGCTACACGTTTTCCCATATTCAAAACGTACGGGTACTCCTGCAGCAAGAATGGATGATCAGGTCGACGAAGAAATAAAAAATGATCGTGTACATCGACTCATTCAATTATCAGACCAGCTAGCTAAAGAATATGCTTCAAAATTTGAAGATGAAGTGTTGGAAGTTATTCCAGAGGAACGTTTTAAAGAGGAAGAAAATGATGATTTATTTGTAGGGTATACAGATAATTATTTAAAAGTTGTTTTCCAAGCGACTGAGGAAATGATTGGGAAAATTGTGAAAGTGAAAATTTCAAAAGCTGGATATCCATATAATGAAGGACAATTTGTTAGAGTTGTAGAAGATTCATTTGATACATTATCTCAAGTTCGTTTATCTTCATAAGTGTAAATAAAGGATTGGTGATATTAATCATCAATCCTTTATTTATGTGGAGTATCTTGGATTTCGAATCCATTAATGATAAGATGTTAGAAGTCAGACATCTTATTTAATGAAAGGAGATATACATATGGTAAATATAGCAAATATGATTGATCACACTGCACTAAAAGCTGATACAACTGCCGCTACAATTAAGCAACTTTGTGAGGAAGCAAAAGAATATCAATTTGCATCTGTCTGTGTTAACCCAACTTGGGTAAAGAAAGCTGCTGAATTACTTCAAGGGAGTGACGTAAAGGTTTGTACGGTAATTGGTTTCCCATTAGGAGCATCTACTACTGAAACAAAGGCTTTTGAAACAAAGGATGCGATTGAAAAGGGTGCAACAGAAGTTGATATGGTTATTAATATCGGCGCTCTAAAGGATAAAAATGATGACTTAGTGGAACGTGATATTAAAGCTGTTGTTGATGCAGCAAGAGGAAAAGCATTAACAAAGGTAATTATCGAAACAAGCTTGTTATCAGAGGAAGAAAAAATACGTGCTTGTCAACTTGCAGTAAAGGCAGGCGCAGATTTTGTAAAAACATCTACAGGATTTTCTACCGGTGGTGCGACAACAGAAGATATTAGTCTTATGCGCAAAACCGTCGGAGAAGGAATTGGTGTAAAAGCTTCTGGAGGAGTTAGAGATACGGCTGGTGCCGAAGCAATGATTAAAGCAGGGGCTACTAGAATTGGTGCTAGTTCAGGGGTATCGATTGTAAAAGGTGAAACATCAAATTCAGATTATTAATAAGGTAAATAAAGCAAAAAAATATCGATACAAACAGTTGAATACGGGCAAAAGAATAAATTATATAAAATAAACAACATTTAACACGGATCTTTTTACTATATGAGTTGACCTTAATAATTCGTTATATTATAATTGCAAAGTACATGTTATCTTTTAAGACATGTTTTATTTAAAGATGTCGATTGGTTGTATTCGGAGGGAGGGAAAGAGAATGTCAAAAACGGTCGTTCGTAAAAACGAGTCGCTTGAAGATGCTCTTCGTCGTTTCAAACGTACTGTATCTAAAAGTGGTACAATACAAGAAGCAAGAAAGCGCGAATTCTATGAAAAGCCTAGCGTAAAGCGTAAGAAAAAGTCTGAAGCAGCTAGAAAGCGCAAATTCTAAAAGAGGGTGTACTTATGAGTCTTCTTGAGCAATTGAATCAAGATATGAAACAAGCGATGAAAAATAAAGAAAAAGACAAATTAATTGTCATTCGAATGGTCAAGGCTGCGTTGCAAAATGAAGCAATAAAACTTGGCAAAAATGAATTGTCGGAAGAAGATGAATTGACAGTTCTTTCTCGCGAATTAAAACAACGTAAAGACTCCCTCCAGGAATTTAAAAATGCTGATCGTTTGGACTTGGTTGAAAAAACACAAGCGGAAATCGATATTTTAGTCGATTATATGCCTGAACAGCTTTCTGAAGAAGAAGTATCGGAAATTGTTAAACAAACAATTGTAGAAGTAAATGCTACTTCTAAAGCAGATATGGGGAAAGTTATGGGAGCACTTATGCCCAAGGTGAAGGGAAAAGCAGACGGAAGTCTTGTTAATAAACTTGTGTTAAAACAGCTATCATAAAATAATAAAACACCTTGCTATGCAAGGTGTTTTTTATTTTGTAATTCAACGAAACTTCACAAAGTATTCTTTTAAAAAAAAACATGAAACTATCCTTATTTATAAACGTATTACATATTACATAAGTCAAAGGAGAAAGGAGGGAGAAACTACTTGAGAAAACCCTTTTATCAATTTTTATTTACTTTTGCAATTATTCTTGCTCTTTTCAATAGTTCACAATCTATCATAAAGGCTGATACTGAAAATGAAGTATTTGTCATTAAATTAGAGGGTACTGTAGAAAAAGGATTGTCACAGTATATTAAAAAAGCAATTTCTGAAGCAAAATCAAATAATGTAAGCCAGATTGTATTAGAAATAGATACATTAGGCGGAGAGGTTGAAGCAGCATTAGAAATAGCAGATTCACTCCGCGCTAGTGATATACCAATAACTGCATTTATTAATAAAAGGGCTATCTCAGCGGGGGCATATATTGCCTTAAATGCAGATGACATTTATATGGCTCCTGGAAGTAAGATCGGTTCTGCTGCGATTATTACTGGCGATGGAAATGCTGCAGATGATAAATCACAATCATTATGGTTAGCCGAGATGAAGGAAGCTGCGGAACATAATGGGAGAGACCCTAAGTTTGCATTAGCAATGGTAGATAAGGAAATTGATCTACCTGAATATGGTGCAGCAAAAGGGGATTTGCTTACACTAGAAACTAAACAAGCTAAAGATGTTGGTTATTCTGAAGGAACGGTCGAAAATATCCATGAACTTTTGGAGCAAAAAAAATTATTAACTGATGCAATTACTTATGCAGATGAGGGTTTAGCTGTTAAGATCGCTCGATTTTTAACTAACCCTGTAGTTGTACCGATATTATTATCGATCGGAAGCTTAGGGTTAGTTGCAGAACTATATTCTCCAGGGTTTGGATTACCAGGGCTCACAGGTTTAACTTCTTTGCTGTTATTTTTTTATGGTCATTATGTAGCAGGATTAGCTGGGATGGAGGCAATTGTCTTTTTTGTATTAGGGATTGCTTTTATCGTTGCAGAATTATTTGTTCCTGGTGGTATACTAGGTGTATTAGGATTTGCAAGTATTGTTGCAAGCCTTTATATTGCTTCTGGAAATGTTATGAATATGACTATCTCATTATTGATTGCATTTGTAATTGCAATCGTAGCATCTATTTTATTAGTAAAGGTGTTTGGAAAGCGTATGAAACTGTTTAATAAATTTATCTTGCGTGACTCTACAAATACTAAAAGTGGCTATGTCTCAAATAAGTCAAGAAATGATTTAATTGGTAAAGAAGGTACTGCATTGACGATATTAAGACCGTCTGGTACAGCTCTCATTATAGATGAACGAGTAGATGTTGTATCAGAAGGGACATATATTGAAAAAGGGCAAAAGATCAAGGTAGTGAAAGTTGAAGGCTCACGTATCGTTGTAAGAGAAATTTAACAATGGATGAAAACGAAAAACAAGTTGGAGGTTCAAAATGGAAGCATCGTTAATTTTACCAATAGGATTAATTATCCTCGGAATTATTGTATTAAGTGTATTTTTTACATTTGTACCAATTGCACTTTGGATTTCTGCATTAGCAGCTGGTGTGAAAATTAGTATTTTCACATTAATTGGAATGAGGCTTCGAAGAGTTATTCCAAGTAGGGTTGTAAATCCCCTTATCAAAGCACATAAAGCTGGCTTAAATGTAACGACAAATCAATTAGAGAGTCATTACTTAGCAGGGGGGAACGTTGATCGCGTCGTAAATGCGCTTATTGCTGCAGAACGTGCGAATATTGAGTTAACCTTTGAACGTTGTGCTGCAATCGATCTTGCTGGACGTGATGTATTAGAGGCTGTACAAATGAGTGTAAATCCAAAAGTAATTGAAACACCTTTTATCGCTGGTGTTGCAATGGATGGTATTGAAGTGAAGGCGAAAGCTAGAATTACTGTAAGAGCAAATATTGAACGCTTAGTCGGGGGAGCCGGAGAAGAAACAATTATTGCTCGTGTCGGTGAAGGGATTGTTTCAACGATAGGTTCGCAAACGGATCATAAAAAAGTTCTGGAAAATCCAGATATGATTTCGCAAACTGTTTTAGGTAAAGGGTTAGATTCAGGAACAGCCTTCGAAATTCTGTCCATTGATATTGCTGATGTAGACATCGGTAAAAACATTGGGGCTGAGCTTCAAACTGAGCAAGCTGAAGCGGATAAAAAGATTGCTCAAGCTAAAGCGGAAGAACGAAGAGCAATGGCTGTTGCACAAGAGCAAGAAATGTTAGCGCGAGTACAGGAAATGAAAGCAAAGGTAGTTGAAGCAGAAGCGAAAGTACCTTTAGCAATGGCTGAGGCGTTACGTTCAGGAAATATAGGTGTTATGGATTATATGAATTTTAAAAATATATCTGCTGACACTGATATGAGAGATTCTATCGGAAAAACTAATCAAGACCATAATGATAATAATGAGTATTAAAAAGTAAAGCTTAGTAATGTAACTAAATCTTAAGGTTGTTTACAGGTAAAGAAAAACTGGCTGTTAATTGCTAGTAAACACTTATAGACCGAAAAAAACGTGTTAAATGATGATGGAAGTACCGAATGACATGGACAATGTATTTTCGGCTCAAAATCCTTCATAAAAAGGAGGGATCTCGTATGGATTTGTTTGAGATTTTTACAAATCCTTTAGTTTGGGCAATAATAGTAGGTTTGATTACGAAGCTATTTTTTTCAAAAGATGAAGATTCTAACAAGAAAAAGGAACAGACGAACAATAAACCGAAGCAAAAACTACCAAAGCCAGTTATGACAACCGTTGAACGCCATAAAGAAAAAAGAGAAAAACACAAAACGAGACAAACTGTACAGCAGGCATATGAGAAAATGCAAAAAGCAGAAGTTGGGAACTATCAAAAAAACATAGATGCTAAGCAAAAAATTCGGGGAAAATCATATAAGCAAGTGAAGCAAAATCCCTCCCCAGTTAGAGATAATCGATTAATAGTAGACCGCAGGAATGCAATACAAGGTGTAATCTGGAGTGAAATATTAGGGCCACCAAGGTCAAAAAACCCACATTATACAAGAAATAAACGACATTCTTAACTTCTCATCATAAATCATGTTATAAGACTCTACTTTCTCTCATACATATGAGATGAAAGGGGGTCTTTTTTTTGGCGAAAAAATGGCGACAACAGCTAACAAAATGGATAACAAATACAATTGACCTTCCTCCCGACGTCATGATGGATCTTCCTAGAATTACGATGGTAGGACAGCTTCATATATACATAGAAAATCATCGCGGACTCCTTGCTTTTACCGATACAGAGCTTCGACTTTTATTAAAACAAGGACAATTATTAATTAAAGGTGAGGCTTTTGTCATAAAAACAATTTTACCGGAAGAAATTCTTCTAGAAGGAAAAATAAGTCAAGTGCAATTTTTAAATGAATAAAGATATATCGTCAGAAATAAAAATGCACAGATTCGTCTGCTGTGTTTCCCAAAAAATGCACAGCAGATCTATTTACATATAAAACAGTTAAGATAGGGGGAGAAGGATGAGAAATCAATGGACGAGTTATTTATACGGTATAATTAAAGTTAGTATTAGTGGGAGGGGAACAGAGCGGTTCTTAAATGAATGTGTACGGGAAAAAATTGTTGTTTGGAAAGTGAAAAGAACGAGCAAGGAAACAATGAGCTTTTTTGTTAGCCTTAAAGATGTACATGCCTTAAGAAAGGTTGTAAGAAATCATGACTGTTCATGTAAATTTGAGCGGCGAATCGGAATGCCATTTTTTGTAAAAAGGACATATCGTAATAGTGGCTTTGTAATAGGATTACTTGCTTTTTTACTTGTTATTTTCGCTTTATCAAATATGATTTGGGGGATAAAAATTGAAGGCGCAACTCCTGAGACGGAACATTTAATCAAAAAAGAACTTTCTCGAATTGGAGTAAAAACTGGTAAATTTCAATTTTTCGTTGATAATCCAGATGAAATTCAAAAATCCTTAACAGATAATATTAATCAAATTACATGGGTTGGGGTAGAACTTACTGGAACCACATACCATTTAAAGGTTGTAGAAAAGAATCAACCAGAAGAAACAGAAAAGGTAAGTCCGAGACATATAATTGCTGAAAAGGAAGCAACTATTGCTAAAATGTTTGTTGAACAAGGACAGCCAATGACAACTTTACATGAGCATGTGAAAAAAGGGCAAATATTAGTATCTGGATTGATAGGGAAAGAGGATGAACAGCAGCAAGTTGCTGCTAAAGCAGAAATTTTCGGGGAAACCTGGTACAAATCAACAATTACAATTCCATTAAAGACATCGTTTCAAGTTTTTACTGGTGAAAATAAAGTTAAACATCGTATTAAGGTGGGGTCACTCAACATCCCTGTTTGGGGTTTTGGTAAACCGGAATATGGAGAGTATGAAGTTGAAGATGATGTTAGATATTTAAAGTTTTTAAATTTTACTTTGCCAATAGCTTATTCAAAAGATATTTATCGCGAAAAGGAAGAAGTATCTAGAGATTATTCTGTAGAACAAGCTAAAGAGGCTGCATTAGATCGCGGCAAAAAGGATATTGAAAAAAATTTAGATGAAAAAGAACAAGTAATTGGAGAAAAAATTTTGCACGAGACTACAGAGAATGGTAAAGTTAAATTAACCGTTCTTTACCAAGTGTTAGAAAATATCGTAAAAACTACACCAATTGTTCAGGGAGATTAAAGAATGCCAGAAGAATTAGTGACATTAAACCAGCAGTTAGAAAATCCAAATGAAGCAGTTGCTCTATTTGGTAATCATGATGTTCATCTTAAACGAATTGAAAATGAACTAAATGTCTCCATCGTTACGCGTGGTGAAGCAGTATTTGTTTCCGGAGAGTCGGAAAATGTTAATTTGGTCGATGAATTACTAAAATCGCTACTGCTTATTATTCGTAGAGGAATAAATATTAGTGAGAGAGATGTTCTTTACGCAATCACTATGGCGAAAGAACAGCAGTTAGAACAGTTTGAACAATTATATGTACAGGAAATTTCAAAAACTGCTAAAGGGAAATCAATAAGAGTTAAAACTCTAGGACAGCGCCATTATATTGCTGCAATTCAGAAAAACGATTTAGTTTTTGGAATTGGTCCAGCTGGAACTGGTAAGACTTATTTAGCAGTTGTAATGGCTGTTAATGCATTAAAAAATGGGAGTATTAAAAGAATTATTTTAACTCGTCCTGCTGTAGAAGCAGGGGAGAGTCTTGGTTTCTTACCAGGGGATTTAAAGGAAAAGGTAGATCCTTATTTAAGACCCCTCTATGACGCCTTGCATGATGTTTTAGGTATGGAACATACTCAAAGGTTAATCGAGCGGGGAACAATTGAAATTGCCCCCTTAGCTTATATGCGTGGGAGAACATTGGACGATGCATTTGTCATTCTAGATGAAGCGCAAAATACAACACCAGCTCAAATGAAAATGTTTTTAACAAGATTAGGATTTGGATCTAAAATGGTGATAACAGGCGATATTACTCAAGTAGATTTACCAAAGGGAGTAAATTCTGGCTTAGCAGTAGCAGAAAATACCCTTTCAAATGTTCAAGGAATATCGTTTATAACTTTAGAGCAATCAGATGTAGTTCGACACCCACTCGTTGCAAAAATAATTGCTGCATATGAAAATTCAAATGAAAGCAAGTGACCCGAACCGATAATTCGGGTCACTTTTCTGTTATTCTTTTAAAACACGAGATAATGTCACCCATAAAAAAGGGGTTAAAAAGTCATGATTTTAATTGTAAAATGATTTTAAGAGTTGAACAATGACTGATAAAAGAAAATAATGGACAAGAAACGACTATTGAATGATGATAATATGGAGCTTTATTTGTAGATAAGGTGGTGTCTTTCCTTGAAAAAAGAGAAGAAAAAGAAAAATAATAAAAAACCAAATGTATTAGAGAAGTTTAAAAATCATAAATTTTTACATGCTATGATATATGTCGTACTTGCAATTATCATTTATGCTGCATTGTTTAGCAATGTAAAACCTGAAACTCTTGATATTGAACCTTTTACACCTTCAAAAGAAACAATTTATGCACCAACGACTGTTGTTGATAAAGAAGAAACAGAAAGGAAAAAGAAGGAGGCATATGACTCTGTTGAGGATCAATATGTTCTAGATAAGAATATTTCTGAAGATCAAGTAAATCTTATCTCATCGATTTTTGATGCAATAATCGAGGTAAGAAAAGAAGGCGCCAACACTGAAACCTCTGATAAAGAGGAAACCATTCTTACTCCAGAAGAAAAAGTTAACCGCCTAGTAAACGAAAAATTAACGGATACCATAAATGAAAAAATTCCTAAAGAAACGTTCTTGCCATTGATGAGTGCGTCAGATGAGGATGTAACACTAGCTAAGAATGCTGTTGTTACTGCAGTAAATAATGCTATGAGCAAGGAAATACCTATCGTCCAGTTAACTGAAGCAAAGAATCAGGTGGAGGAGGAATTAAAGTCCTACTCTTTAAAAAAGGATGTCCTCCAATCTTCAATAACCCTTGCAAGATTTGCTATAGCCCAGAATTACTTCCTAGATTTGGATGCTACTAATCAGAAAAGGCAACAGGCATCAGAAGAAGTTAAGGAAGTACAAATTAAACAAGGTCAAATCATTGTAGATGAGGGTGAACTTATTAGTCGGGAAGTATACCGTAAATTAGGCTTGGTTGGCTTACTAGATGACCAGATATCTTACAAACCTTTCATAGGATTAGGTATTCTCGTTTTACTAATAATAACGGGTATCATTTACTTTTTTGAAAAAAAGGATAATAAAATTAAAAATAATTCCTTACTTCTATATTGTTTTATTTTTACAATTACCCTTTTATTAATGAAAATTTTAAGCTTATTTCAGAAAATCGATTATAACCATATCGGTTATATAGTACCTGTTGCAATGGGCGCTATGCTTGTAAAGCTACTGCTTAATGAGAGAATAGCCTTTTTAACCTCAATGATTTTTGCAATTTGTGGCAGTATCATTTTTAATGAAGGAGTTACAGGGAGCTTTAATTTTTCAGTAGGTGTTTATTACTTATTTGCTTGCCTAGTAGGTATATTATTTTTAGGTGACCACAATCTCCGTTCAAAAATCTTACAAGCTGGTTTATTTGTTTCAATTATGAATTGTTTAGTTCTTCTTGCGATATTGCTAATCCGTAATGGAAGCTATACAAATGTTGAAATTGGAACTTACTTTATTATGGCATGTGTTTCTGGGTTAGTGGCATCTGTGTTAACAATAGGCTTTATGCCATTTTTCGAAACCGGATTTGGTATATTATCAACAATGAAATTAATTGAGCTGTCGAATCCGAATCATCCATTATTAAGGAAGATTTTAACGGAAACACCTGGAACGTATCACCATAGTGTAATGGTTGCAAATTTAAGTGAATCTGCTTGTGAAGCAATAGGGGCAGATGGGTTATTAGCGAGAGTTGGTGCTTATTATCACGATATCGGTAAGACAAAGCGGCCACAGTATTTTATTGAAAACCAAATGAATATTGAAAATCCACATAATAAGCTGTCACCACAGTTAAGTAAAAATATTATTATTGCACATGTAACAGATGGTGTGGACATGCTAAAAAAACATAAAATGCCTAAGGAATTTATTGATATTGCAGAACAGCATCACGGTACTTCCCTGTTAAAATATTTTTATCATCAGGCAAAACAAACAAATGATTCAATCTATGAGGAAGAATTTCGATATCCAGGTCCAAAACCACAAACGAAGGAAATCGCCATCATCTCAATTGCTGATAGTGTTGAAGCAGCTGTTCGATCAATGTCAAATCCAACTCCGGATAAAATTGAAAAATTAGTCCGTTCGATTATTGCCGATCGACTACAGGATCATCAGCTGGATGAATGTGATTTAACGTTAAAAGAATTAGATATTATTGCGAAGTCATTTTGTGAATCACTTAAAGGGATATTTCATTCAAGAATTGAATACCCCGAATTAACGAAAAAGCAGAAGGTGAAACAATCATGAGATTAATCATCGATTTAATTGATGAAACAAACGAATTAGTCGAAGAACAACTTAAAACAATAGAGGATTTATTACAATATGCTGCTGACATGGAAGAGGTTGCCCAAGATGCTGAAATTTCAGTCACGTTTGTAACGAATGAGCGTATACAAGAAGTAAACCGTGAATATCGAGATAAGGATCAGCCTACCGATGTTATTTCATTTGCTCTTGAAGAAATGGGAGAGGGAGAAATTGAAATCATTGGTATAGAGCAACCACCAGTATTGGGGGATATTATTATTTCTATCCAACGAGCAAAAGAACAGGCTGAAGAATATGGACATACCTTTTTAAGAGAACTTGGCTTCCTAGCAGTTCATGGATTTTTACATTTATTAGGTTATGATCATATGACAGAGGAAGACGAGAAAGTAATGTTTACTAAACAAAAGGAAATTTTAAATAGTTATGGACTTAAAAGAACCTCGGAACTCTGAATGGAAGCGTTTTTACAAAAGCTTTTGGTTTGCTTCGACCGGTATCGTGCAGACATTTAAAACAGAGCGCAATTTTCAAATACATGTTGTTGTATCAATTTTGATGCTTATTATCGGTTTACTGCTGTCATTTACAAAACTTGAGTGGGTTATTTTACTATTTTTAATCGGTGGGATGCTCTCACTTGAGTTAATCAATACAGCTTTAGAGCATGTCGTGGATTTGGTTACAAAAGAAAAAAGACCCCTTGCAAAGGCTGCAAAGGATGCAGCAGCTGGTGCGGTTTTGGTGTATGCAATACTTTCGGTTATAATAGGATTAATTATTGTTTATGGACATTTACCTATTTGAATGAAATCCAGTTTTATTGTGGTGGATTTCGAAAATTCTTACAATTAAATAACAAATTAGAAGAAAACGTGAAATTACTGATTGGTTTAGGTAAAATAATAGTAAGAAATGGATAGTTAATTTAGAAAGGAAGAAATGTTGTGAATATTGAACATCTCATCAGTGAAGCGAAAGAAGCACGTAATATGGCTTATACTCCCTATTCTAAATTTAATGTTGGTGCGGCTTTGTTAACAAAGGATGGAAAAGTCTATAAAGGTTGTAATATAGAAAATGCATCATATAGCATGACAAATTGTGCTGAGCGCACAGCATTGTTTAAAGCCATTTCTGAAGGAGACAAAGACTTTGTTGCATTAGCAGTTATTGCTGATACGAAAAGACCTGTTTCCCCTTGTGGAGCTTGTCGTCAAGTTATTTCAGAGCTTTGTCCCAAAGATATGAAGGTAATACTAACCAATTTACAAGGTGATATACAGGAAATAAATGTAGAAGATTTACTACCAGGAGCGTTTTCAGCGGAGGACTTAGATGAGTAATAATCAAGGATTTAAATCAGGATTTGTATCAATTATTGGAAGACCAAATGTAGGGAAATCTACATTTATAAATAGAGTTATTGGTCAAAAGATAGCTATTATGAGTGATAAACCACAAACAACACGTAATAAAATTCAAGGTGTTTATACTACTGAAAATTCACAGACGATATTTATCGATACACCAGGGATTCATAAACCAAAGCATAAGCTTGGAGATTTTATGATGAAGGTAGCCCAAAATACATTAAAAGAGGTTGACCTTATACTTTTTATGATTAATGCGGAAGAAGGATATGGCAGAGGGGATGAATTTATTATTGAACGGTTGAAGCAGACGAATACGCCTGTTTTTCTAATCATCAATAAAATTGACCAAATTCACCCAGATGAGCTTTTACCAATTATCGAAGAATATAAAAATTTATATCCTTTTAAAGAAATCATTCCGATATCTGCTTTACAAGGTAATAATGTTGATACTTTATTAAAACAAATTGAATCATTATTACCAGAAGGACCACAGTATTACCCAGATGACCAAGTAACAGACCATCCAGAAAGATTTATCATAACAGAATTAATTCGCGAAAAAGTACTTCATTTGACTAGAGAAGAGATACCGCATTCTGTTGCTGTTGTAATGGATTCACTTGAACGAAGGGAAAATAATAAGGCTATATATGTTGCAGCTACAATTATTGTAGAGCGAGATTCACAAAAAGGAATTATTATTGGAAAACAAGGAAGTATGCTAAAAGAAGTAGGGAAACGCGCACGCGTCGATATCGAAGCTCTTCTAGGTTCAAAAGTATTTTTAGAGCTCTGGGTAAAAGTTCAAAAAGATTGGCGTAATAAGGCATCACAGTTGCGAGACTATGGATTTAGAGAAGATGAATATTGAGGATAAAAAAATTATTCATAAATGTTGTTAGCAAAAAATGTTTGACATGAAATGATGAAATGCAGGTCAAGATAATGGTAATGAAATTGGATTTATTGTTTGCTAGTCTTAACAACTGAAAGGTGGGGTTTTTATGTTGGATTTTACCTGGAAAGTTTTTTCTCAGACAGGTAGCATTGATACGTATCTTCTTTTTAAAGAATTAGAAAAGGAGAATGAAGAAGGACCCGATTCTCAAGAGGATGAACTAGCTGAAATGGATTTTCCAATTTCCTGATCTTGCCTAAACCTTTGGAAGGTGAGGGAATTTGCTTCAAAAATGTGAAGGTATCGTCATTCGATCGACGGACTATGGTGAAACAAATAAAATTGTAACAATATATACGAGAGAACTTGGAAAAGTTGGGGTTATGGCGAGAGGCGCTAAAAAACCAAATAGTCGCCTTACGTCTATTACCCAACTTTTTACTTATGGAACGTTTTTGTTTCAAAAATCAACTGGTTTAGGAAGTTTGCAGCAAGGTGAAACAATTTTTTCGCATCGGTTTATACGTGAGGATATTTTTTTAACAGCTTATGCCTCTTACATATCAGAATTACTTGATAAAAGTACTGAGAACTTTGAAAGCAATCCTTTTTTATTTGAATTATATAAGCTGACCCTTGATTATTTGAATGAAGAAGTTGACCCGGATATTTTAATGAGCATATTTGAAATAAAAATATTACCTTTGCTAGGATTGAAGCCACAATTAGATTGCTGCACTAATTGTGGAAATAAAGAAGGAACATTTCACTTTTCAATTAGAGAAGCAGGATTCATTTGTCATCGTTGCTTTGAAATTGATCCGTATAGAATCCCTATTTCCCAAACAACCGCTAAATTACTTAGATTATTTTATTATTTTGACTTAAATCGATTAGGGAAGATTTCCTTGAAACCAGAGACAAAAAAAGAGATCAAACATGTCATAGAAGCGTATTATCAAGAGTATTCTGGTCTGACTCTTAAATCAAAGCGTTTCTTAAACCAATTAGATTCCTTAAAGGGGAAGCTATGATACCTATGTACAAAAATATACAGTATATTGACATCGGAGAATTTTTAGATTAATATGCAATTAGAATTTAACAGTTTGCGTTGAAGGAAAGAAGTAGTTACGAATAACCATTAATAGCGACCTTAGGACGGTGAAAGCTAAGGATTGGCTCGTAATGAAAGGCGTTCTGGAGCAGCAATTGAAAGTGGCTTGCCTTTATAATTAGGTGAGCAAATAGGGTGGAACCGCGGGTAAGCTCTCGTCCCTATGTCGATTTTTGGCATAAGGATGGGAGCTTTTTGTTTTCTTCACTAATTATTTATAATATGGAAAACTTTATGGAGGTGTATCAATAATGAATATACAAGAAATGATTCTTACACTACAAAAGCATTGGTCTGATCAAGGGTGTATTTTAATGCAGGCATATGATACTGAAAAAGGTGCTGGAACAATGAGTCCATATACATTTTTACGAAGTATCGGGCCAGAACCATGGAATGTTGCATATGTGGAACCGTCAAGACGACCTGCAGATGGTCGTTATGGCGAAAATCCAAACCGTCTCTATCAGCATCACCAATTTCAAGTTATTATGAAACCATCACCAGACAACATTCAAGAGCTTTATTTAGATTCCTTACGTGCTTTAGGAATAGACCCATTAGAGCATGATATTCGTTTTGTAGAGGACAACTGGGAAAACCCTTCTTTAGGCTGTGCTGGATTGGGATGGGAAGTATGGTTGGATGGAATGGAAATTACTCAGTTTACATATTTCCAACAAGTAGGTGGAATAGAATGTAAACCCGTTTCTGCCGAAATTACCTATGGGATTGAGAGATTAGCTTCATATATACAGGATAAAGAAAATGTATTTGATCTTGAATGGACTGAAGGATTTACTGTTCGCGACATCTTTTTGATGCCGGAATATGAACATTCTAAATATACGTTTGAAACATCGGATACAGAGATGTTGTTCCAATTGTTTTCAACTTATGAAAAGGAAGCAATTCGTCAAATGGATGAAGGCTTAGTCCATCCAGCTTATGATTATGTTTTAAAATGCTCCCATACATTTAATTTATTAGATGCTAAAGGAGCCATTTCCGTCACTGAACGCACAGGCTATATTGCTAGAGTGCGGAACTTAGCTCGTAAAGTTGCAAAAACATTTTATGAGGAACGAGAAAAACTAGGTTTTCCAATGTTAGTGAAGGAAGGAGGAGAAGCAAATGAGTAAACAGGATTTACTTATTGAGATCGGGTTAGAGGAAGTACCTGCACATTATGTGACAGATGCGTCTAATCAATTTACTACTAAAGTTTCTGAGTGGCTAAATGATAAAAAGCTTTCTTATGGAGAGGTCAAATCTTATTCTACTCCTCGTAGATTAGCTGTCTTAGTAAAAGAGGTTGATGAAAAACAACCTGATATTGAAGAGGAAGCAAAAGGCCCTGCAAGGAAAATTGCTGTTGATGAGAATGGGAATTGGACAAAGGCTGCAATTGGTTTTTCAAAGGGTCAAGGTGCAAATGTAGAAGATATTTATTTTAAAGAAATAAATGGTGTCGAATATGTCCATGTGCAAAAATCGATTAAAGGACAGGAAACAAAAACATTATTAACAGAATTACGTCAAATTATCATAGGACTAACATTTCCTAAAAATATGCGTTGGGGTAACCAAGACATGCGTTACATTCGTCCAATTAAGTGGATTGTTGCCTTGTTTGGCAAAGAAATCATCCCATTTGAAATAGCTGGAGTAACAACTAATTCATATACTTTTGGCCATCGCTTTTTAGGAAGTCAGGTTGAAATAGCTGCACCTTCTTTATATGAAGCGCTATTGTTAGAGCAATTTGTATTAGCAGATCCTATCAAAAGAAAAGAAGCAATTGTTAATCAGCTTTCTGAGATGGAAGCAGAGCAAAATTGGGTTATTCCAATTGATGCTGAATTATTGGAAGAAGTAAATAATCTAGTTGAGTATCCAACTGCGTTGTTTGGAAAATTCGAAGCGGATTATTTATCTTTACCTGATGAAGTATTAGTTACGACTATGAAAGAGCACCAACGATATTTTCCTGTAAGAAATCAGAGCGGAGAATTACAACCATTTTTTGTCACAGTTCGAAATGGTGACCACAATCATCTTGAAAATGTAGCAAGAGGAAATGAAAAAGTTTTACGTGCAAGATTATCAGATGCAAATTTCTTTTATAAAGAAGACCAAAAGCTAAAAATTGAAGATGCTGTTTTGAAATTAGATAAAATTGTCTTCCATGAGGAATTAGGAACACTTGGAGAAAAGGTAAAACGAATTGTTAAAATTGCAGAAATATTATCAGATAAATTAAAGGTATCTGAAGAAGAAAAGAAAGATGTTGCCCGTGCTGCATCAATTTGTAAATTTGACCTCGTTACACATATGGTTTATGAATTCCCTGAATTACAAGGAAAAATAGGTGAAAAATACGCAAGAATTAGTGGGGAAAAAGAGGCAGTTGCATTAGCTGTAAACGAACATTATATGCCAAGACATGCTGATGATGAGATCCCGAATTCAAATGTCGGTGGAATAGTTGCCCTTGCAGACAAACTTGATACAATTGTTGGTTTTTTCGCAATTAATAAAATTCCTTCTGGTTCACAGGATCCTTATGCATTAAGAAGGCAGGCTAGTGGAATTGTCCAAATATTGCTAGCTAAAAACTGGAAACTTGCATTGCCTGAATTATTCGATTTGACATTGGACTTCTATAAGGAAAAAGCAAAGTCTGATACGAAGCAAGAGCTTTTATCTTTCTTTAAATTACGTCTAAAACACGTATTTGCAGAAGAGAAAATTAGACATGATATCGTTGATGCAGTATTAGAATCGACAAATATTGAAGTAACCTCATTAGTGAATCGCGCAAAAGTTCTTAACGAAATCTCTAAGACTGAGCGATTTAAAGAGGAAGTAGAATCGTTGTCTCGTGTAATGAATATTGCTAAAAAAGGTATTGAAAAGGAAATTAACCCACAATTATTTGAAAATGAATACGAAGAAACATTATATAAAGAATATTTACGTATATCGACAGATGTATCTACTCTTTTGACAAATGGTCAAGAGAAGGAAGGTTATCAGCTATTAGCTAGTCTTAAAGAGGTAATTAATGCTTACTTTGACCATACGATGGTCATGGCTGAAAACGAAATTGTAAAAGAAAATCGTTTAGCACAAATGGTTAAATTATCAAAATTAATTCAATCTTTTGCGCAAATGAATAATATTATAGTTAAGTAACAGGTAATTAGCAGTACGGATGAGGATTTTAATTTAACCTGAGAGCTGACCAATTGTCAGCTCTTTTTCTAAAGAGTAAATGTTTAGAACATATTTCTTTTCAAAAATGAAGGAATGTATTATGTGTAGTTTAGACTTTCCGAATATCTAAGAAATCATGTATTGCTGAAATACCATTTCAAATAAAAAAGAATATTTAGCTATTCTTGCCGAATTCCCCAATTTCTTTAAAGAATATGACTAGTTTTTAGAAGCTTTGTCGTCTTGAAGGAATTTGCTAGTTACTACGAAGAATTAAGTAAATAAAGTAAATAGATAAAGGGTTGGTGGAGAGAATGACAACAAAGTATGTAACAATTTCTAAAGCTGCTTCATTGATAGGGGAAAAAGTATTTATCTTAAAAAGCTGGGAGAATGAATTTTCAGAGTTTTTAACAATAGAAAGGGATAGTAACAATTCAAGATTAGTGTCTGCAGAAAACATTGAAATGTTTAGGAAGATAAAATCATTTAAAGATAACCATCTTGATACGATGACAATCAAGCAATTACTGAAGAAGCAAACGGCTATGCATCATGTCGAAAGTCAATCTACCGAAGATAACGATGAATTAAAAAATTCTCTTAATAGGATTTCTGACTTTATAGAATCAGCAGAAGTCAAGGAGTTACTCAATATAAATGATCGACTATCTAAACTAGAAGCAACTATCATTGAGGCTGTTCAACAGAAGATTGTCGACACGGCGAAATTACAAACAGAAGTTGCTAGAATTGAGTTTTCAGATGTACAGGAAATGATTACGAGTTTATCTATTACTTCAAAGGAAGAACGTGAACTATATAAAGAGGCAATTCGCCAAGAACGGGAAATTATTTTGAAGAAAACAGATGAACGTGAGGAAAGATTTTTAGCGTTTTTAAAACAATATCAAGATAGACAAGTTCGCAATAAGCAAGAGCAGAAATCAGGTATAGCTATGTTAAAGCAGCTTATTGGCTTTGCTAAATAATTCGGTTTAACTATCCTTGAATTAAGCAAAAAAAAGCAAACTCTATATCATCAAATGATGAATAAGTTTGCTTTTTTCATTAGTTTTTCTTTTTAATCTTGCCTGTCCAACCTTTAAAGCCGCTTTTCAGACAGTTAAGATCAGTATAGCCCTTTTTTCTCAGCATTTGAGCTGCTCGACCACTACGTACTGTATTTTGACAATATAAGTATACAGGCTGGTCTTGTCTTATTTCTTTGTAACGCTGACGAAGCTGGGAAAGAGGGATGTTTCTTGCTCCTAAAATATGGCCAGCTTCAAATTCATTAGGTTCCCGAACATCAATTAATTGTGCTTTACGATATCCAGCACGAAATTCCTCTTCTGTTAACTGTTTCATTATTTTTCTTTGATAGAAAAAGGTAAACACAGCATAACCAATTAGCGCTACTGCTAAAATGATAAGAATCCAAGTTGAAATTGACAATTTTTTCGCTCCCTTTATGTTGTAATCTCATTTTCAATATTAAAAAATAAGTTCTTAGGAACTTTTATAGACTTTTATTATTATATAAGAGCTTCACTAAAATGTCATTAGCTAATCATGCAATATTATTTTCTTCTTATTGAAGTTCTGCTAGACTAAAATAGAAAATTTTTTGTGAAGAAGGGTTACAATATGGCAAAAGAAGTATGGCGATTTATTGATTCGGGTAACTGCTCTCCAACCTTTAATATGGCATTAGACGAAGCGTTGCTTGATTGGCATAGTGAAGGGAAAATTCCTCCAACAATCCGGTTTTATGGATGGGATCCTGCAACATTATCTATTGGTTATTTTCAAAAAGTTGAGAAGGAAATTAATTTAGAAGCAGTTAAAAAATATGGATTAGGCTTTGTAAGACGCCCAACAGGTGGAAGAGGGGTTCTCCACGATAAAGAGCTTACATATAGTGTCATCGTATCTGAGGAACATCCAGATATGCCAAAAACAGTTACTGAGGCATATCGAGTTATCTCAGAAGGTATATTAGAAGGGTTTAAAAATCTCGGATTAGATGCATATTTTTCTATTCCTCGGACAGATGAGGAAAAACAAGGGTTGAAATCACCTCGTTCAGCAGTATGTTTTGATGCACCTTCATGGTATGAGCTTGTTGTTGAGGGAAGAAAGGTAGCTGGGAGTGCGCAAACGCGACAAAAAGGTGTTATCTTACAACACGGCTCAATTCTCCTTGATTTAGATGAAGATATGCTTTTCGATTTATTTAAATATCCAAATGATCGTGTAAGAGAAAGAATGCAGCGTGCTTTTAAAGATAAGGCGGTTGCGGCAAATTCCTTACGAGAAAAGCCGGTAACCATTACAGAAGCAAAAGAAGCGTTTAAAAAAGGTTTTGAAGAAGGTTTAAATATTGAGTTAGAACCTTATGAGCTTACAAAGGAAGAAATTATAGTAGTAGAGAAAATTGCTAAAGAAAAATATGAGACGGATGAATGGAATTATAAAAGATAAGCAATAATGCGCAATCCGAATGGTTGCGCATTTCTCTTGCGAACATTTGTTCCGTTTGTTATACTATTAGCAAATGTTTAGTTGAAACTAAAAATTTATCAAATCTAGAATCGATTGCAAACAATATAAACAAGGAAATACAACCATCCATATTTAAAGGATATAGTCCAACAGCATACTAAATCAGATAAAAATTATTCGACAAACACGAAAGAAAACCTATAAAGGAGTAGTGTTTTAGATATTTTAGTTTGTGCAAGAGACAAAATCCTTCAAAAAATGCATTTTTCGACATGTAATCTAATAATAACTCATTATTTCTTATGTTTTTAATGAGTTAGTAATTTGACAAATTACTAGTTTGTTGAACTGAAAACTACATATAGTATTATGTTTAAAAAAACAGATACTATATATTGAATTGTTTGGTGCGATGTGATAAATTTAATCAGAAGATTTAATAGAGAGATAGAACAAGGAGTTGTTACAATGACTGTTGTTACAGAGCAAAAGATGGAACTAAATGTAGAAAAGTTAAATAAAGATATTTCTGCATTTCCACAAGTCCATCCTATAACAGATGATATGAAGTTGACCCATAAAGGTGTATCAAGGCTGGTTATGCTTGATCGTTATACGTTTAAGGATACAGAGAAGATTACATTATCAGAAGGGGATTTTGTTGTTTTAACAATAAAAGAGGATCCTAAGTTTCCTGCACGTGGACTTGGATATGTTAGAGAAATTGATTGGCAAACGAAAACGGCAAGTGTGCTAGTTGAAGAAGAGTATCGCCACTCACTAGATAATCCTGAGGAAGTTGAAACAGGAATTGTGAAACGCTCTTTAGACGTCATTGAAAAACCACTTGAAATCTATTACGAACAAATTGCAAAACGTAACGCGACAGGATTGGCATCGGTAGAAAAAACGGAAGCAAAGCGTAAAGAATGGTTTGAAAAGTTTTATCAAGAGCTAGTGAATTTGAATTTTATCCCAGCAGGACGTGTCTTATATGGAGCTGGGGCAGGCACTGATGTAACGTATTTTAACTGTTATGTTATGCCATTTGTAAAAGACTCCCGTGAAGGAATTTCTGAGCATCGGAAACAAGTAATGGAGATTATGAGTCGTGGTGGTGGAGTTGGAACAAATGGTTCAACATTGCGTCCTCGAAATACACTTGCACGTGGTGTAAATGGTAAATCATCTGGTTCGGTATCTTGGTTAGATGATATCGCTAAATTAACACATCTTGTTGAGCAAGGTGGTTCCCGTTAAATCTTAAATCCACACGGCGGGAATAAAATCTCGTGAATTGCTGGAACACCCTAAAGATTCATCAACCACAACGTGACTGGCAACAGTGACCGTGAAGGTTTGAAAATGATGAATATAAATAATGGGCAATCAGCAGCGAAGCATCTTAGGAAACTAAGATGAACGTTCAGAGACTATCGAAAGTACCTACGTTTTTACAATAAGGTATAAGTAGATCAAAAGAAGAACTTCTTTTGAGGTACGAGACAGGGAATGAATATTCCTTGATGATATAGTCCGAACTCATGTGAAAGCATGAGAGTTAGGCAGAAATGACCTAGCCCCTCTAACAAATGAGGAGTAACAAATTGCGTGGTGCACAGATGATTATGCTTGCAGATTGGCATCCTGATATCATCGAATTTATAATATCTAAAATGCAAAACCCTAGAATTTTGCGCTATTTAATTGAAAATACAAAAGATGAAGCAATTAAGAAATATGCACAAGATAAACTAAAATTCACACCGTTAACTCAACAAGAAATCGATATGTATCAGGGGATTGTTAATTACAAACAAATACCTGGAACTGGTGGATTCAGTGAAAAAATCATTAAAGAAGCGGAATTAAAGCTTCGTACGGGTGGAACATATAGTGTTCATAATCCAGAGTTTTTAACGGGTGCTAATATTTCAGTTACTTTAACAAAAGATTTTATGGATGCTGTTGAAAAGGATGCTGAGTATGAACTACGTTTCCCAGACGTAGAAAGCTACGATGAAGAGAATATGAAAGCCTACAATGAAAATTGGCATAAAGTCGGAGATGTTCGTGAATGGGAAAAGCAAGGATATAAAGTTCGTACGTATCGTAAAATTAGAGCAAGAGACTTGTGGAATCTAATCAACATATGTGCAACGTATTCTGCTGAGCCAGGAATTTTCTTTATTGATAATGCGAATGATATGACAAATGCAAAAGCATATGGTCAACAGGTTGTAGCAACGAATCCATGTGGTGAACAACCACTTGCTCCATACTCTGTTTGTAATTTAGCGGCGGTAAATTTAGCTGAAATGGCGAATAAGGAAACAAAGACTGTTGATTTTGAAAAATTAAGAAAAACAGTTGAAATCGGAGTTCGCATGCAAGATAACGTCATTGATGCAACACCTTATTTTCTGCCTGAAAACAAACACCAAGCCCTTGGTGAACGTCGTGTAGGTTTAGGTGTAATGGGGTTACATGACCTACTTATTTACTGTGAAACAGAATATGGTTCTGAAAAAGGTAATGAGTTAGTTGATAAAGTGTTTGAAACAATCGCGACAACTGCTTATCGTGCTTCTATAGAATTAGCGAAAGAAAAAGGTAGTTTTCCTTTCTTAGTCGGTGAAGAAGAAGGGGAGACAACACGTCTTCGTGAAGCATTTACACAAACTGGATTTATGAGTAAAATGCCTGAAGATATTCGTGAAGGTGTTAAACAATATGGTATTCGTAACTCTCATTTGTTAACAGTTGCTCCAACAGGTTCTACAGGAACTATGGTTGGCGTGTCAACAGGATTAGAGCCATATTTTTCATTCTCATATTTCAGAAGCGGTAGATTAGGGAAATTTATTGAAGTAAAAGCAGATATCGTACAAGAATATTTAGATCGCCATCCAGAAGCGGATCCAAATAACTTACCATCATTTTTCGTATCTGCGATGGAATTAGCTCCTGAAGCGCATGCCGATGTACAATGTGTAATTCAGCGTTGGATTGATAGCTCGATTAGCAAGACAGTAAATGCTCCTAAAGGATATACTGTTGACCAAGTTGAAAAAGTATATGAGAGATTATACAAAGGTGGAGCTAAAGGTGGTACCGTTTATGTTGACGGTAGCCGAGATACACAAGTATTAACATTAAAGGCAGAAGAAAATACATTTGACGATGTCGAAGATGTTGACAATAAGGAAAAAGGGAAGGTTGTATTAGTAGATACAATCAATGACCTGCGTTCCACTGATGTTACTATTGGTAATGAGGTTGGGAATACATGTCCGGTTTGTCGAGAAGGTACAGTCGAGGATTTAGGCGGATGTAATACTTGTACTAGTTGTGGTGCCCAATTAAAGTGTGGCTTATAAATCTTGATTTTAGGGAGTCTGACATATCGTCAGACTCTTTTTTCAGAATGAAAAGAAATATCAAATTCTTTGTGTTCACATTTAGAGATCGTGTAAGCGGCTTTTAAAAAGATTAAATGACAAGGGCGGCTGCAATTTTTGTGCCTCCTAATTAACTAAAGGCTATTAAGCTTTTCTTCCTTGTCATGCACTCATTTCTCATGTAAAATTAATTTGATTTCGTTTAAAGACGGCGCAATTTGGAGGGAACTTTATGCCAACACCAAGTATGGAAGATTATATAGAACAAATTTATTTATTAATAGAAGATAAAGGATATGCACGTGTTTCAGATATTGCTGAGGCTTTGGCAGTTCACCCCTCCTCTGTTACAAAAATGGTTCAAAAATTAGATAAAGATGATTATTTAATTTATGAAAAATACCGTGGACTTGTATTAACAAACAAAGGTAAAAAGACAGGAAAAAGACTCGTTTATCGTCATGACCTTCTCGAACAATTTTTAAGAATCATAGGGGTAGATGAGGATAAAATATATAATGATGTAGAGGGAATAGAGCATCACTTAAGCTGGAATGCAATTGATCGTATTGGAGATCTAGTCCAATTTTTCGAAGAAGATGAGCAAAGAGTTGCGACATTGAGGAATATACAAAAAAGTGATGATTAGGATATGGGAAGAGAGGATATGTTAATGAACTTATCCTCTCTTTTTATTTTACTCTTTCCAAAATAGTGTTGTTTTAATAAACGTTGTAAAGGTTGATTTGAGCGTAAGTGTAAGACTCCTGTAGAATGCATGGATAGGTTCATGTTGAGCTAAATATCCATCCCGCGGAAAGCAATCGCTGCACGAGGAAAGCAACCAAAACGACTACTTCTAAGCCACAAGTTGAAAGTAATACTTGAAGTAGGAATAGGTAGGTTTATACAAAGACAGTAGTTTAAATAGTTTAAGGTTTTCTTATTTTCAACAGGTCTAAATTGCTTTCTCTGTTCTTACACTATTATAGGAAGATGTGTGGGAGGGGAGAGAAAATGTACATAGACGGTGTGTTTTCTGGAGGAGGAATTAAAGGTTTTGCTCTTATTGGAGCATTCAAAGCAATTGAAATGAAAGGATTTAAATTCAAACGATTGGCTGGAACTAGTGCAGGGTCAATTATTTCTGCATTTGTAATAGCTGGATATACTGCTGATGAAATATTAGAGATGATGGAAGAAATTGATTTGAAAATGTTTCTAGATGAAAGGAAATCGTTAATTCCTTTTTCGCTTACGAAATGGCTCTCATTATATTGGAATTTAGGCTTATATAAAGGGAATAAGCTTGAGGAATGGCTTGTTATGAAATTAAAGGATAAAGGGATTGTTACATTTGCAGATATACCAAAAGGTTCATTTAGGGTGATAGCCTCAGATTTAACGAACGGTAGATTAATAGTTCTCCCAGATGACCTCCATAAATATGGTATCCACCCGGAATCATTTTCAGTCGCAAGAGCAGTAAGGATGAGTTGTAGCTTACCTTATTTTTTTGAACCAGTTCGATTAGCTTCATCTACAGGAACAAATATTATAGTCGATGGAGGAGTATTAAGTAATTTTCCGATTTGGCTTTTTCAACATGATAAAAAGACAAATAAAACGAAATCGAGGCCAGTACTTGGAATTAAATTAAGCATGAAAGAAACTGAACGCCCAAAACGAAAAATAAATAATGCTATCGAATTGTTTAGTGCACTTTTTGAAACAATGAAAGATGCTCATGATAGTCGTCATATTTCAAGTAGGCATGAAAAAGATATTATCTTTATTCCGGTGGATGATATTGTGACGACAGAATTTTCATTAGATGAAGAAAAAAAACTAGCTCTAATTGAGCTAGGTGAAAAACGAACAATCGAATTTTTAAAAACATGGACGTATTAAAGATGTGCTCTATTTTTCTTTTTACCCTTTTTTCCTTCGATAACAGTTAGGTGTGTTGACTGTTTTTTCTTTTTTATTGCAGAGGCTTTTGTCTGTTTTTTTGCCTGAGAAAAACTACGAATATTTGATTGGCGATTTCCCTTGTCATTGAATCGTTTTTTAGATTGTTTTGCAGCTTTCAGATATGAAGCATATTCCTTACTCATTCTTTTCCTCATAAAAAGACGGTAAACGAGATAAATGATTATCGCAAGGATTGCCATAAATGCGATTTGTCTAAATAACCAAAAAGGGTTGGAAATGATTCCAATGACTCCTAAAATAAGAATTGCTACAATGATACCTTTCATGATATTTTGATTCATTTTACCACCTCCTATAAGTTGCCAATCCACAATAAACCTTACGAAACAAAAATAAAGGAGTAGCTTGTTACAGTGTTTCATCCTTTTTAAGAAAAAGGGATTCCACTTTTTGTTAAGAAGGTATTTTCTTTTTATTATCTAATTTTCATCAACCCTTATAGCATAAAACCATGTGGGAAACTGCATATTATTACAGGATCCTAACAAAAACTTCTAAAGCATATCCTTTTGCAAATGGACTTATTCTAGGATTGTAATAAGCATCCATTTTACAAAAAATTGTAACTGAATACTTTATATATATGCTATTAGGTGTGATGGTTTGAAAGCGTATTCTATATGAAATCTCTTTTTATTGAAGTGAAGATTTCTTATATGTTGCAAAAATACTTAATGGATAGCTTGAAAAATGCTTATTATTATAATTATATCC